>NZTZ01000001.1 GCA_002703265.1 Chloroflexota bacterium
TTGAAAGATACAATAAACTTGATAAAACTTTTTTCATTTTTTCTAACCTTTCTAATTAGATAAATTATGCTATCAATTTAATTTTAAAAAATATTATTTTAGGATATTTTTTTAATTTAAAAATGTCTTATTTAGAGTACTTAAATAAGACCCAAAATAGAGAATATTAATAACCAATATAATTGTCAACTAATTTGGTATAGAATTTCTTTTATTTTATTAATTGATATAGTTCTGTAAAACTGCTGGAGTTATAATCAAAATTATTATGTAGTTTCTTTTTTGCTTTATCTGAGTGCTCAAAAGGTCTATGCACATAGGCTGTTTTTAGTCCTGATTTTTTGGCAGCTATAAGGTCATTTTCATGAGCAGCAACTAGCATTACTTGATCATTTTTTAGTCCTAAAAATTCACATGCTTTTTTGTATACAAATTTATTTGGTTTATATTTCATAAATATATCTCCTGAAAAAATAAAGTCCCAATGTAAATTTGAATATTTGCTCATATTTAAGAGTAATGAAAAGTTCCCGTTAGATAAAGTGCCTATACTAAACTTTGATTTCAAGAGGTTTAATCCTTCTACAGAGTCTTCCCATGGTTCTAATTGATGCCATATTCGATTGAGTTTATTTATAGAACTTTCATTCATGGAATCAAATAAATTAAAAGAGTTAAGTATTTCTATTAATTTCTCTTTATGTATTTCATCAACATTTTTCCAATCTGTCTTATTATTGTTAAAGTCGGAAATATAATCTGAATAACCTTTTCTCCATTCATGTGCAAATATCTCTAGGTCACTATTAGATAGAGCTTTAGGTAAGAAATTATTTANGTTTTTTGTTAGAGTTTTACGCCAATCAACAACTGTTCCAAAAACATCAAAAATCAAGGCTTTTATTTCATAGTTTTTCATTATATGTATATTTCTTTATTTGAACCTATTGGTAAATTATTTTTTAGATCAATTAGTTGATTTATTTCTTTTTGATCTATTTTTTTATAATTTTCTACAGCCTCCAAACCTTTATAGAAGAGTTTGTGGTCGCCTGGAGGAAGAAATGAAGTTATATTTTGGGATAATGCAAAATTTACTGCTAAATTGATTTCTTTTTGATTATCAAGAGGTTTATACCAGCAATTTTTATAACTATTTTCTCTTTCTTCTTTATTTTTCCATAATCTGTGAGCCATAACCTTTAGAGCTAATACACTAATACCTTTTTTAGTGATTTTATCTATAGTATCTTTTCCAAAGCCTTGTTTGAGTATAAGGTTCCAGTTTACAGGGAGTAGGACTGAGTCAAAGTCATAGTTTTCAATTAATAACTCTGCAATTTCAGTGGAGTGACAGGAAAATCCAACGTGTTTAATTTTTCCATCTTTTTTTGCTTTATCTAGGGCTTCAATAACTCCATTTTTTCCCATGGCTTCTTCATAATCCTCTTTACTTTTCATTCCATGAAGTTGATATAAATCAAAATAATCGGTTTTTAATAATTTCAAAGAATTATTAAAGTCTTCAGTTGCATCTTTTGAAGATCTAAATTTAGTTTTACATGCTAAGAAAATTTTATTTCTATGNCCTTTTAAACCAACCCCAAATAGTTCTTGAGCATCTCCATAAGTTGGAGCTACATCAAAATAATTAACACCTTTATCTACGGCATAATTTATTATTTCAGTAGCTTTTTTTTGCCCTAAACCCTTTACCGAAATTCCTCCTAAACCAACCACAGAAAGTTTTTGTTTATTGTTGCCATAGTTTCTATATAACATTTTCTTTTCTTTTAATTTTTATATATAAATATAAATTCACTAAAACTAAAATTATTCCTAATACTGATGGAAAAATAATATCATTAATAATCCCTATAATCGAAAAAAAACTAATTACTAAGTTTGATACAGCTCTACTTATAAGATGAATATCATTTTTTGAGAAAGATAATAAATAAAATATAGGTAACGATAAAATGAACCAACCATAAAAATTATGATTTGGTATACCATAATACTGACCTGGATTTTCCCATATCCATATTTCCAATCCATCTACTGCTATTGGATCAATGACTAAATCNGTTATAACCATTAGCAGAGAACCTAAAATAATAAAATATATTTTTTTCATGCTTCTAAAGAAACTATTAGTAAAATTAGCAATAATAATCCAAGCTGAGATCATAACCAAAGGGACAGAAAATAATTGTAAATTAAATACTTCAGAGTATGAATAAGCTCCAAATAAAAAACCAAATTTTACACCAATAACTTCATATAAAAATCCTATAATTCCAATTGCTAAATAAATAAAACGTAATTTTTTNGCTGAATAAAATAAAATAAGTAAGCTACCAACTAACATGAATAAATTAGGAGCCCAATTAGGAGTGTTTTTTATAAATCCTAATTCTGCTAGAATACCGCCCATAATTAGTACGATAAAAAGTAAAAAATAGATAGCAGTACCTAATTTTAATCTATCTAGATTATATTTCTCATGTAAGTAGTTATACATAGTCTCTTGCTATTTCTTGAGTTACTATTCCTGAAGACATAATTACTATCGGTGTTCCGCCTCCAGGATGAACTCCTCCTCCAACATAATATAGACCTTTAATTTTTTTATCCTTATTTGAAGGTCTCATTATAGTTCCTAAGAATCCATGAGATACTTTCCCGTAAATAGATCCATAGGGGGCTGCATATTTTTTTTCAAAATCATTTGGAGTAATGACTTCAATAAATTTAGCATCATCTATTAATTTTTCAAGATTTTGTTTTACTAATTTATTTCTTATTTTTGAAACTGCATTTTTAATTTCATTAGGACCCCATGTATCTTCTGTTGCTGGAGTGTTACACATAATAAAAACAGATTCACATCCCTCAGGAGCCAAAGTTTTATCNGTCTTAGTTGGGCAATTNATATAAATAGTTGGATCAGATGGAAATTTTTTTTGTTCAAAAATTTCATTAAACTCATTTTCGTAATTATCAGAAAAAATAACATTATGATGAAATAATTCAGGAAACTTTTTATCAGTTCCAACTAGTAGAACTAGCCCTGACATTGATAGAGAATGATTTTTTATTTTTACATTATTATTAAGCATGCTTTTAGTTATTACTGGATCTACATTACTCACAACAATGTCACACTTTATTTCCTCTCCATTATTCAGTATGACTGATTCAACTTTATTATTTTTATGATTTATTTTAGAAACTTTGATATCTTTTTTTACTTCAATATTTTTCTGGATAATAATCTTTTCTAAAGCTTCAATCAATTTATAAATTCCACCTTCTATATACCAGGCTCCGTAGCTAAGCTCCATAAATGGAATAACAGATAATATNCCTGTAGATTTATAGGGAGATGACCCCACATATGTAGGNTATCTATTGAATATTTTTCTTAGTTTTTCATCTTCGAATGTTTTTTCAATTAGCTTATTATATTTTTGAAAGAAAACTTTGTAGGGTGATTGGAGTAGAAGCCTCAAGTTGGAAAATTTTGGTTTTGAAAATAAAGATTGTTCAAAAAATGTATTCTCTGATAAATTGAATAGCTTTGATCCTTTTGAGATTAGTTCATAAAATTTTTCTAATTGATCTTGAGAGTCTGAATAAATTTTTTCAATACTACTAAGATCTAAAGAATATTCAATATTTTCATCTCCAAACATATATAAAAAAAGAGGGTTTATTCTCATTAAATTAATGTGGTCATGAATATCTTCATTAGTTTTTTTGAATAAATTTTCAAAAATATGAGGCAAAGTAATTAATGAAGGTCCTGTATCAAATGTATGTCCATCTTTTTGAAAAATATTCATTTTTCCACCAAGATTTTTATTTTTCTCAATGATTGTAACTTCAAAATTTGAATCTAATAAATTTATTGCCGTTGATAATCCGCCTAATCCACCACCAATTATTACAACTTTTTTTTGTTTAGTCATAAGTTCTATCTTTCCATGTTAANCCGTTTCCAAACTTCATGTTTTTCCATGATGATATTCCTAAAATCAGCATAATACTTATCCCAAAAGGTTGAGTAAATATTGAAAAAAAATTATATCTAAACTTAATATTTATGATGAGAATAGGAATGAAATTAAGTATTAATAAAATCAATGAAATTTCTCTATTTGAATCTGNCAAAATCAACCACAAATAAATTAATGGTGAAACTATATAACTTACTAAGAAAATAATTTGAAAAATAAAAAANGATATATCTCTACCAAAACTTGGATAATAATTTTTTTTGAAACCGTTCCATATCTCCTTAAAAGTGCTATACATTTTTACTGAAATTATATCTTTACCATCTATACAGTAATTCTTTTCTCCTTTAGATCTCCATATCCTAGCTAATCTAGTNTCTTCAAANAGNTCTTTTTTTACGAGTTTGTGTCCTCCTAGTTTCATATATGTTTTTTTATTAAATAAAATACATGCTCCATGTGCAATTCCTAAATTTTCAGAGTNTATATTTTTTTTTGAAATAATCATNGGGCAAGTTGTATAAACTATAAAATTTAAAATTGGCATAAAAATTTTTTCTGATAGTGATTTCATGTCTATTNTAGGCCACGCTGAAAGCATAGATAATTTNTTTTCTAATGAATAATTTATAAGNTGANTNAGATCATCTTTTACTTCAGTATCTGCGTCTATGAAGATTATCCATTCTGAAGATGACTGTTTAGCTAGTTGATAACAAGCAAATGATTTTCCTATCCAACCTTTTTCTAATTTTTTTGTTTTAGCAATTTTAATTTTAGAATGAGTTTTGGAGACTTTTNTTAAGATTTCTAAAGTGCCATCAGTGGAATGATCATCGTAAACTATTATTTCTTTATAATTTTTGTTTGTTNTAATTATNGAATTTAAACAATNNAGTATATTNTTTTCTTCATTTCTAGCNGGAATAAGTATGGATAGATCATTTTTATTTATAATCTTAGATTTTGAATATCTCCAAAAAATATTACTTAGACTAATAATTATTGAGTAAAAAACAAACGAACTAAGTATTATCAAAATTATAATATTCATTTATGTAACTCTTCTTGAATGATTTCNTTTGTCATTTTAGAACTTAAAATACACATAGGTACNCCTGTNCCTGGAGTTGTAGAAGCTCCTACAAAGTATAAATTCTTGATTTTTTTTGATTTATTTGAGTTCCTAAATGGACCTATTTGAGAAAAATTATGTGACGGTCCAAAAGCTGAACCGTCGAAAAGTCCAAAATTATTTTTCCATTCATGCGGAGTATAAATTTTTTCAAAAATTATATCTTCTTTTTTTATATCTATATCATTTTGCTCAAATCTATTAAAAACTTCATTTTTTAATTCGAATGCTTTTTCAATATTATGTTCCTCACTAAACTTTGAAATAACAGGGCAAGGAATTAGTNCAAAAAGAGAAGACTGTCCTTTTGGAGCTAAACTTGAGTCAGTTTTTGATGGGATTGAAATATAAAAAGGTAAATCATTTGGNATTTCATTNTTGCTNAAAAGTTCATCAAATGTTTTTTTGAAATTATCAGGTAAGAAAATAGTATGATGTGTNAGNGAATCAATATTNTTATTTATACCCCANTAAAANGTGTATGCAGATGGAGTCATTTTATATTTTTTAGAATTAATACCAATTAAGTCTTTGTGGGTTGTTTCTGAGTCAACATTAGAAACAATAATATCGCTAAGTATTTCACTTCCATCCTCTAGAATTACTCCTATTGCTGATTTTTTTTCTACTATGATTTTTTTTATTTTGGAAGAAGTATTTATTTTTACATCTTTTTCTTGATTCAATTTAATTAGTCCTTCAACAAGCCCATACATCCCACCTTTTGGCATCCAGAGACCATACTGTAATTCTCCGTAAGGCAATATACTAAAAAACCCAGGAAGTTTATAAGGAGAATCACCTAAATACATGCTGTAGGAACTGAGTGCCTCCACAACTTTTTTCTCTTCAAAAAATTTATTGATCTCGTTATACATACTGTTTGTCAATCCGAGACTAAGAAGATTTGTTATACCTGCATTTATTAACCAGCTGAAAACATTAGACGAATTCTTAGTAACAATATTCTTAAATGCTAGATCATATTTTTTTTGAGAACTTTTTAAAAATTCTATTAGTCCATTTCTGTCATTAGGACAAAATTTACTTATTTCATCAGATAGCTTGTTGATATCAGAGCTGAGTTGTAGGTTAGTTTTGTCTCTCCATACAAAATTAACCGCTGGATCAACCTTTATCAGATCAACATAGTCATAAAAATTTTTACCAAAATTAGAAAAATATTCTTCGTATACCCATGGATAATTTAGAAGGGATGGACCTGTATCAAAAGTAAAACCTTCTTCCTTTATAATATTTGCTCTTCCGCCTAGAGTTGGTTCAGATTCAAAAATTTCAACTTCAAAGTTATCATTACTTAATAAAGGTCCTAATGATAATCCTCCTATACCTCCACCAATAATTATTATTTTTGATTTTTTTTTCATATATAAAGTAAGGCTAATTTCCAGAATTTTCTCATGGGTAAAAATGACAATTTTTCTCTCAAGCTTAAACTGTATCTATAATCTGCAGGCATTTCATTGTTTAGTATTTTTGAGTTGAGTTTTCTGTATAGTTCCAAACATGTTTTTATTGCAATTTGACTGTCTGGAGCAAAATAATCCATTCCTTTTTCTGCCTTTGCATACCAATTTTCAGCTTCTAATGCTAAAATCTTCCTTGCTTTTATAACATATCCTGAAAGCTCTGATTTATCTTTTGGCTTTTTAATTAGGTTTGAAGGAGCATAAAATCTACCTCTGAAATAATCTTCATAAACATCTCTAGAAAAGTTAGTTAATTGAAGTGCAATCCCCAGGTCTTTTGATGGCTCTAAAAGATCTTCAACAGTTTTATTTTTATTAGGACCGTAAATATATGCTAAAAAATAACCTACCACAATCGCTGAACCATATACATATTCATTAATTAAGGAGTCCATGTTTTGGTATTCTGATACGTCTATATCTTTTTTCATAGCTTCGATAAAAGAAAGATAGTACTCATCAGGTATTTTTTTTTCGTTTGCTGCTTTTCTATAGGAAGAAATAATTACTGGTATTTGATTATTAATCAGTGATTTCAGATCTTTATGGTTATTTGATTCTAAGAATTTATTTTTCCAACTTTCAAGCATTTTATGTTTTTCAACCGAAGGCAGATCAAATGTATCAACTATTTCATCTGGGAATCTTACCGATCCATAAATTATTTCAACTAAATCTCTTTTAGATTTTGGTAAAAATCTTGTTACAGTAAAAAAACTATTACTATAGTTCTTAATTATTTTTTTACCTAGATTCTTACATATCTTGTAAGAGTCTTCTTCAGAATCAGCTGACAAAATGCCATCTATTGTTTTTTTTTCGAGAGCTTCCCATTCACTTAGTTCCCAAAGGTTTTGATCAGAAGAAAAATCGTAAGTTTTATTTGTGATAATTTTTTCAGGCATATTATAATTCTAATGTATTATTTTTTTTCTTCACACAAAATTCATAATTAGAGTCTGCAATTTTGAATAACTTTAAATATCAATAGATATAATTCAATNACACTAGAATAAATAACAAAAGAAGCCCTAGTTTAAGTGTAATTAAGTATACAGACAACTCAATCTATTAAAATTTTCAAATACTGTAATTAATTTTGTTGACTTAATTAGAACACCTGTTCTAAAATGAACATATGTTCTAATTAAGGAGGCTTTTAATGACAACGAAATTTTCAGAAAATATTTTTAGTAAAACTAAAGAAACAAAACTACTAACAGAAAATAACTTAATAAGATCAATNGCATCTAACATAATCAATAATGANAGGTCAGAGTATAACGTAGGTATTGAGTGNTTTTATTGCTGGCATGAGGCAATGAATGACCTAAGAATATGGGCATTAGTAAAAAATAAAAAAGAGTATACAAACTGTGCTGTTTTNAGTTCNTTGATCATAGANTGCTTATATCCGGCTGTTTTGAAAATGATAAATAAAGTTAACGAATTTAATAACTTTGACTTTCTTTTTTCAAAAAATCATAATGAAATTTCTTATCAGAATTCAAGATATATTTTTTCTAATAATATGATCGAATCAANTAAATTNTTNATAGCAGAAAATATAGATTTACAAGANGAAAANTTNGATTCAATAGANGCATTAGTGAAAATTAATATATTCAAGAATAGATATTCNTCNGAATATTTTTATATTTCACCAAATTGNACACATATTTAGAGGATTAATTATGACAATGATAGAAAATAATAATTCTTCGCATAAGGATTATTTTTATGACGAAGGATGTGAATACTCTAAATCCTGTTTGNAATGTCCTTTAGTTCTCTGTAAGTATGATGACCCTATTTTAGATAATTCAAAATCTAAAAATAATAGAAATATGATTATATCTAATATGAAAAAAACAAATATGACAAATAAAGAAATAGCAAAAACATTAAATATTTCTACCAGAACTGTTCATAGAGTGTTGAATCAGAATAATCATCAAAATCAAAAATTCGTGTTGGAACTTAAGAATCAAAATATAATCAAAAAGTCACAGCTTATATCTATGAGGAACTAAAATTCATACAAGGAGAAAGGTTTACCTCAGGCTTTTCTCAAACTACCTCCCAATCGTAAAGTGGTGNAAAAGTGGTGTAAACCATTTTTCACCATTTTATGTTTAGTTTCCAACAAGNTGCATAGANCGTTCTGCTATATTNAGTCCTCTGTCNGCTATTCTTTCAAGNTTATGAGCAACCCATAATAAATATGTTGCTCTTTCNATCTCANGAGGCTTATTTTTCATTAGTTGAATTAATCTANNTCTAACATCTGTGTTTAAGTCATCAATGACATCATCTTGTTTTCTTATTGTTTTANATTTAGAANTTACTTCTTTAGGATCTTTTATAAGGAATGTATCTGTNCTCATNCGTAATATTTCAATAGTTTTTATGCTCATCTTTGGAATGATAACTAAATCAGTTGGCAATGGCCTCACTCCTATTTTTATTGTTAGAACAGCAATACCTTCTGCATAGTCTCCTATTCTTTCTAATTCTTCAATTACATACATGCAGGAAACTATTTCTCTTAAGTCAGACGCTAAAGGAGCTTGTCTTCTTAATATACNCATACAAAGATCTTCTATATCACCGCACATTTTATCTATNACATCGTCACCTTTGATAACATCTTTTGCTAGATCCATATCTTGTTTAAGAAGAGANTTGATTGATTTCTCAATAGCTGACTCTACTGTTGATGCCATTATCTTAATTTCTGTTTCTAATCTTTCTAGTTCCTGATCAAATTCTACTCTAGCCATTATCCTATCCTTCCAGTGACATAATCTTCAGTTCTTTTATCTTTTGGGTTTCCAAATANNGANTCATTAGTACCGTATTCTATTAGTTCTCCNATTCGCTCTTGTCCTGCCATCATCACTGCTGCATAGTCACAAATTCTCGTTGCTTGTTGCATATTATGAGTGACTATTACTATAGTGACATTTGAAGATAAATCTTTTATNAGGTCCTCTAACTTAGATGTTGAAACTGGATCAAGAGCAGATGCAGGTTCATCCATCAAAATTATATCTGGATTTACTGCTAGGGCTCTTGCTATACACAATCTTTGTTGTTGCCCTCCAGANAGCTCTAACCCGTTATCATTTAGCCTATCCTTAACCTCATCCCATAAAGCAGCTTTTTTTAATGATGTTTCTACTATACCTTCGATTTCATTTGATTTAAATCCGTTTATTTTAGGACCAAAAGCTACATTTTCGTATATGCTTTTTGGGAAAGGGTTAGGTTTTTGAAAAACCATNCCAATTTTAAATCTAATATATGTNGGATCTGACTTGTCAGAGTAAATAGATGTTTCATTATATTTGACATCACCTTCTACTTTTGCGCTAGGAATCAAGTCATTCATTCTATTAAAGCACCTTATTAATGTACTTTTACCACAACCAGAAGGACCTATAAGAGCGACTATTTTATTTCTAGGAATATTGAAAGANACCTTNCTTACNGCTTTAGTTTTTCCATANTAAACAGAAAGATCTTTNGTTGTTAATATTGATATGCTACTGTCTATTGAATCTATAAATTCATTGCTCATTTTTATAAAATCTGTATTTGTTTATTCTTATATATCTTAACACATCATAATTTATAATTGTTAAGACAATATTAATAGTCCTAGACATGGAAGATATATACAATTTAAATAAGTTTGAGATAACCCAGGTAATTGAGAAACAAAATTTTCCAAAATATCGTTCTGAACAGATATGGAGATATTTGTATAAAAATGAGGTTGAAAGTTTTGATGAAATGAAAAATATTTCAACAAAACTTATAGATTTATTAAAACAGAATTACGTTATAGGGAGTGTANATGAGGTAAGAAGTATTGTATCCAAAGACAAATCTACCTATAAAAGTCTNTTTTCTCTTAGAGATGGTCTAAATGTTGAATCTGTTTTAATGAATTATCCNTCAGATGATCATAGAAAACCAAGAAAAACAATTTGTATTTCTAGTCAAGTAGGNTGCGCTCTAGGGTGTACNTTTTGTGCCACAGGTCAACAAGGATTTACAAGAAATCTNACTTCTGGAGAAATTATTTCTCAAGTTTTGTANTATAAAAAGCTAGATAAAAATGGTTTTTTTGATGNAATATTAGATAAACCAGAAAGCTCTTATAAAGGTATAAAGAATATTGTATTTATGGGTATGGGAGAACCATTAGCTAATTATGAAAATACTATAAAAGCTATCAAGTTATTGAATGATGATAATGGTCCTAATTTTGGAGCTAGAAATATTACTGTTTCTACAGTTGGATTAGTCCCTCAAATTTTACGTTTAGCAGATGAAAAAATTCAGATAAACCTAGCTGTTTCAATTCACGCTCCAGATAATGAAACTAGATCTGAAACTGTTCCCATCAATAAAAGATATCCAATTGAAATGCTTATAGATGCTTGTAAAGAATATATTAGAAAAACAAATAGAAAGATTTTTTTTGAATATGTTTTATTAAATGGGCAAAATGACTCCCTAGAACATGCTACTAATCTAGGTAAACTATTAAGTAATTTACTATGCCATGTAAATTTGATTCCAGTAAACCCTACCCTTAAGTCAGATTTTATAAGATCAAATATTTCTGAAATTAAGAATTTTCAAAAAGAATTAATGTCTTTTGGTGTTCCTTCAACTCTTCGAATGGAGAAAGGGATTGAAGTAAGTGCAGGCTGTGGCCAGTTAGCAAACTCTAACTCATATTAGGAATCTATTGCTTCTGCTAAAACTTCAACAAGATATTTTGGTTTTTTATTAGATAAATCTCCTATCTGATCATGACAAGAAATTCCAGTAACAATTATTTCTTCTTCTTTTGAAGAATTATTTATAGCAGGTAAAAGTCTATCTTCTGCCATTTTTTTTGATATGTCATAGTGCTCTTTTTCCATTCCAAAAGAACCTGCCATGCCACAACATCCAGCATCAATTAAGTTTGCATTAAATTCATTTGGAAGATTTAATGATCCTAGTGAATTAGAGGTACCATCAAGAGCTCTTTCATGGCAGTGAACGAATAATAGAAGGTTTTTAGCTGTTGCATTCCAATTTATTTGTTGTTTTCCATCATCTTGAATTTGCATAAGAAGATCCTGAACAGTAAATGTATTTTCTGATATTTGCTTAGCTTTAGATTTATCTGTAGCTAGATCAGGAAATTCATCTTGCATTGAGGACATACAACTAGCTTCTACTCCTACAATCTTAATGCCCTGCTCAACATATTTATAAAGTAGGTCTGTGTTGAAATCTACATTCTTTTTTGCTTCATCAAGAAGCCCTTTAGAAATCATTGTACGACCACAGCATTTTCGATCTGCTATTTCAACTTCATAACCAGCTGCTTCTAAAATTTTTACCGCAGACTTTCCTACTTCTGGATGAATGAAATTTATATGTGTGTCATGAAAAAATAAAATTTTCCCTCTAGATTTTGAAGTGTTAGCTTTTCTTTTTCTAAACCAAGACTCAAATGTATAAGAACTTATATTTGGTAATTCTCTATTTTTATGAATTCCTATAAATTTTTCATTAAAAATTTTTGTTATGGGAAGCTTGTTGAAGAAATTAAAAATATGAGCCTGAGGCCCTGCAATTAGTTTATATAATTTAGGTACGCTCCCAACAAGTTTTGATCTAAGTGGTGTTTTATTCTTTTTGTAATAGTTATGAAGAAATTCATACTTTATTTTTGCCATATCTACATTAGCTGGACATTCAGATTTACAAGATTTACATTCTATACATAAATCAAGAACTTTTAACATCTTTTTACTGGTTAGCAAATCTTCTTTCAGAGCTCCAGATAAAACACCTCTTAGAGCATTAGCCCTACCTCTAGTAGAATGAACTTCTTCTCTTGTGGCCATATATGATGGACACATAGCTCCTGCATTTAGTTTTCTACACGCTCCTACACCAATACATTTTTCTATAGCACCTTCAAATCCACCTTCTTGAGTAAAATCTAAAACNGTATCTATAGTTTTTAGTTTATATGCTGTTCCATATCTCAAGTTATCTCCCATTTTAGGAGTGTCAAATATTTTTCCAGGATTCATAATTGTTTCTGGGTCAAAAGCTTGCTTCAAATCTCTAAATGAATCAATAATTTTTGGCCCATACATCTTTTCAGACCATACTCCTCTTACAATTCCATCTCCATGTTCACCACTCAAAGATCCGTCAAACTCTTTTACAAGGTCTGATATCTCGTCAGAAATTTTAATCATTCTGTCTATACCTTCTTGATTTTTAAGGTTAATAGTAGGTCTGATATGTAAACATCCTTCTGATGCGTGACCATAATATCCAGCCTCAGTTCCGTTATTTCTTACTATTTCATCAAATCTTTTTACATATTCTGGTAATTTTTCTGGAGAAACAGCTGTGTCTTCAACAAAAGGTATAGGTTTTTCGTCACCTGGAATATTCATCATTAATCCTAAACCAGCCTGTCTCATTGCCCAAACCTGCGCTATTTTTGAAGGTTCATAAAGTTTTGTAATAGCATATGAAAGATTCAACCTATTCATCTTTTGAGAAAGTTTTTCTATTTTACTCTTAACTTCACTTTGAGAATTACCATTCATTTCTACTACAAGAATATCTGTTGGATCCCCTTGTAAAAAGTCAAGATTTCTAGAAAACCCTAGAGACTGTTTTGCTTGAGTAATAATCATCTCTCCAATATGTTCAACAGCTGCAGGACCTTCATCCAAAGTTGCTACGGTTGCTTCCATTGATTCTACTAAATCTTTAAAGTGAAGAATTGCTAATCCAACAAATTTTGGAATTGGTTCTAAGTTTAATTTTGCCTTTGTTACTGCAGCTAAAGTTCCTTCAGATCCTACCATTATATTTACTAGGTTTATCTTGTTTGAATTTGGATGCACAAGATCTAGATTATATCCACCAACTCTTCTGTTAACTTTAGAATATTTATTTGATATTTCATCATAGTATTTTGATGACAAACTCATGACATCTCTGTATATTTTCCCCTCTAGATTAGAAAGAGAAATTTTATCCTCTAAAACNTTTCCAGATATTTCTTCGAAATAAGCTTTAGAGCTATCNGATAGTATTACTTCCATTTCTTTTACTTGATCTACCGTTTTTCCATAAATAACAGAGTGAGCTCCACAAGAATTGTTACCCATTGCTCCACCTACNTTTGCTCTNGATTTTGTAGAAGGNTCAGGNGTGAANTGAAGATTCGTATGCTTNAGTCTNTGATTTAAGTTATCAATGGTTATTCCNGGTTCAGTAATCACATAATTTTCTTCNGGATTNATTTCTAAAACNTTATTCATNTATTTNGAAAAGTCCATAACAACTGCTGAGTTTACAGTTTGTCCAGATAAACTTGTGCCTCCTCCTCTAGGAAGTACAGCAGTGTTATTTCTATTACAAATATCAATTATTGCTGAAACATCATCTGGGTTTTTAGGTAAAGTTACTCCTATAGGAGTCATACTATAGATAGAACCATCAGTTGAGTACATTTGTTTATATACATCGTCGAAGTTAACTTCACCTTGTATACTTTTTTTCAANTCGTTCTCTAGATAAGAATANACATCATCAGATTTCTTTTTCTTTGCTAGAGTCATAGAATTACTTTATTCCATCAATTGTGTAAACTTGCTCTCCAGCNGGAGTGCTAACAGTNACTTCATCTCCCAATCTTCTTCCAAGTATTGCTGCACCTACTGGNGAGACACTAGAAATTTTACCAACTAGNGGATTGGCTTCATTTGCTTNTACNAACTGNTACTCATGGTTATTTTTACTTTGNTGNTTAATNACANNTACTTTAGAACCAATGACAATTTGATCCCCTTGTGAACTGCTATCTATNATATTAGCTACTTTTAGAATAGCTTCAATTTCATATATTTTAGAATTTACCATTTCAATTTTTTCTCTTGCAGCATCAAGNGGNGCATTTTCTCTAATATCACCATCTGCAGCTGCTTTTCTAACTTCTTCAGCTAGTTTTGGCATTTCTGTTTTNTAGTCCTTAAGTTGTTTTTCGTAATCTTTGTAACCTGCTTCAGTAAGATTTATCTCTTCACCTTTTGTGGCTTCAAGTTTTTTAGTAATTTTTCCTACATTAGATTTTTTCATTCTGAGATGAGATGCAAGATTGCCGCTGGACAACTCATTATTCTTGAGGAAAGTTAGGAATTTTTTGATATATGCGACTTTTTGAGGAGCAGTATCGGTACTTGTTCTTTTTGCGAATTCATCTGAATAAGCACCAATTTCTGATGGAGTTATAGTTTTAATTTCTCTATCTGGGCCAATCCATCTAACCATTCTACCAATCTCTTGTTGAGCGACATTATTTAGTTTTCGTGGAGAATTTTGAACATAATATTGGAAGGCAGATGTTAGGTCTGTAAGTACTAGATTTTCTTCTACAGAATTTTCTTCTGAATTTTTTATTTTAGTCAATTTAGCCCCCACAGTTAAATTTCGTATCATACTATTTTAAATCAAATTTTCGATTAATGTGTTCTAATAAGAGTTGTTTTTGTAAAGAAATAATTCATTTTAGATTTTTTTTTGGTAATATTAAATAATTCATAAAAGTAAAAAATAATATATAAAAAAAAGAAATTATCCAGAGAAAATTTATAAGCAATGCCAAAAAGAACTTATCAACCTAAGAACAGAAGAAGATCAAGAGTCCATGGATTTAGGAGTCGAATGAGAACTCCAAGCGGAAGAAGAGTTTTGGCTAGAAGAAGAACTAAAGGCCGAGAAAGACTAACTGTATAAAACCAAATTTTGGAAATAAAAAGTCTAAATAAAAAGTCAGAATTTTCTTANCTAAGAAGATTCGGTACAAAAAATAAATTCAATTTTATAACTATTAGTACTACGAAGAACGAAAATAAAGATTTTAAGCTTGGATTTCAAATAAGTACTAAAACAGGAAATGCAGTTTTTAGNAACAGAATTAGACGGCAATTAAAAGATATCTTTTATCAAGTTTTCAAGAAATATGATAATGATCNTGNAAAANCAGGATTNTGGATTTTAGTAAATGTTANTCCTAAAATTGAAAAATTNGATTTCTCTGAATATAAATCTTTTTTAGAAAAGATAGATTTATAGTGAAAAAAGTGANANTTAGTTCGGCTNATAATTNGCTGAGNTATTCATTAGGTTATATTTTAGATTTCTATAAAATATGNGTATCNCCNTACATTAATAGTGAATGCTCATATGTTGAAACNTGTTCTTCATTTTCTAAAAGAATNATNTTGGAAAAAGGAGTTATTATTGGTTTNTTTTTGACTTTTTTAAGATTGATTTCATGTACNCTNANCCCACTAACNTTTNATTTAAAGAAAATAAGAAAGAATAAGATATTTTTACTTACTTTTCCTGTTCATCTCAATTTTATTTGTTTCNTGTATGAGTTTTTCATATGAAGGAGGATGGTCTAATATTGTTTATTCTGAATCTGATGATTCTTACTTGGTAACGACTAGTAAAGGTAAATTACATAAATTTAAACTATCTGATGGATTTCCTAATGTTGAATGGACTTACCCTGAAGAATCGAAAAACACATCTTATTCTGATCCAATAATATTTGAAAAATCAGTTATAAGTTCAACTTTTAGCTGTAGAGGTAACTCGTGTGAGGGAGAAATTTTTCAATTAGATTTACAAAGTGGTGATCTTCAGTGGAAAATTAATACTAATACTAAAATAAGTTCAAAAATTGCTATTAATGGTAATGTTCTTGCATACGCTACTCTAAAAAAACAAACTGAAGTTTCTAATAACAAAGAAGCTGAAATTCATTTTATAGAATTGTCAGACAATACTTATGAATTTTTAGGAAAAATTACTTTAGAGGGTGAAATATGGACTGGAATATATTTATTCGATGAAAAATTTGTTATTTCTACTTTAGATGGATGGATTTATATTCTAGATGCTAACATCAGCCTGTCAGAAGAAATTACACTTGAAAATATAACAATAGATTCTAGGAAATTTCCATATTCAATAAATTCACCAATTGCATATTCAAATAATCGATTATTTTTCTCAGATGTTTCAGGAACATTTTATTCTGCNGATGTAAGTAATTTAAGTTCTAGCATCTCAAGNGATATAGGCAATTGGATGATTTCATCACCTATTTTTGAAGGTACAAAAATTTATATATTTACAGTTAATGGTGATTTTTTAATTCTTGATTCTCAAAATCTAGAATTATTAGAAAGTTTTTCTACTGAAAAAATTATAGTTGGAGATCCAACTATAACCTCGTATGACAAAAATGAGTACATTCTTATTCCAACTGAAAAAAAGGGAATAGAAGTTATAAGTAATAAAGAGCTTGACTTTGCTGAAAGTCAAGGAAGCTATCCAACTGATAAAAAAATCTATAGTTCTCCTTTAGTCAACAAAAATAATCTATTGATTCATACACAAGATGGTCAGATTTTATTTTTTAGACTAAAGTCCAGAGATTTGTTTTATTGTCTAGATCTAAATGAAAGAAAGATTTGTGATTGATTATTAAATAATGAATATTTTTAGCCTTTTTTGGAACAACTTAATAATGAAACCCATGATTAATAGTTTATCTATTTTGTATGATCTCTTGGGAGATAATTTGGGTCTATCTATAATTTCTTTCACTATAATTATTAGATTTATATTAATTCCTCTTACAATAAGGCAGACTAAACAAATGAAGAGGATGCAAGAGATACAACCGCAACTCCAAGCTATACAAAATAAGTATAAAAATAAGACTGTTCAAAACAGACAAAAAATGCAACAAGAGACTATGGCTTTATACAGAGAAGCTGGAGTTAATCCTATTGGTTGTTTAGGGCCACTTATAATTCAAATGCCAATATGGATAGGATTGTACAGAGCTATATTTAAAAGCGCCCCCTCCTCGCCCGAGGGTTACGTAGAACTTTCAAAGAATTTTTATTCATGGAATCAATCTATTGCAAAGGTTCCTTTCAACACAGAGTTTTTAGGAATTGATCTTGTTGATTTTGTACAATATGCACCTTCACCTTGGCAATTTGGATTGCCGATTATTGTTGGTCTTTCAATGTATATTCAACAAAAATTTACTATGTCTCCGACCACAGATCCTAGGCAACAACAGACACAACAAATGATGTTATGGATGATGCCTATAATGTTTGGAGTTTTTACATGGCAATTTCCTGCTGGTTTAGCAGTTTATATTCTTTTTTCAAATATTATTGGAATTTTAATTCAATATTTTATTGGAGGTAAGCAACCAATAATGCTTTTTGGAAAATTATATCTGGGAACAGATGAATCTAGAAAAAATTATCTAAACAAATTAGATGATCAAAGAAAAAGTAAAACAAATAATAAAGAAGAGGAGGAGACTGATGAACCCAAAAATATTCAAAGGGAGAACAGTAGAAGAAGCAACAGAAGAAGCTCTAAAAACTCTAAACGAAGATCTAGAAAATCTTGAAATAAAGATTATTGATACCGGACGTAATGGTATTTTAGGTTTAGGTGGGCANCCNGCTGAAATTGAAGTTTATGTATTGGGAGCTCCAAATACATCTGAAATTGATGAAAAACCTAAATCAAATCAGAAAAAAGTGAAGAAGGATACTAAGCCTAAAAGAACTACTTCATTAAAAAAGGAACCAAAAAAAACCAAACAAACTAAAAANGATGAAAACATTCCTACTGAGAAAGATCCTGAAATTGAAGAAGTAGTAGGTAAAATCCTTAATAATCTAATAAACTCAACTGGTTTAGATGCAGATGTTTATGTAAGAGATCAAATGGAAGAAGGTTCAATTGTTTTTGAGCTTGAAGGTCAAGATTCAGGGTTATTAATTGGAAGAAGAGGAGAAACTCTTTCATCTTTAGAATATTTAGTAAGATTAATGGCTAGTAAGACTTTAGATAAAAGAGCAAATATAATGATTGATGTAGAAGATTACAAACTCAGAAGGAAAGAGAAACTAGAGAATATAGCAAAAAAAACTGCTGAAAAAGTATCTAAGACTGGTAAAAGAATTAGTCTAGAACCTATGTCAGCAGCAGATAGAAGAATTGTTCATATGACTCTNGCGGAATCTAAAAATGTTAGTACTCAGAGTAGAGGTGAAGGAATGCATCGAAAGGTTGTCATAAATCCTGTTAATGAGTAATGATTGATATTTTAGTCATTGGTAATCCGACGCTTGATTACATAGATGGTAAATTTTTTAGTCCTGGGGGACCAGTAACATATGTAAATAACTCTTTATTTCAAATGAATCAATCGTCTGTTACAACCATTACAAGTTTTGGGGAAGATTTTTCAGAGAAAAATCTAATGAATTCCAAAAATTTAATAAATTTGAGGAGTGAGTTTACAAATATATTCGATTTTCATCTTTCTTCTGATACTAGAAATATGCAAGTTTTATCTGGAGGTAATAGTATAAAACTTGAGAAGATAAAAATTGAAAATAGTCCGGAAATAATATTTATATCTCCAGTATTAAATGAAATTTCTATTAGTGATACTAAATTATTGATGAATCGTTTCCCTGCCTCATTTTTTGTGGGTATGCCTCAGGGTTGGATTAGAAAATTAGAAAATAAGAAAATTTTATTTGATTTCTCTAAAATTGAATATTTTCCCTATTTTGATCTACTTTTTTTTTCAGATGAGGAAATAAAAGAAAGCAACATTTCTATAGAAACCTTTATAGATTTATCAAAAATATTAGTGATAACCAAAGGTAATAAAGGAGCTGAGATTTACTTTGAAAATGAAATTATACGTATAGAACCTATCAAATCANAACTCCTAAATACTATTGGAGCAGGAGATATTTTTGCATCAGTCTTTTCACTAGAATATTATAAATCTAAAAATATCGTCTTATCAGGNCAAATTGCTAATAATNTAGCTGCTAAAAGTATAGNATATTTAGGATTAGAATCAATNAACTCAGATGTTTTTAAAATATTTCAGAAATAAAGACTGAAATAACATATAAAAAAACTGAGAACTGAATAATCTTGTCGCTGAGAATTATAGATTCAGGACTTTCTCCTAGGGTACTATTTTTTGTTACAGCAAAGTATCTAATTATACCCATGCTAAAAAAAATTATAGTTAGTCCAAAAATTATATTTCTTTCCAAGCTAAGTATTTCTGAAATTGAATAAATTGAGTATGAAAATATATTTATTAATAATAAAGTAACTACTTTAGAATTTGAAATTTCTTTATAAAAAGAAACTATATTCTTATTTCTAAAATCTCCTGATTTTGATTCACTAATTCTTTTTATAAGAATTATGAATAGAGTTGAAAGAAAAGTTAGTATATATAGCCATATTGAAATGCTTAATGTTATCGAATAAGCTCCAGCAATCATTCTTATAATATAAAAAATAGTAATAGAAATACTGTCCAATATAATAAGATTTTTCAATTGATAACTATATAAAAAGCTAAGTGTTATGTAAGAAAAAAATAAGATTAGAATATAAAAATTTACTATCAATGAAAAAATAATCCCTAAGATCAAAAATATAGTAATAAAAATAAATATCTCTCTATTTGAAATTTCATTGTTTGCTATTGGCCTTAGTTTTTTAGAAGGATGTTTTTTGTCAAATTTTTTATCTATTAAATCATTAGCTTGATAACCAATTATCGAAGCAGAGCTTAAGGCTAAGAAGCATAAAAAAGAATTAGCTAGAATACTGGATAATTCATTAATACTCCATTGATCTAAAGTAAAAATCAGAGGAATAAAGATAACAAAATTTTTTAGTATTTGCTTTGGCCTTGCAGAAATGACAAATTTTTTCATAAATAAATTTTAGGATCATTATTTTATATTTGGTGTAAATTATTCAAAACTTACTATTTATCTACTTTATAATTTTGTATGAAAATGTCACTATGATATTAGTGATAACTCTTCAAATAAAATTATATTATTTATGGCTATAGAATCATTAAATGAAGAATGTGGAGTTTTTGGGATATATAATCCAAGTGAACCTGTAGCTGAGTCTATATATCTTGGTTTGTTTGCACTTCAACATAGAGGGCAAGAAAGTGCTGGTATTGCAACATCTAATCACGATGAAATTTTCTACAAAAGTGATACTGGACTAATAGCTAATGTTTTTGGTGATTTCGATATTAATCAACTCAAAGGAAACATTGGTATAGGTCATACTAGATATTCAACAACAGGTACAGACAGCAAACAAAACGCCCAACCTCTTCAGGTTTTTGGAACTAATGGAGAAATAGCTTTAGGGCATAACGGTAATATTGTAAATTCTGAAGAGCTCAAAGAACAATTCTTAAATCAATATGATATCGATTATAAAACTACATCTGATTCAGAAGTAATTGCTCATATGTATGCAAATGCTATTGGAAAAGATTGGTTTGAAAAATCAAACTATTGTATGAGATATATAAAAGGTGCCTATTCACTTCTTATTATGACAAAAAATGAAATGATTGCAGTCAGAGATCCATTAGGAATTAGACCTCTGTGTTTAGGAAAAAAAGATGATTCATGGGTTATTTCTTCAGAGTCATCTGCCTTATCTCACATTGGTGCTGATTTTATAAGAGAAATTGATAATGGAGAAACAATTGTAATTAATAGTGAAGGGATGAAATCTTCTAAGTATCCATCAAGATCAAAAGATCATAAGATGTGTATTTTTGAACAAATATATTTTTCTAGGCCAGACTCAGTCATAGATGGACAATTGGCGTATGAATCGAGATTGAAAATGGGCAGAAGTTTAGCTATAGAACATCCGGTAGAAGCGGATATAGTAGTAGGAGTGCCTGATTCTGCTATTCCTGCAGCTATTGGTTATGCAAATGAGAGTAAAATACCATACACTGAAGGACTTATAAGAAATAGGTATGTTGGCAGAACATTTATTTCCCCAAATCAAAAATTAAGAGAATTAGGCGTAAAAACTAAATTTAATGTTTTAAATGAAGTGGTTAGAGGGCAAAGNATAATACTTATAGATGATTCTATAGTAAGAGGAACAACTACTTCTAGAGTGATAGAAATGATAAAAGATGCTGGTGCTAAAGAGATTCATATGAGAGTTTCTTCTCCACCTATTACATCTCCATGTTTTTTTGGAGTTGATATGGCTACAACATCAGAACTAATTGCAAATAAATTTTCTGTAGAGAAAATTAGAAAAATGCTTGGAGCAGATTCATTAGGGTTCTTAAGTGTCAATAATCTAAAAGAGTCTGTAAATGCTTCTCAAAATAATTATTGCAAAGCCTGTTTTACAGGAGATTACCCCATGCCTGTGCAACTAGACTTTGATAAATTTCATCTTGAAAAAATAAGGCAAAAGTAAAAAATATGGCTAGTGAATATAAACAGTCAGGAGTAGACCTAGAAAAATCTGACCTGATAAAAGATAAACTAATTAATAATATTCTTCGAACTCATAATGATCAAGTTATTAATAATGGAGATGGATTTGGAGGACTTTTTTCAGGTAGAAATATTAATAAAAATTCTGTTTTAGTTTCAACAACTGATTCTGTAGGTACTAAAGTAAAGATATCCGCAAAACTTGGATTACATAAAAATTTAGGGATGGATATTGTAAATCACTGTATAAATGATCTTATACCTCAAGGTGCAAGACCTATGTTTTTTTTAGACTACTTAGCATTTGCTTCTTTAGATGAGAAGATAGTTTTGGATGTTATTGAGGGTGTTAGTGAGGCTTGTTCTAAGGTAGGATGTGCAGTAATTGGAGGAGAAACAGCTACTCTTCCNGGTGTTTACAATGAGGGTGATTATGATGTTGTTGGCTTTATGGTGGGATCTGTTGATAAGAATAAGTTAAAAATCAGAGAAAATTCTAAAGAAGGTGACATACTAATTGCATTACCTTCTAGTGGACTTCATACAAATGGATATTCTTTAGTAAGAAACATTTTCAATTCAGATGAAAANATTTCAAATTTATCAAAGAAAGTCGAAGGCGAAGAGAAAAATCTAGGCGAACTACTTGCTGAACCGCATAAAGAATATTTGACCACCTTAGACCCAGTTTTGGATGATATTAATGCTATTTCTCATATAACTGGAGGAGGGCTGAGGAAAAATTTACCTAGAGTCTTTGATAAAAAATTAACAGCTAAAATCAATAAAAAATCTTGGTCTATTCCTCCTCTTTTTAGAAGCATAATGAAACAAGGAAATGTATCTGAGAATGAGATGTTTGATGTATTTAATATGGGTGTAGGAATAATTTTGATAGTTGACCCTGCTAAAAAAAATATTATTCTTGATCAATGTGAGAATTCTTGGGTCATAGGAGAATTGTTTTCTAAGAAACAAGATGAAGAAAATGTCCAGATTTTATAGATAGGAAATTATGAGAGCTCTAATAAGTGTTTACGATAAAAATGGATTAGATGAGTTTTGTAAAACTCTTGATTCTTTGGGTTATGAAATATATTCAACTGGCGGAACATTAGATTATATAAAAAAAATTGGGATAGATGCTTTTTCTATTTCGGATATAACCAATCATGAAGAAATTCTTGAAGGTAGGGTAAAAACCTTGCACCCTAGAATTCATGCAGGAATTTTAGCGGATCCTGATAATCCAATACATAATTCTGATATCAGACGTCTCAACTTACAATTATTTGATATTGTAGTGAATAATTTATATCCTTTCGAAAAAGTTTCAGAAGATCCTAAATCTTCGCATGAAGAAATTATTGAAAATATTGATATTGGGGGACCTTCAATGTTGAGAGCAGCAGCAAAAAATTTNAAAAGAATGATTGTTTTGTATGACCCTGAAGATTATTCTGATATTTCACAAAAACTAATAAGTAACAGTGTAGATCTTGAAACTAGAGAAAAATTAGCAAAAAAAATATTCAAAGTAACCTCTGATTACGATAAAAAAATTTTTGATTTTCTTAGTAAAAATGAAGAACAAAGNATCATGCCGTCTAATTTAGACATAAATTTATCGAAAATTGCAGACTTAAGGTATGGGGAAAATCCACATCAAATTGCAGCTGTCTATTCTGATAAAAAAAATGGTGTAGCAAATTCAACATTATTACATGGAAAAGCGATGTCTTACTTAAACTACTTAGATGCAGATGCTGCTTTCAGTGCTGCAAATTCTTTTCCAGATAACTGTGTAAGTATTATAAAACATACAAATTCATGTGGTCTTTCGTATCATAAAAATCAAGTCGAAGCATATAAATTAGCATTGCGCGGTGATCCAGTATCTGCTTTTGGAGGCATTATAGGCTTAAATTCAGAACTTCAACCTGAAACAGCTTTGGAAATTTCGAAAATCTTCTATGAAGTAATTATAGCTCCTAGTTTTTCTAAAAAAGCTCTAGAAATTTTAACTGCAAAAAAAAATATTAGACTTATCAAATCAACTTTTGATGATCAAACTAAAGAATATAGAACTATAAATGGAGGAATTCTTTATCAGGAGAAAGATAATTTTGAATTAGATACTTCTGATTGGGAATTTGTTACAAAAAATAAGCCTAAAAATGAGGATATGGAAAACTTGATTTTTGCATGGAATTCAACGAAGTTTGTAAAATCTAATGCAATTGTAATAACTGAAAACAACTCAATTATTGGAATTGGTGCAGGTCAACCAAATAGAGTGAATAGTGTAAATCTTGCAGCAAAAAAAGCTGAGGATCATCTTACTGAGAATTCTATACTGGCTTCTGATGCTTTTTTCCCGTTTTCAGACAGTATAGATTTAGCTAATAAGTATAATATCAAAACGATAATACAACCTGGTGGATCAATAAGAGATAATGAGGTAATAGAAAAAGCTGATGAATTTAAAATAAAAATGATTTTCACAAATCAAAGACATTTTTCCCATTAAATTTATGACTACTGAAGTAATATTTCCTGTTTATAATGAATCTGATACTTTAAGCGAACAGATAAAGATATTTAATAAATTTTTTGACGAGGAAATCAAAAAAAATATTTTTATTACGATTGCAGATAATGGATCTACAGATAACACTGCTACTATTTCAGATAAATTATTGAAAAAAAAATTAATTCAAAAGTATGTATTTATTCCTCAAAAAGGTAGAGGAAGAGCTATTAAGGATTGTATAAAAAAATCTAAAGCAGATATTGTTTGTTACATGGATATTGATCTATCAACAGATCTGGCTCATTTTAAAGAACTTATAGATTCAATTTCTAAGAAAGGTAATGATATTTCTATAGGATCTAGGTTGTCTAAAAAATCTAAGGTAGTTGGTAGAAAAAANATAAGAGAATTTACATCTAGAGCTTATAATCTTTTAATTAAATTTTTCTTTCCAATGAGTGGTATAAAAGATATGCAATGTGGATTTAAGGCTTTTTCTAGAAAAAAAATCTTACCAGTTATTGATCTTGTTCAAAATAATAGGTGGTTCTTTGATACTGAGTTGATAATAATTTCTCGAAAGCTTAATCTAAAGATTGATCAAATTCCCGTAAAATGGACAGATGACCCTAATACTAGTGTCAATATAATTAGCACAGCTATTGAGGATATAGTAGGATTAACTAAATTGAGATTCAAATTATTTAAGAAAATTCATATAAGAAATGACCAATAATCAAAAACAACAAGTTGATCGTTCGATAATTGTAGGTGAAACTTCAGAGGTATACCTACATAGAACCTTAAATATACTTAGAAATGAGGGATTAAACCCTTTCGTTACATATGAGATAGAATCTACTGATTCAGGAATAGNATGCGGAATTAACCAGATAATTGATCTACTCGATCATGTTTTACCTGAAGCTGATAGAGAAGTATGGGCTTTACAAGAAGGCTCAGAAATTTCTGAAAATGAGGTGATAATTAGAATAAAAGCAAGATTTGCAAGTTTTGGGTTATATGAAACCTCTATGTTAGGAACCTTAACTTCATGTTCTTCTTGGGCAACAGCAGCTCACAAATGTGTAACAGCTGCATCAGGTATTCCAGTTGTAAGTTTTGCCTCTAGGGCTGTTCATCCATCTGTAGCAGGTCAAGTTGACTATTCAGCATATGTTGGAGGATGCTCGGCTGTTAGTTCTTTGATTGGAGGTAAAATGACACAAACTACCCCTTCTGGGACTATGCCTCATTCATTAGTACTAATAATGGGAGAAACAGTAAGAGCAGCTTTAGCTTTTGATAGACACATGGAAAAAAATGTTCCAAGAGTAGTATTAATTGATACTTTTAAGGATGAAGCTGAAGAAGCAATTCAAGTTGGTANAGCTATGAAGGATACTATACGTGGAATTAGAATAGAAACACCTATAGAAAGAGGAGGTATTACTCCTAATTTAGTAGATGAAATAAGTAAAAAATTAGAGGGAGAGCAAATTCAAGGTTGTGATATATATGTAAGTGGAGATATGACCCCTGAAAATATTAAAGAATTTGTTGAAAAAAAGTCTAAAGTCGCAGGATTTGCGATAGATAACTATATTGCCAGAGGCTCAAAGATTAACTTTAGAGCTGATATAAAAGAAATAGAAGGAAAAGATATAGCTAGAAGAGGCCGAATACCTGGGGCAAAAATTTCATCTAGGTTAGATAGGATTTTCTAGAAATCTAATTTCTAAAACCTCACTGTCTTTTTTTTCGACATATGAACTAATTGATTGCTTTATCCCAACAAGCCAAAGTATTTCACTGTTTGATCGTAACACTAATATATTTTGTTTGTTATCAACTTCTTTATGATTTGATAGTACTTTTTTGACTCTTGTATAAATATTAGGTAAAGAATTGATCTTGTCNCCTTCATTTCTTGAAGTTATTCTTATATCTCCAGATATAAATTTTTTATTTATATATATTTTATTTTTATTTGAATTACTTAAATCAGTAGGGTTATTAATTAATTTAGTAAATATTTTTCCTCTATTATTGATAATTGTTGTTCCAGGTATATTTATTTTTTTATTTATTTTTTTTGTTTTATTTATTTTTGAAGATTCTTCAAAAATAAGATTTTCTCCTTTTCTAAATAATCTTATTTTTTTAGGTAAATTTTCTGAGTAAGATTTTTCTAATAATATTTTTTCAAACATTTCATAATGAGTTTTGCTTAGAAAAGTATTGGGCATGATTTGAAGAAATTTTTTAGATAAAATTTCAATTCCCTCTACTATGCTTAAATCCTTTAAATTTCCAAACTTAATTTTTTTTTTATTATTGTTATCGTTTACAATTTCTGATAGAGAATTTATTGATTTTAAGAAATTAGGATTTATTTTTTCAATTTCAGGAATAATTTTATTTCTTATTTTATTTCTTGAGTATTTATTTTTTTTATTTGAAGAATCAATATTATATTTTAAGTTGTTTTCATCACACAAATTTTTAATTGTATTTTTGGTTANTTCAATTAGNGGTCTCATTAANAACAAAGTATGTTCTTTTATNATGATTTTTTTATAAGATTTTATTCCTTCNAATCCTTTATATCCTGNNCCCCGAATTATATTAAAAAAAATAGTTTCAGNGTGNTCNTTGAAGTTATGACCTAGAAAGATATATGGAGTNTTATATTTTTTTGAAAGTTCACAAAAAATATTTAGTCTTATTTNTCTTGCTTTTTCTTGGATTCCCTTACTTCTTGGGTTGATTGGGTTATTAAATTTTTCCAATGATAATTTTTCATCTTTGCAAATTTTCGATACTAATTTTTCATCTGAATATGATTCTTCAGANCGTAAGCCATAATTAATATGAGCAACTATTAAGTTTTCTTTAGGATTATTAATGACAGATNTTAAGAAATCTAGTAGAAATCTCGAATCNGGNCCTCCNGAAAAACCTACTATAACTCTTGATTCTCCATTGATAATTGNTTTAGGTAAANTTAATGCTAATTTTTTATAAGTTTCATTAATTTTCAACATTTTTTCTTGAAGGCANCGATAGAATTCTAATTTGTATTTTTGAGATTTTGTTTTTAGATNTTTCTAAAATAGTAAATCTGTATCCTTTATAATTAGTTGTTGTGTTTTTTTCAGGTATTGATTGCAATCTATCAATAATAAAACCTGCTAAAGTTTCATATCTTCCCTCAGGGATATCAATATTCATCTCGTCATTAATTTCATTAATTGATATACTCGCATCCACTATAAACTGTTCATTTGAAACCTTAACTATTTTACTCTTATTGTTCCCATTTTCTTCAATACTCTCTCCAACTATTTTTTCTAAACATCTAGATAATGTTAATAATCCTGAAATTTCTCCAAATTCATCTATTGCAAGTGTTATTTTATTACCAGTATTTTGAAATTCTTCTAATAATTCATCTAGTAATTTCATTTCTGGAGAAAATAAACATTGCTTCATTAAAGTACTTATTGGTTTATTTATGTCTGCTTTTTCATTTGAAAGATAAAGCATTACTTCTTTAATACTGATAATTCCTAAAATGTCATCGAGAGAACCCTCACAAACAGGAAATCTAGTATGGGAAGTTTTCTTATAAATTTTAAGGAAGCTACTTATTGAAATGTTTTTATCAATCCAAACAATTTCAGGTCTTGGAGTCATAATATCTTTTATTTGCATCTCTCCGAACCTAAAAACATTTTCTAACATCTCACCTTGTGTAACATCTACAGTTCCCTCTTCTTCACCTAAATCAATTAGTTTTCTTAGTTCTCCTGTCGTTACCATAGGATTTTCTTCTATGGTTGATTTCAAAAATGTTCTAGTAATTAATTTAGGAATCATCGCAAATGCCCAAACTGCTGGTGTAGAGACAAACATAAGTCCTCTAATTATTTTAATTACTAGTAGAGACCACTTATCAGCAATTCTTGTAGAAATTGATTTAGGGGTTAGTTCTCCGAATGTAACTACAATTATAGTAGAAATAGCTGTTGCTATAATGACACTTGTTACGCTACCTTTGCCTACTAAATTTATGATTAAAGTTCCTACTAATGTTGCAATTAGTACATTAAGTAGATTACCAAACAGTAGCAATGTCCCAAAAAACTTCTCATTTTCTTCAAGAGTTTTCTCAATAGCCTCTGCTTTTTTATTACCTTGATCAGATAAATTTCTTATTCTAACTCTATTTACCGCTATAATAGACGCTTCAGAAGCACTAATGAATGCGCTTCCAAAAAGAGCTAGAATGATTATTATTATTAAAACTTCCACAATATGATTTTACAATTAAATTCATATTTGAAGAAATATAAAACCAAANCTAGATGATATCTAAACTACTTCAGAATCTTCGCTTTCTTCACTTGGATTCANAATAAGATCTTCAATCTTATCTGATATTTTAGGGTTGTTTTTAAGAAACTTTCTNACTGATTCTCTACCCTGACCAAGGCGTTCTCCTTCAAATGAATAAAANGATCCATTTTTTTCAATGATATTTTTTGTTACACCTATATCCAATAATTCTGCTTCTTTTGAGATTCCTTCATTATAAAGTATTTCTAATTCAGCTTTTTTGAATGGTGGAGCAACTTTGTTTTTTACAACTCTCACTCTTACCTTATTACCAATTAAATCTTCACCAATTTTTATTGATTCGGATCTTCTTAGATCTATTCGAACTGAGCTATAAAATTTTAAAGCTCTTCCTCCAGGGGTTACTTCTGGAGAACCAAAAATCACACCTACTTTTTCTCTTAATTGATTAATGAAAATACAAGTGGTGTTTGTCTTGTGGATTGTAGCTGTAAGTTTTCTTAGTGCTTGAGACATTAATCTTGCTTGAGCACCTACATGATAATCTCCCATTTCACCTTCTAATTCTGCTCTTGGCACCAATGCTGCTACAGAGTCAACGACGATTATATCTAAGGCCCCTGATGCTACTAAATGGTCTGTAATTTCTAGCGCTTCTTCAGCAGAATTTGGTTGTGATATTAATAACTCTTTATTGTTAACTCCAATTTTCTGAGCATAACTTGGATCCATTGCATGTTCAACATCTATATATGCAGCCTGACCTCCGTTTTTTTGAGCTTGAGCTAAGCAGGATAGAGCTAGTGTACTTTTACCTGCACTTTCAGCACCAAAAATTTCAACTATCCTTCCTCTAGGAACCCCTCCAATACCCAATGCTTGATCAAGTCCTATTGATCCTGTTGAAATAGCTTGTATATTCTCTGCCATATCTCCGGATTCATTCATCCGCATGACAGCNCCTTTACCAAAGCTTTTTTCTATTTGCTCAATAGTTAATTCAATTGTTTTATTCTCAGTTTTGACAGTTTTTTTGTTAGCCACTTTTTCGTCTCCTAGATGATACTATATTTTGAATATAGCACAAATGTTCTAAATAATTCAAGTAATCTGTCAACCCAATTGTTTAATCAGGTCTTGCTCTCAGATTTACGTCAAGTTCCATGTAGTTATAATCTCTAACTACTTCTATTTTTACTATATCCCCAGCTGTAGTGTTAAGTGCTAAATAGGACATTAAGTCTTCAAATGTATCAACTTTGTAATCATTTATTTTAGTTATAATATCTCCATCAAAATTAAGATCAGGCTGTATTGATGAATCTCCTTTAATTCCAGCAAGATGAGCGGGACCTTCATTAAGAACATCCAGTATCAAAACTCCCTTAAAATTTTCTTGTACATTTGCTCTTATTCTAGACCCATAATCTAAATTTAATGCATTAATACCTAGGTATGAATACATATGCTTATCTCCATTAACTATACTTGGAACAACTTGTTTCGCAAGGTTTACTGGAACAGCAAAGCCAACTCCTGAATTTTGCCTTGAGTTACTTTTAATCTGAGTATTTATTCCTATTACTTTACCCTCAGAACTAAGTAAAGGCCCTCCAGAATTACCAGGATTTATAGCAGCATCAGTTTGTATAACACTAGGAATTTTATATGGTGTAAAAGTTGAATCCAATGTTCTTCCTATCGCACTAACTATACCTGTTGTTAATGTGAATTCTTGATCGAAAGGATTTCCTATAGCAAGTGTTAGTTCTCCAGGGGATATGATATCCGAATCATACAATTCAAGAGGTGTGAAACTTTCCTTTGATTGAATTTTTATGATAGCTAAATCTGAGTAAGAATCATAACCTTGAATAATCGCCTGGTATTCGTCATTATTATAAGTTCGGACTATTATAGAAGTATTTCTAGAATTTATTGCTGGTTGGATAACATGATAGTTAGTTATTATATTCCCAGAATTATCCCAAAAAAAACCTGAACCGGCACCAGTTTTATTTGCAGGAATACCTCTACTGTCTGTGTTATACAGATTGATTTGAACAACTGACTCGACCACTTCTGAAAATATATCTTTATAGTTATTTTCAAAAATTGTAGAAATTTCAGTTGGATTATACTCTTTTTTGCTAATTGGTTCTTCCCAATTTTGATTGTCGCAAGCCAAGATAAAGTATAAGCTGAGTAATAATGCTATTGTCTTTAATTTGTTCATTACTAAATTATAGTTGAGAAATATGAATTTTTTATGAAGATCAATAATCTCTGTAAGTATATTTATAATCTGAAGCTATTGGATATCTTCGATCTCTTCCAAAAGCTAAAGGAGTTATTTTTATACCAGGTGGAGATTGCCTCCTTTTGTACTCATTTCGATCGATCATAGTAAGGATCTCTAATATTTTTTCTTTAGAAATATTTTTTATTATTTTTTGATTATTTACTATTTCCTTAAAAGTTTTTTTATGTTCAATATAAAGTTCAATTATTAGATCCAAAATCTCATAGTCAGGAAGAGTATCATGATCAAATTGGTCAGGCTTAAGCTCAGCTGATGGTAATTTAGTAATAATATTTTTTGGGATTATTTCTTGATTTTTATTAATATGATTAGCTAATTGGTAAACAATTGTTTTTGGGACATCTTTNAATACAGAAAATCCACCTGCCATATCTCCGTATAGTGTAGCATAACCAGTTGCCATTTCTGATTTATTACCAGTAGATAAAACTAACCACGAAAACTTATTTGATATAGACATAATCAAGTTTCCCCTTATTCTAGCCTGAAGATTTTCCTCTGCATTATTTGATTCTGTACCCTCAAATAACCCTTTTAAGCTATTAGTCATTGAACTATGTGANTCTATTATTGGAATATTTATTAGGTCNAANCCTAAATTATCACAAAGTTTTTTAGAATCTGAAACAGAATGTTCAGATGAATATTCTGATGGTAATGTTACTGCCCTTACNTTTTCGGTTCCCATTGCTTTGCAAGCAATNGTAGTAACNAATGCTGAATCTATTCCNCCAGAGAGACTTACCAAGCATTTCTCAAAACCATTCTTTTCTGCGTAGTCTTTTGTCCCCAAAATCAAGGCATTAAGAATATCATCTATTCCGGATGTAGTAGAAAGTTTTTTCTTTTTATCTGCTTTGATATGTGATTTTATATTTATTTTCTCATTAGTGATTTCAAATTTTTTTGAGGATTTTACCTGTTCTAAATCTTTAGCTTTCAAATCTATAGTTAGCTCCTCACTAGTTTCTATAAAGCTTGGTAATGCTAATATTTTATTTCCCAAATCATCATAAACAAGTGAACTTCCATCAAAAATCAACTCATCTTGTCCCCCCACTGAATTAACGTAAATAAGATGGGATTTACACTCTTTAGAGACATTTGATAATAGTTTTTCTCTTTGTTCTTTTTTTATTGTATCGAAAGGAGATCCATTTATATTGATGATGAGGTTACATCCCAATTCTGATTGAATTTTACAAACTTCAAAGTCTTCCCATATATCCTCACAAATACTGATTCCCACCTTCACATCTTGATGATTAAGTGTGATTATTTGATTTCCTGAAGTAAAATATCTTTTTTCATCAAATACTCCATAGTTTGGTAGTTTGTTCTTTCTGTAAGTAGCAATTAATTTTTGATCAGAAATTATAGCTGCGGAGTTAAATAATTTATCCTTTTCTTTATCGATAAATCCAACAATAGTTGTTATATTTTTTGTAGAATCAATAATCTGATCTAATGCTTTCAAATTATTATCAACAAAATTTTCACTTAGCACTAAATCTTCAGGAGGATAACCTGTAATTGTTAATTCTGGGAAGCAAACAATATCACATTCATTCTTGATAGCATCAGTAATTTTTTCAATAATTTTTTCTGTATTGGAATAAAGTGAACCAACTTTTGTATTTATTTGATTAATTGATATCTTGATATTAGACATCTTAAGTTCCAATTTTCTATAATTTATTCCTGAAATACCCTCTAACATCTGGAAGCTTAGATTTTCCTTGTAAAAACATATCTATTTTTTTGGCACAGGAACGTCCACTTGCAATTGCATGAACTACTAGTGATTGTCCTCTTTCCATATCTCCACAGGAAAAAACAGAATCTATATTAGTCATTAAATTATTATCAGTCTTTACATTTCCTCTTTCATCAAACTCAACATCAAGATCATTTAGCAAACCCTCTTGAAGAGGATGTACGAATCCCATTGCCAATAAAACCAGATCAGCATCAATTTCAAATTTACTATTTTCAATAACTTTAAGATCTTGTCTTCCAGTATCCTTATTGTCTATCCATTCAACTTTTTCGCAAATAAGTTTTTCGACATTATTTTTACCAGAGAAATTTTTTGTCATGACACTAAATTCTCTATCACCACCTTCTTCGTGAGCTGAGGATGTTCTTAGGATCATTGGCCATTCGGGCCAAGGATTACCAATTTTTCTAGTTTCAGGTGGTTCTGGCATTATTTCTATTTGTGTTATTTTTTTTGCTCCTTGCCTAATAGATGTCCCTAAACAGTCAGCACCTGTATCTCCTCCNCCAATAATAACAACATTTTTATTCTTAGCAGATATTGGAACTTTTTGAGAATTATCTTCCCAGTTTGGTTGAGACAGAAGTTCCATTGCAAAATGAACTCCATCCAAGTTTCTGCCTTCTATAGGAAGATCTCGCGGAACTGTTGATCCTCCAGCAAGACAGATTGCATCAAATTTATTCATAAGTTCATCTGATTTAATATCAATTCCTACGTTTGTTGAACACTTAAATTCAATACCTTCTTCTTCAAGTAGATCAATTCTTCTTCTTACGATATTTTTTTCTAGTTTGAACTCAGGAATACCATATCTCAGAAGTCCACCAGGCTCTTCATTTCTTTCAAATACAGTAACGTTATGTCCAGCTCTATTTAANTGCTGAGCAGCAGCAAGACCAGCAGGNCCTGATCCAATAANAGCTATTTTNTTATCAGTTCGACTTTTTGGAGGCTCTGGTTTTACTAAACCTGATTCCCATGCTTTTTCTATGATATTCTTTTCAATCATTTCAATTGAAACGGGATCGTTATTAATTGATAAAGTACATGAGGCTTCGCAGGGTGCAGGGCAAATTCTTCCTGTGAACTCAGGAAAATTATTGGTGGCTGCTAATCTTTTATAAGCATTCTCCCAATCTTTCTTGTATACAAGATCATTCCATTCAGGTATTAGATTACCTAAGGGACAACCATTATTACAAAAAGGAACTCCACAATCCATGCATCTAGAGGCTTGAACAGAAGCTTCCTCCTTTGACCATGGAATATATATTTCTTTCCAGTTTTTAACCCTTTTATCAACAGAAATTCTTTTTTCTGAATTCCGGTCTACTTCTTTGAATCCTGAAATGTTACCCATTTACTTTTTCTTTATTACTTTTTTCTAATTTATTTAGTATTTTTGCATAATCTCTTGGAATAATTTTTTTGAAACTTTTGATCTCACTATCCCAATTATCAATTATATATTTTGCTCTACTTGAATTTGTGTAAGATTGGTGTTTTTTTATTAATTCCATAAGATCTTTTTCATCCTTTGAGTTTATTTTAACATCATTAATATCGGCTAACTCTGAGTTGAAATTATCCTTGAAAGTTGAATTCTTATCATAAACATAAGCTATACCTCCACTCATTCCTGCACCAAAATTACTTCCAACCTCTCCTAATACAACAACAATTCCTCCTGTCATATATTCGCATCCATGATTTCCAATACCTTCTACAACTGCATAGGCAGCTGAATTCCTAACACAGAATCTTTCTCCAGCCATTCCATTTATGTATACTTCTCCTCCAGTTGANCCATACAATGCAGTATTACCAATTATTATATTTTCTTCTGGTTTAAAGTCAGGGTTTTTNCCATCAGGGCTGACCACTATTTTTCCCCCAGAAAGACCTTTAGCAAAATAGTCATTTGCGTCTCCAATTAGTTTAAAATAAATGCCTTTACTTAGAAAAGCTCCAAAACTTTGACCNGCAGAACCTTTGAAATTTACTTTCAGATTATCTTTTGGTATGCCTTTTTCACCGTATTTTTTAGTTAACTTTCCAGAAATAATTGCACCAACAGTCCTATTAACATTCTTAATATCAAATGTTAATTCTTGTTTAGCATTATCTATTTTTTCAAAATCAATCTCTTCTATAATTTTTTTATCAAGAGCTATTTCAAGTTGATGGTCTTGGTTAGTACTGCAGAACGAGTTTTGACCATCGATACCTTTAGGCTTATATAGAATTCTTGATAAATCTATTTTTTTTGCTTTCCAATGATCTATATCTTTTCTCTGGATTAATTTATCAACTCTGCCTACCATTTCGTTTACATTTTTGAATCCAAGTTTTGCCATCTCTGATCTTAGGCTTTTGGCTAGAAATTGAAAATAATTTACTACTGCTTCTGGTGTTCCTTTAAACAGTTTTCGTAGTTCAGGATCTTGAGTTGCAACTCCAACTGAGCATGTGTTCAAATGACATTTTCTGAGCATTATGCAACCCATTGTTATCAAGGAAGCAGTAGCTACTCCCCATTCCTCTGCACCTAACATTGTAGCTATAGCAACATCTTTTCCTGTTTTTAATTGACCATCAGTTTGAACAATTATTCTGTCTCTCAAGCCTTGCTCAACTAATACTTGTTGAGTTTCAGCTACTCCTAACTCCCATGGTAATCCCGCATGCCTAATAGATGATAAAGGAGAAGCCCCTGTACCTCCAGAGAAGCCAGATATTAGAACTACATCTGCTTTACCCTTTGAAACACCTGCTGCTATTATTCCTACACCTACCTCTGAAACAAGCTTTACATGTATTCGAGCATTTTCATTAACATTTTTTAGGTCGTGAATTAGTTGAGCCATATCTTCGATTGAATAAATATCATGATGAGGAGGAGGAGATATTAGTTCAACCCCTGGAGTAGTTTTTCTTATAGAAGCTATATACTCAGATATCTTATGACCAGGAATTTCTCCACCTTCACCAGGTTTTGCTCCTTGAGCCATCTTTATCTGTATATCTTTAGAATTGACCAAATAATTTGCTGTTACTCCAAATCTTCCTGAAGCTACTTGTTTAACTGCAGAATTTCTTGAATCTCCATTTGCATCAGGAGTATATCTTGATTCATCTTCTCCACCTTCGCCTGTATTTGACCTAGCACCTATTCTATTCATAGCAATTGCTAATGTTTCATGGGCTTCTCTTGAAATTGATCCAAGCGAAATAGCTCCAGTAGCAAATCTTTTCAAAATCTCTATTTCTGATTCGACTTGTTCTATATCAATAGCCTTAGATTCATCATAGTTAATATCCAAAAGATTTCTAATTGTGATGTCACCATAGTAATCTTTATTTGCTGCATCCTCAAACTGTTCATAAGTACTTGCATCATTTTGGGTTGCGGCTTTTTGTAGTAAAGAAATAGTTTCTGGTGACCACATATGGCGTTCACCTGTTCCTCTCCAGAGATATAATCCTCCAAGATCAAGTTTTAGGTTAGAAGGGATTTCTGATTCTGTAAAAGCATTATTATGAAAAAGAAGATAATCGTCACTTATTTCATCTAATCCAATTCCTCCAATTCTTGAAGGGGTCCATTTAAATGAATTTTCAATTAATTCTTCACCTATACCAACAGCCTCGAATTGCTGGGCTCCCATATAACCTTGAAGTGTAGAGATACCCATTTTTGACATAGTTTTTAGCACACCAGAAATAGAAGCTTTACAAAAGTTTTCTTGATTCTTAATTGAGTTAGATTCTTCTGAAAAACTCTTGACTGTATCAAGAGCTATAAAAGGATTAATAGCTGAAATTCCATATCCAAATAATAAAGCAAAATGATGAACTTCTCTTGCTTCTCCTGTTTCATAAACAAGATCAACTTTGTCTCGTAAATTTTTTCTTATTAAATGATGATGAAGAGTCCCTGCTACTAATAGAGACGGCAATGCTCCACGCTTACTATCAACTCCTCTATCAGAAAGGACTAAAATAGAAGAGCCAGCTTTAATAGATTTTTCTGCATTTTTTTTAATTTCTTCTAACGCATTAAGGAATCCTGATTTCCCTTTTCTGACATCAAAAGTAGTATTTATTTTTTCTGCCTTAATTCCATCTTTATTAATATTTAAAAGTTTGTTTATTTCGTTATTTAGTAAAATAGGACGCTCGATTTTAACAAGTTGAGCATGATCGGATGTTTCAGAAAGCAAATTTTCTCTTTTTCCAACTAGGATGCTCATTTGTGTAACAATTTTTTCTCTTATAGGGTCAAGTGGAGGATTGGATACTTGTGCAAACAATTGTTTAAAATATGAGAATAGGTTTTGGGGTTTGTCAGATAGTACTGCTAATGGAGCATCATTACCCATTGATCCATTTGGTTGATTTCCTGTTTGACTCATTGGTCTAATAAGTAGTTCAACATCTTCACTTGAATAGCCATATGCCATTTGTTGCTCAAGAAGACTTACTCCATCGTAGTTATCAGAAGAATCATTTGAAGTAATATCATCCAAGTTGATAGAGTTTTTTGAAATCCATTCTGAATATGGATTCTCATTAATCAATTTTTCCATTATTTCTTCTGAATCAATTATTCTTCCCTGATCAAAATCAACTAAAAAACCTTTACCTGGAGTCATTCTAGATTTAAGTTTTATCTTTTTTGAATCAAGTTTCAAAACACCNGTTTCAGATGACATAACCAAAATATCATCAGTAGTTACTGTATATCGAAAAGGTCTAAATCCATTTCTATCAAGACATGCACCTAATTTTTTCCCATCTGTAAAAGCTACCATTGCAGGCCCATCCCATGGTTCCATCAAACCAGCATGAAATTGATAAAAGTCCTTAACTTTTTTTTCCATTTGATCATTATGATCCCATGCTGCAGGAATCATCATCGAAGCAACATGTTCTATTGGTCTNCCTCCTTGATAAAGAAGTTCAAATACATTATCCAGAGAAGCTGTGTCAGATGCATCTTCTTCACATATTGGGAGTATTTCTGAGTTTTTTGAGAAATAGTCACTGACTAAATTTTGTTCNTTAGCTTTCATCCAATTTCTATTACCTCTGACAGTATTTATTTCACCATTATGAGCAAGCATTCTATATGGATGTGCTAATTTCCATGAGCCTAATGTNTTTGTAGAGAATCTTGAGTGAACTAGTCCGAAACAGCTTTCAATATTTTTTGATTTCAAGTCGGAGTAGAAGTTTGCTAGTTGCTCAGTTTTAAGCAAGCCTTTGTAGATAACAATTTTATTTGATAAAGAACAAATATAAAATTCATTTTCTAAAANTAGTTTATTATCNTCTGATTTAATTGAATTGACTTTTCTCTCGATAGTTTTTCTGATTATGTATAGTTGCCTAGAAAAGTCATCATCATTTGAATNAGATGTATTTTCAATAAATAATTGGATAATTTTTGGCATTGCATCCCTAGACCATTCACCAATTGAATNAGGATTTACAGGCACATCTCTAGAAAAAATCAGNTTAGTNTTNGTTGAATTGACGGTACTATTGATTATTTCTGACACTAAATCTTGAAGATTATTGTTATTTGGAAGAAACACAATCCCAGTTGCGTATTGTCCTTCTTTTGGTAAGTCAACTCCTNTTTTATTTAATTCTTCTCTGTAAAATCTATCAGGTATTTGTATTGTAATTCCTGCACCATCTCCTGTTTCCGGGTCACAACCACAAGCTCCTCTATGTTCAAGATTGACTAAAACTTCGAGTGAGTTTTNGACGATAGAATTTGACTTATTGCCCTTAATATTTGCAACTACTCCTACTCCACATGCATCTTTTTCCATGTGATAGGTACATAAACCTTCTTTCGAAAGTTTTTTTAAGTTTTCTAATTTTTCTATTCTTTCAGTCATAATAAAAAAATAAAATTTATATATAAATTTTTTTGTGATATAAAATCAAAGGTAACGGCTTTAGCTACAGAAATCTCATGTAGTAATTACGTTCATAATCCGTAACAACAGAATGATGCTCAACCCATTCTTTTTCTTTATTCTCTAAGATACTATTATAAGCTTGATTGCCTATTGCGTCCTTCAAAAAATTGCTATTTTCAGCAACTTTGATAGCCTCATATAGGCTTGAAGGNATATTNGATTGCCATTTTTTATCTATCACTAAATTATTNTTAATACCTAATAATCCAGCATGNAGAATTGCTGATAATGTTANATATGGATTACATGATGAATCAGGAAGTCTAAATTCAATCCTNGCATTATCTTTGTCGTCCTTNTAAATATGAGGAATTCTAACGATATCAGAANTGCTATTATTTAAACCCTTTCCAGCGACGGGTGCTTCTAAATNTGGNAGTAGTCTTTTNTAAGAGTTTATCCATTGATTTGTAAGTATACTCATTTCAGCTGAATATTCTAGAATTCCAGCCATAAAATTTTGACCTGTCTTGGATAGATCATCTTTCCTATTTTCACTTGAAAAAGCATTTTCATCGCCTTGGTATAAAGAAAGATATAAATGAAGTCCGCTTCCATTAAGATGACCAAAAGGTCTAGGCATGAAAGTAGCAAAACCTCCATGATTAAGTGCTGTTTGTTTTACTACGAGACGTGTAGTAATTATAGAATCAGCCATAGTTAGGGCATCTGTATGTCTCAATGCTATTTCATGTTGATTCATAGATACCTCGTGATGAGATGATCTCACAGGAATCCCCATTTCTTCAAGGCTAAGCACACATTCTCGTCTTAAGTTAGATCCTCGATTAACAACTGATCTTTGATCAAAGTAACCAGCATCATCTTCATCTACAATATTTTTTTCATTATCTAAAAAGTAGTATTCTACTTCTGGAGAAACATAAAATTTATAATCTTTTTTATTGGCTTCCATTAATTTAGATTGAAGAATGTCTCTGCTATCGATAACTTTTTCTTTTTGATTTAATGATTCAAGATTACAAAAAAGTCTTGCTACAGAATTTTCATCTGATCTCCATGGAAGAATTTGCCATGTGTTTAAGTCAGGAATTGCGTTTGTATCTGATTCCCCTTGTCTAGCAAGCCCTTCTATTGCTCCTCCATCAAAAACAACACCCTTCTCNAGACAATCTTCAAGGTCTTCTACATTTATTGCAAATCCTTTGAGCCTACCTAAAATATCACTAAACCATAAACGAATAAACTTTACATTATGTTCNCTTGCTTGTCTCAATATATATTCTTTAGTGTCTGAATTAATACTCATTTTTTTTATCCTAACTCAATCTCATTGAATTTATATCCAACGTTCCAGATNGTTTCTATAAAATTGTACTTGTGATCTTCAATTTTTCTTCTTAATCGCCTTACGTGAACATCAACTGTTCTAGTTCCTCCATAATAGTCATANTCCCAAATACTTTTCAAAAGATTTTCTCTTGAGAAAACTCTTCCAGGATTTGAAGATAGTACTTTCAACAATTCAAGTTCTTTGAATGTTAGATCAATTTTTTTACCCTCNAGTGTNACTAGGTATTTTTCNGTATCNATTTTCAAGTTTCCTTGATTNATTANTTTTTCTGTCNTAACAGAGTCNGTTAATGTAGCNATTTGATAATTTGATAGATTTATTTTTGTAATTAGATCATTAGGGGCAACAGGCATNGTAATGATTTGTGTTGAAAANTGTTTTTTTTCAAAAAAATATGTTTTTGCNACCTCNTATTCTTCAAAATTNTATATTTTAGGGATATCAAGCTGNACTAAANTTGAAATATTTTCTGAAAATGATGGAGNTAGATTTATAAGGCATAATGTNTTTTGNTCATTTTCTATATCAACGAAATATTCTGAGCTATTTNNAGAGTTTTCAATNAGNGGATGATTATTAGCNTTAGCTTTTANNGAAANAACCCCATCAATTTCTTTTATATTGAATTCTTCAACACATATTANATTGATTTGCTCAAAATTATCCNTCAGAAGTTTTATAAGATAATCTTCTGATCTTAAATTAAATCCNATTAAGCTAATGTTTTGGAACATAATAANTAAATATAGTTAATTTAGTTANTGTTAATGATTTTATAATGAAAATATATATCTATAAAACGTTAATAAAACGTTAAAAGTAAAAAATGTGTGTAAATTTAACTTTTTTTCATTGACGTCTGGTAGATAAAATTCGTATACTAGTAGTTTGTGGTATCAATAAGCATTTAAATTATACATTCTAATTTAAACTTACTAAACGATAATAAATATTACTAAAAGGATTAGATGTGCCAACAGTTAATCAATTAATAAAGAAACCTAGAAGTTCAGGTAGGAAGAAAGCTAAAGCTCCTGCTCTAAGGTTTAGGTATAACACGCTTACTAAAAAGATGACTAATGATAAATTTGGAAGTCCTCAAAAAAGAGGCGTGTGTCTTCAAGTTAGAACTGTAACTCCAAAAAAACCTAACTCAGCACTAAGAAAAGTTGCAAGAGTTAAGTTAACAAATGGTATGGAGGTTACAGCATATATTCCTGGTGAAGGGCACAATCTTCAAGAGCACTCAGTAGTTCTGATTAGAGGAGGAAGAGTTAGAGACCTTCCTGGTGTTAGATATCACATCATTAGAGGAGCGCTAGATACTTCTGGAGTCGAAGGAAGAAAACGAGGAAGAAGCAAATACGGTGCGATTAAGGATCAAGGTTAATTTAATATAAGGTTAGATATGTCACGAAGAAGAAAATCAATAATTAGAAAAATAAATCCTGATCCAAAGTATGGAAGTACTGACTTATCTAAATTTATCAATAGATTGATGATTGGTGGAAAAAAATCTGTAGCAAGAAAAGCTGTCTATGCAGCTATAGATAAACTTGAAAAAGATATAAAGCGTCCAGGTATTGAGCTTTTTGATGAGGCAATGAAAAATACTATGCCTACTTTGGAAGTAAAACCCAGAAGAGTTGGGGGAGCTACATATCAAGTTCCAGTAGAAATAAGGCCAAAAAGAAGAGTTGCGCTTGCACATCGATGGGTGGTTGAAGCGGCAAGATCTAATAAAGGCCAATCAATTGAAGATTCTTTATATACTGAATTTTTGAATGCAGTTAATAACACAGGAAATGCCATAAAAAAGAAAGAGGATTCTCATAGAATGGCCGAAGCTAATAGAGCTTTTGCACATTACAGGTGGTAAAAAAGAGAGAAAATTATGCCCGAACAAGATTTATCAAAAGTACGAAATATTGGATTTATAGCTCACATCGATGCAGGTAAAACCACTGTAACTGAGAGAGTGCTCTATTTCACTGGTGAAACATATAAAATTGGTGATATTGATGATGGAACTACAGTTATGGATTTTATGTCTCTTGAAAGAGAAAGGGGTATAACAATTGGTTCTGCCGCAACAAATGCTTCATGGAGAAATCATCAGGTAAACATTATTGACACTCCTGGTCACGTTGATTTCACTGCTGAAGTTCAAAGNTCTCTAAGGGTTCTTGATGGAGGAGTAGTGGTTCTTGAGTCTGTATCTGGGGTTCAACCTCAGTCTGAAACTGTTTGGAGACAGGCAAACGATTATAAAGTTCCAAGAATGATATTTGTTAACAAAATGGATCGTTTAGGTGCAGATTTTTACAACGCAGTTCAAACTGTTCATGACCGATTAGGAGCAAATGCAGTTCCCTTGCAAATACCAATGGGAGCAGAATCTTCATTTCTTGGTATGATTGATTTACTTGAAAGAAAGGCGTTTGTTTATGAATCAGAAGACGCAGTTCAGCATAAAGAAACTGATATTCCAGATGAATATAAAGAAGATGTCGAAAAATATAGAAATGAACTAATAGAAAAAATAGCTGAAACAGATGAAGCTTTGATGGATAAATTCTTTGATGATCAAGAACTTACTATTGANGAACTTAAAAAGGCTCTTAGAAAGGCTGTTTTGAATCTAGAAATATTCCCTGTATTATGTGGATCAGCGCTCAGACACAGAGGGGTTCATCCTCTACTAGATGCAGTGCTTGATTATTTGCCCTCCCCAATAGATGTTCCTTCGATTAAAGGAACTGATGTTTCTGATGAATCAGTAGAAATTGAAAGAAAACCTGACGCCTCTGACCCTTTTAGTGCTTTGGTTTTTAAAGTTGTTACCGACCAACACGTTGGTAGGTTAGTTTATTTAAGAATTTATTCAGGTGTATTAGAATCAGGTTCTAATGTTTATAATTCCTCAACCAGATCAAGAGAACGTGCAGGTAGGTTAATGAAAATGCACGCTGATTCTCGTGAAGAAATTAAGGAAGCAAGGGCAGGAGAAATTGTTGCAGCTATTGGACTAAAAGATGCTATAACTGGGCATACACTNTGTGATCAATCTAATCCCTTACTTTTAGAATCAATTAATTTTCCTGANCCTGTTTTATCTGTTGCTGTTGAGCCAAAAACTCGTTCTGATCAAGATAAAATGGGAGAATCATTAGCAAGGTTAGCTGGAGAAGATCCAACTCTTCAAACATGGACAGATGAAGAATCAGGTCAAACAGTTCTAGCNGGAATGGGTGAACTTCATTTGGATGTGATCGTCGAGAGACTAAGAAGAGAATTTGATGTTGAAGCTATTCAAGGGGCGCCTAAAGTCGCTTACCGTGAAACGGTTACAAAAGCATCAGAAAAGCAAGGTAAATTTATTAGACAATCTGGTGGAAGAGGNCAATACGGAGATTGTACATTAAGAATAGAGCCTCTAGAGCCTGGATCTGGAATACAATTCGAATCAGAAATAACAGGAGCAACACTTCCTACAGAATATTATGGTCCAATTGAGTCTGGCTTTAGAGAAGCAGCTGCAAGTGGAGTAATCGCAGGATACCCAGTTGTAGACGTAAAAGCAGTTTTAACAGATGGCTCTCATCACGATGTTGATTCATCAGAAATGGCTTTCAAAATAGCCGGATCAATGGCATTCAAAGCGGCTATGACTAGCGGGTCTCCATCATTACTCGAACCCATTATGAAAATAGATATAGTGACTCCTGAAGAATTTTTAGGAGATTGTTTGGGNGATTTAAATTCAAGAAGAGCTCAAATACTAAGTATGGAACAACAAGCTAATTCTCAAAATATTAGTGCATATGTCCCATTAGGAGAAACATTTCAATATGCAACAACNCTAAGATCATTGACAACTGGTAGGGCTAGCTTTTCTATGGAATTAGATCATTATGCTAAAGTTCCTAATCATATTGCTGATGAAATTTCCGGTAGTAAAGGAAAGGAAAGTTAATGCCCCCCACACAGAAAATGAGAATAATACTTAAAGCTTTTGACCATAGAGTTCTGGATGTGTCAGCCCAACAAATTTTAGAAACTGCTGAAAGGACAGGAGCAAGGGTCGCAGGTCCTGTTCCTATGCCTACAACAAAAAGAATGTTTACAGTCATTAGGTCTCCTCACGTNAACAAGGATTCAAGAGAGTATTTTGAGTTACGAACACATAAAAGATTAATTGATATACTTGAGCCTTCTTCAAAAACAATTGATTCACTCACTAGTTTGAGTGTTCCATCTGGAGTAGATATAGCAATCAAGTTATAGATAGGGAAAATAATAATTAAATGAAAATAAACGGAATTATAGGAAAAAAACTTGGAATGTCATTAATTTATGATGATAGTGGAAATATGTTGCCTGTTACATTAGTGCAGGCAGGTCCCTGTACAGTTACACAAGTTAAGACNTTGGCTAAGGATGGTTATGACTCAGTTCAAATAGGTTTTTCAGAAAGTAAAAACTTGAACTCACCACAATCTGGTCATCAAAAACGTTCAGGAGGACAATTTTCTGTNCTTCAAGAGTTTCAAGCNGATGACCCTGACCAAATAGAAGTAGGTCAAAAAATAACAACTGAAATTTTTGAAGAAAATGAAAAAATNAAAGTTTCAGGAACCACTAAAGGAAGAGGTTTTTCAGGTGGTGTTAGAAGATATGGATTCAAGGGTGGTCCAAAAACTCACGGTCAGTCTGATAGACATAGAGCAGTTGGGTCNATTGGTGCAGGATCTTCTCCTGGAAGAGTTTGGCCAGGTACAAGAATGCCAGGTCATTATGGTAATGAAAAGGCTACTATAAAAGGNTTATCAATTGCCAAGATAGATNCAAAGAACAATATATTAGTTATCAAGGGATCTATTCCGGGTCANAATGGNTCGAACGTTAGAATAGAGANTCAAAAATAAAAAGAGAGAAAATNGTGCAGATAGAAGTAAAAAATAATCAAGGGAAAATATCTAAGTCTTTAGATTTAGATCCTAGTATTTGGAAGCAAGATTTTAATGCAGATCTTCTTCATCAATCTATATATGTATATCTGGCTAATCAAAGACAATGGACTAAAGGAACCAAAACACGAGCTAATGTAAATTATGCTGGACAAAAATTAAGACCTCAGAAAGGTAGTGGTCGTGCTCGAGTAGGATCTAANCGATCTCCAATAATGGTTGGAGGTGGAGTAGCTCACGGTCCTCANCCTAAAGATATCAGAAAGTCTCTTAATAAAAAGATGAAAACAAAAGCATTGAAAATTGCACTTTCTGCTAAATTGAATGATTCTGAAGTGAGTATTATTGAAAAATTACCTGTTGAAGATNTACCTTCTACAAAAAATGTAATTGAATGTATAAATTTATTATCTTTACAAGGAAAAATTTTATTTGTTACAAGTGAAAATAATAAATCATTGATAAAGTCTTGTGAAAATATTGAGGGAGTAGATGTTATTGAAGCAAGCTCTATAAACGTGTATCAACTTCTAAAACCCAAAAATGTAATTTTTGAGTTTGATGCTATAGCTAAGATTCAACAATTATGGGGTGACCCTGACTTCAAACCAGCTGCAGCAAAAAAGCCTGCAGCAAAAAAGCCAGCAGCGAAAAAGCCAGCAGCAAAAAAAACTACCGCTAAAAAAGCTCCTGCAAAAAGAACTAGAAAGACGGTGAATAAAGATGCNTAATGAAGAAATATTGATATCTCCTATAATCACCGAAAAAAGTTCAATGTTGCAAGAGAGTAACAAATATGTTTTCAAGGTNCATAAAAACTCTAATAAATCGCAAATTAAGAATGCTGTTGAAGAAGTTTTTGATGTAACGGTCGAAAGTGTTAACGTAATCAAGGTTAAAGGAAAGAATAAAACTTATGGAAGAAATAGAGTTCTTACACCTGCTTGGAAAAAAGCTATGGTAACTTTAAAACTTGGTGATTCTATTTCTTTGTACGAGGGAGCATAAAATGGCAACGAAAAAATTAAAACCTACCACTGCAGGACGAAGAGATGCTGTNGTAGATGACTTTTCAGATATAACAACAGCTGATCCTTATAAACCTTTATTGGCACCANTAACAAAAAAAGGTGGTAGAAATAATAAAGGAAGAATTACTGTTAGACATAGGGGTGGAGGCCATAAAAGAAGATATAGAATCCTTGATTTCCATAGATCAAAATCTGGTAAAGCTATCATTGAGTCTATAGAGTATGATCCTAACAGATCTGCAAGAATATCTTTAATTAGATATGAAGACGGAACTCGAAAATATATAATAACGCCTAATAATGCAAAGCTTGGTGATTTAATTGAAAGTGGTGAAAATGCATCAAATACTACTGGAAATACTAAACAATTAGGTGCCCTACAAACTGGTTCTGTTGTTCACAACATAGAATTGTCTCCTGGAAAAGGTGGAGTAATGGTTAAGTCCGCTGGAACGTCAGCTCAAGTAATGGCCCACGAAGGNGGATACACATTGCTCAGATTACCATCTGGTGAAATGAGAAGGGTCTTAAGTACTTGTAGTGCAACTATTGGTCAAGTTTCTAATCCTGATAATAAAAATAAAAAATTGGGAAGAGCAGGAACTTCAAGAAGGCTTGGAAGAAGACCTTCTGTCAGAGGATCAGCCATGTCTCCCAATGCTCATCCACATGGTGGAGGAGAAGGAAGAGCTGGAGTGGGAATGTCACATCCAAAAACACCTTGGGGAAAACCTGCGTTAGGTAAAAGAACACGAAGAAATAAAAAAACAGATAAGATGGTTTTAAGAAGAAGGTACGATAGATAAAATGTCTAGATCCATAAAAAAAGGGCCATATGTTGACCCAAAATTATTAAAAAAAGTTGAAAAAACTAAGGAGACTGGAAGTAGAGAACCAATTAAAACTTGGTCAAGGTCTTCAATGATAATGCCAGAAATGGTAGGAGTAACCTTTGCTGTGCATGANGGNAGGAAATTTGTTCCAGTATTTGTCAGCGAGAATATGGTTGGTCATAGACTAGGAGAGTTTTCTCCTACAAGAACTTATAGAGGACACGCAAGAGGTAGTAATTAATGGCTGTTGCACANAATAAAAATGTAGGATATTCACCGTATAAAGTTAGGCGAATTATAGATCTTATACGATCTAGATCAGTTAATGAAGCGAAAATTCAACTTACTCTACTAGGAACTCCAGTGGCTCAGGAAATTTTAAAAATTTTGAATTCTGCAGTTGCTAATGCAGTTGATAAAGATTCTTTGAGTGAAGAAGAACTGAAGATAACAAAGGTTTATGCAAATGTAGGGCCAAGAATGAAAAGATACAAGCCAAAAGCTAGAGGAAGGGCAGGAGCTTTCGATAGACCTTCTTCACACATAACAATAGAAGTAGATTCAGAGGATAAATAATGGGACAAAAAACACACCCAACAGGTTTTAGGTTAGGCGGAGTTATTGATTGGCAATCACAATGGTATGCCAATAATGGAAAGTCATATGCAAATCTTTTAAATGAAGATCGATATATTAGAGATGTAATTACTAAAGAACTTGGTGAAAATGGAGCAATCTCAAAAATAGAAATAGAGAGAGGCTCTCAAGATATATCTATAACCGTATACACAGCTAGACCAGGAATTATTATTGGTCGTGGTGGAACAAGAGTCGAAGAACTTAAGAAATTCTTAGAGGAAAAAACTAATAATACAGTTAGATTAAATATAAATGAGATTAGGGTTCCTGAATTAGTTGCAAAATTAGTCGGAGAAAATATTGCTGAACAGCTTGAAAGAAGAGTTGCATTTCGAAGAGCTGTAAATACTGCTATGCAAAGAACTATGCAAGTAGGAGCAGGAGGAATCAAAGTTGTTATATCAGGAAGATTAGCAGGTGCTGATATTGCTAGAACTGAAAAATATATGCAAGGCAGAGTTCCTCTTCATACTCTTAGAGCTGATATTGATTATGAAATTAGTGAAGCAAACACTACATACGGAGTTATAGGTATTAAGGTTTGGATTTACAAAGGAGACATTATACCTACTGCTGAAAATCTATTAGCAATTAAGACTGCAAGGATCGAAAGAAACGAACAACAAGGGGATAATGCTCCGCAGGCGACTGAGGGATAGGGTTTATGTTACAACCAAGTAGAACAAAATTTAGAAAACAACAAAGAGGTAAAATGAGAGGTATGGCCAATAGAGGCTCTACTATTTCATTTGGTGATTATGCTCTTAAAGCTCAAGAATCATCTTGGATAACTGCAAGACAAATTGAGGCAGCTAGAAGAGCTATAACTGGGCACGTAAAAAGAGGCGGTCAAATATGGATTAGAGTTTTTCCTGATAAGCCAGTAAGTGCTAGACCAGCAGAGACAAGGATGGGTGGAGGTAAAGGAGCTGTTGATAGGTGGGTATCTGTTGTAAAAAGAGGTAGAATTCTTTTTGAAATTGGAGATGTTCCTGAAGATATCGCTAAAGAAGCCTTGATCAGAGCTGGTCATAAATTACCTATTGCTACAAAAATTATTTCAAGAGAAGAGTTGTCATTTTAATGAATATTGAAGATGTAAGAAAATTAAATAACGAAGAATTACTAAATGAAAAAGAATCTATTCTAAAAACAATTATGGAGAATAGATTCAAACATAAATCTATGCAACTTAGTGACACAAGTCAAATAAACAAACTAAGAAAAGACAAAGCTAGAATAATGACAGTCATTAATGAAAGAAAAATTACAGAACAATTAGAGATAGATGAGAAAGAAAACCAAGATGGATAGTAAAAAAACAAGAAGAATGGGAAAGGTCCTTTCAGATACTCCTGAGAAAACTATTATAGTAGGAGTTTCTTGGTCTCAAAAGGATCGATTATATAAGAAATCATCAAGAAGATTAACTAAATTAGTAGCTCATGATCCAAAGGAAGAAGCTAAAGTTGGTGACAATGTAATAGTAGAGTTTTCTAAACCTATTTCTAAAACTAAAAAATGGAAGCTAGTAGAGGTTGTTAATTAAAAATGATCCAGAGAGAAACAAGGCTAAAAGTTGCAGATAATTCAGGTGCTAAAGAGGTTCTCTGCATAAATATTAACGGTAATAGTCACACTAAATTTGCAAGCATAGGAGATGTTATAACTTGTGCTGTAAAAGATGCACAACCTGGTGGTGCAGTTAAGATGCACCAAGTAGTAAATGCAGTTATAGTCAGAACAAAGAAAGAACTTAGAAGAAATGATGGTTCATATATAAGATTTGATGAGAATGCATGCGTGATTATAGGTGAAGATAATAATCCAAGAGGAACTAGAATTTTTGGACCAGTGGCTAGAGAATTGAGAGACAGAGAGTTTATGCGAGTTGTATCTCTTGCTCCGGAGGTATTATAAAATATGGCAAAAAAAATGAAAATTAAAAAAGGTGACGAAGTTCTTGTTATTGCTGGTAAAGACAAGGGCAAAAAAGGTAGTATTATTAGCGTTGATACCAAGAACTCAAGAGTAATAGTTGAAGGTGTCAATATATCAAAAAAGCATATCAAAAACACACCTAATGTTACTCAATCAGGGATAGTTGATAAAGAATCCCCTATTAGCATATCAAATGTTCTATTTGTCGATCCTGAAAGTTCTCAAGCCGGAAGAGTCTCATATGAACAACTTGAAACGGGTAAATATAACAGAATAGTAAAGAAATCTAAGAAATAAACTGGAGAATTATTTGACCACTAAACAAAAAGAAAACTCAGATATAAAAAAATTACTTCCAAGATTAAAATCTAAGTATATTGAGGAAATAATTCCTGCGATGATGACAGAATTTAGTTTTGAGAATAAATTAAGAGTCCCAAGAGTATCCAAAGTTGTTGTTAATGTTGGATTAGGAGAAGCTCTCGTTTCATCAAATGTTGTACAGACAGTTGCTAGAGATTTACAACTAATTACTGGTCAAAAACCTATAGAAAGAAAAGCAAAAAAATCAATTGCAAACTTCAAATTGAGAGAAGGTCAAGTTATAGGACTTTCAGTTACATTGAGGTCTAATAATATGTGGTTTTTCTTAGATAAACTTTTCAATGTATCATTGCCTAGAGTTAGAGATTTTAGAGGAGTTTCAAGTAAATCTTTTGATGGAAACGGAAATTATTCCTTAGGATTACAAGAACAGGTTATTTTTCCAGAGATTGATTACAATGAAATTGATAAACTAAGAGGTATGCAAATTAATATCGTGACTACTTCAAATAGTGATGAAGAAACAAAAAAACTATTAGAATTACTCGGAATGCCGTTTGGAAATTAAATAAGGAGAATTTATTGGCTAAGAAATCTGCTATTGCAAGAAATAAAAAAAGAATAAGAATGGTTGAAAAATATTCTGAAATAAGAAATGAATTAAAGGATATAGCTAATTCATCTAAATCTTCCTTTGAAGAAAAGATGGAAGCAAGAAGAAAGTTAGATTTATTACCTAAAAATTCAAGCCCAGTACGTGTTAGGAATAGATGTCAAAAAACAGGTAGACCTAGAGGCTATATGAGATTTTTTGGTTTGAGTAGGATTTCAATGAGAGACCTTGCTCTTAGAGGGCATTTACCAGGAATAAGAAAAGGAAGTTTATAGAGGTTATTGTGACTATTCAAGATCAAATATCAGATATGATTACTAGAATCAGAAATTCAGTAATGGTTAAGCATGAAAAAGTTTCTGTAGGTAAATCAAAATTAAACTTAAGTATTTTACAATTATTGAATAATGAAGGATTTATATCAGATTTTGCGGAAGAAAAATCTGATAAGTTTTCTAATTATTCAATCAAGTTGAAATATTTTGATGATGGATCCTCTGCCATTTCTGGGTTAAAGAGAGTTTCAAAACCTGGTTTAAAAATTTATGTTAAAAAAGATGAAATTCCAACCTATTTCTCTGGAATGGGTGTTGCAGTAATGTCAACGTCCAAAGGAGTGATGACAGGTCTGGAAGCTAAGAAGCAATCTCTTGGAGGAGAGCTTCTTTTTTATGTTTGGTAAATGAGGAAGTTATGAGTAGAATCGGAAATAAACCAATAAGTATACCTTCAGGAGTCGATGTAAAAATCGAAAAAAACCTTGTAATTGTTAAAGGNCCTAAAGGTGAGTTAGATCAAAAAATAGCTTCTGAAGATATAGTTTTTGATCTAAGTGATGAAAACTTAACTATAACTAGAAAGAACGAACTTATTGANACNAAATCNATGCATGGTTTATACAGAGCTTTGATTGCAAATATGGTTANAGGAGTAACAGAAGGATTTTCAAAAAAATTAGAACTGATTGGTACTGGTTATAGAGCNCAGCTAAAAGGAAAATCNCTGGAATTAAGTTTGGGATTCTCACACTCAATAACAGTTGATCCAATAGGAGAGAATAAGTTTAGCGTTGAAGATCAAACTATTCTACTAATTGAAGGTCCAAGTAAGGAAAATGTAGGTAGACAAGCTGCAAAGATTAGAACCCTAAGAAAACCTAACCCATATACAGGTAAAGGTATAAAGTATAGTGATGAAGTTATTAGGAGAAAATCAGGTAAAGCTGCAGTTGGAGCAGGAGAAGNTTAATGAAACAATCAAAAAAAACTAGATCATTAGGTAGAAGTAAAAGGCACCTAAGAGTAAGAAAAAGAATATCCGGCACAAATGAAAGACCTAGAGTTTCTTTATACAGATCTAATAAGAATATATATTTGCAATTAATTGATGACACTAAAGGTGNAACCCTTGCATCATTATCAAGTATAAAGACTGAGGATAAAACTGTGAATAAAGAGTCCTCTAAGAAGATGGGATTAGAATTCGGAGAAAAGATTTCTAAGTTAGGCGTAAAAAAAGTTGTTTTTGACAGAGGTGGTTATCTCTATCATGGGAAAGTAGCAGCTGTTGCAGATGGAATAAGAGAATCAGGAGTAGAGGTATAAATAATGACAACCGATAACAAAACTCAAGAAAGAAATAATCAGCGAAATAACCAGAATAGAAGAAATTCTAGACCTAGAAGAAATAGAGATAATGATGAATTTTCTTTTGTTGAAAATGTTATAAAAATTAGAAGAGTATCTAAAACTGTAAAAGGCGGAAGAAATTTATCATTTAANGCTATGGTTGCGGTTGGTGATGGAGCTGGTAAAGTTGGAATTGCCCTTGCAAGTGCAACAGCAGTTCCTGATGCAGTCCAAAGAGCAGTAAAATATGCAAAAGACAGAATGATAAGCGTGAATCTTAATAATACAACCATACCTCATGAATCAATAAAAAAGTTNGGTTCATCAAAAGTAATGCTTATGCCCGCAGCTCCAGGTACTGGATTGATTGCTGGAGGAGGCGTAAGAGCTGTCCTTGAAGCTGTAGGTGTAAAAGATGTCGTATCAAAAACATTTGGTTCAACAAATGCAATTAATGTAGTATATGCAACTATGGAAGCATTAAAAGAAATGAAGAATCCAAATAAAGAAATAAGCAAAAGAAGAGCTTAGTATGAAAAAAGTTATTATATCNCAAATAAAGAGCAAGATAGGTGTATCTCCAGCACAAAGAGATACTCTTAGATCTCTTGGTTTAAGAAAAATTGGATCAAAGGTGGAAAAAGATTTGTCACCACAAATACAAGGTATGATTCAAAAAGTTAATCACTTGATTTCTATCGAAGAAGCTTAATATAGGTGAAGTTATGCCACAATTACATGATATAAAAAGAAAAAATAAAAATACTCCTAAGAATAACCAAGTTGGTAGAGGTAATGCTTCAAAGGGAACTTATTCTGGAAGAGGACTCAAGGGNCAACTTTCTAGAAGTGGTGGTAATTTAAATCCTACTTTTGAGGGTGGACAGTTGAGACTGGTGAAAAAACTGCCTCATATGAGAGGGTTTACAAACATATTTAAAAAAGATTATGTTGCATTGAATTTAGATGATCTAAGTGTTATTTTTCAGAATGATTCTATTTCAATTGAAGATTTCAAGAAAAAAGGAGTAATCAAGAATAAACAAATGATCAAAATTTTAGGAAATGGTGAGGTTTCAAAATCTCTATCTTTAGAAGTGCATGCAATATCTTCGTCTGCGAAAGCTAAAATTGAAAAAGCTGGTGGAGAAGTAAAAATAATCGAATAAGAATTATGACAACAACTACACAATCCAATCGACCAGCACTCCTGCAAGCTTTAATTGATGCTTTTAAGCTTTCAGACTTACGAACAAGAATTTTATTTACCCTATTCATTCTTGTTGTGTTTAGATTTTTTGCACATGTGCCTGTTCCAGGAGTAGATAAAGAGGCTCTACAATCTGCATTTGATGCAAATCCATTACTAGGATTTATTGACATATTTTCTGGTGGTGCACTTAGAAATTTATCTATTGCAGCGTTAGGAGTATATCCATATATAACAGCATCTATTATTATTCAAATTCTTACTCCTTTAGTTCCTCAACTTAAAGAACTAGCNCAAGAAGGTGAAGCTGGAAGAAAGGCTATAAGTAGATATACTCATTATTTGACAGTTCCTCTAGCATTTCTTCAAGGATATGGTCAAATCAATCTATTTTCAGGTGCTCTTGGACAAGGAGCTTTGACAGGAATTGGATTTGGAGGAGGGCAAACTCTAAATACTTTAGCAATACTACTTTCAATGACTGCAGGGACTATGATTTTAGTTTGGTTAGGAGAATTAGTTACTGAAAAAGGAATTGGAAACGGAATTTCATTGATCATTTTTGCTGGTATAGTATCTACCTTCCCTTCTATAGGGGCTCAATTATGGTTATTGCGTGANCAACCTTTTCAAGTTGGATTATTAATAGCTCTTATATTACTAATTATATTTACNATAGTTATTTTTACCGAAGCTCAAAGAAGAATTCCTGTTCAATATGGTAGGAGTGTTTTTAGAGGCAATAGAATGTATAGATCCTCAGGATCATCCCATATCCCTATCAGGGTAAACTCAGCTGGTATGATTCCTTTGATTTTTGCTTTTTCAATTNTAGCNCTNCCTGCTGTNGTAGCNTCTTATTTTGTAGATCCTGCTTCTAGTTCGTTTGGTTCCCAAGTTGCGGAATGGCTGACTATTCAGTTTGGACCAACTGGAACCTTATACTGGGTTACAGTTTTCGTGTTAGTAGTTATTTTTACTTTTTTCTATACTCTTGTAGTGCATAATCAACAAAATTTAGCAGAATCATTGCAAAATCAAAATGGATTTATCCCAGGTATTAGACCAGGACCTCCAACTAGAGATTATCTGATGCGAGTTATTATACGTATAACTTGGGGTGGAGCTTTATTTTTAGGTACGATAGCAGTTATTCCCTCAATTGCATCATTTCTAACAGGNCTTGAATCAACCACTAGTATAGTTCAAAGTACAAGTTTGTTGATTATGGTGGGNGTTGCTCTNGATACTATGAGACAGCTTGAATCACAGCTTCTTATGAGAAATTATGAAGGCTTTGTAAACTAAAATGAATATAATTCTTTTAGGCCCTCCTGGTTCAGGTAAAGGAACTCAATCAAATAACCTAGTAGAAAAATANAAACTTTCACATATTTCNACNGGAGATATATTAAGATCTCAAATTGCTGAAAAAACCAAATTAGGNAATGCTGCTAAAGTNTANATGGATAAGGGTGATTTAGTACCTGATAATTTAATAATTGATATGGTTTCTAACACAACTAAAACACTCCAATCAATACTTCTTGATGGTTTTCCAAGAACAATCAATCAAGCNATGTCTTTAGAAGAAGAGATGAAAAAGCTTGGGAAAAACATAGATTATGTTTTATATTTTGAAGTNCCTTTTGAGAAATTAATAGATAGATTATCTCAAAGAATATCTTGTAAAAATTGCTCTAAGACTTTTTCAAAATCAGATAAAGAATATTTATGCCAAGAAGGTTGTTCTAATCAAGAACTATATCAAAGAGAAGACGATAAGCCTGAGGCTATTTCTAAAAGAATGGAAACATATAAAGACTTAACTGAACCTTTATTGGAATTTTATCAATCTAATGGATTGTTGAGGAAAATTAATGCAGATTCATCAATTCCAAAGGTGACAGAAGAAATTGACAAAATACTACAATAATGCTACTGTACTTTTCTAACGTTTTAGATATATAATGTTAGTTTGTACATAAATTAATGGGAGATGCTTTTATAATTGCTTACTGAGGGGTCCATTAAAACTCCAGAACAAATTTCTCTTATGAGAGAAGCTGGAGACATAGTTGCTCGTGCTATGAAAAAATGTGGTGAAACTCTTCAGTCTGGTGTTACTACTGGTGAAATTGATAATTTTCTGAGGGGATATATTGAAAACGAGGGAGCCAAACCCGCTTTTTTGGGTCTTTATGGTTTTCCTGCTACTGCATGCATATCTATAAATGAGGAAATTGTCCATGGAATTCCGGGCGAGCGTAAATTAAACAAAGACGATCTTATATCTATTGATTGCGGTGCAATAGTTGGTGGCATGTATAGTGATCATGCAAGAACATTTATAATTGAAAATTCAGGAGATGAAGTTAGGAATAATATTGTCAATGTAGCTGATAAAGCTCTACAGATAGGAATTGAAAATGCCCTACCTGGTAATCGAATAGGTGTTATATCGAATGCTATTGAAAATTATATCTCAAGTGAGGGATTTGGTACTGTTCGTGAATATGTTGGACATGGTATAGGCTCNGAATTACACGAACCTCCAAGTGTCCCAAATTTTGGTCAAAAAGATCAAGGTGCTTTACTTAGAGTTGGTATGGCAATAGCAATTGAACCAATGGTTACTGAAGGAAACTGGCAGACGAAAGTNCTTANTGATAANTGGACCGTAGTAACTAAAGATGGTAANCTNTCATCTCATTTTGAGGATACNATTCTCATAACTGAAAANGGTCCAGAAATATTAACAAAGGTAAATAACTGAATGGCAAAAAAAGAAGCAATTGAGGTAGAAGGAAAAGTTGAGGAAGCACTTCCAAATACAACTTTTAAGGTTGAACTAGCTAATGGACATGAAGTTTTAGCTCATGCATCAGGAAAAATAAGAAAAAATTACATAAGAATATTACCAGGAGACAGAGTTCTAGTTGAACTGTCTCCATATGATTTAACAAGAGGAAGAATTACATACAGATTTAAGTAAAAATAGTGAGCATATTATGAAGAAAAGANCATCTATAAAAAAAAGAAGTGCTGATGATCAAATTATCAGACGAAAAGGAAAAGTTCGAATAATCAATAAAAAAAATCCAAGATTTAAACAAGTACAAGGATAGAAAAATATGGCAATGTTAGCTGGTGTAAACATACCTGATTCTCAAAGAATAGAAATTGGTTTGACTGCTATTAGTGGAATAGGTAGATCTACTTCTAAGAAGATAATTACTGATGTAGGAATTGATGTAAATACGCGTGTTAAAGATCTTCAAGAAGATGAAATGGCGAGAATAAGAAGTGCCATCGAAAGATCTCAAATAAGAATTGAAGGAGATCTAAGACGTGAAGTTCAACTTAACATTAGACGTCTTGGAGATATTGGAAGTTACAGAGGATTGAGACATAAAAATGGACTTCCAGCAAATGGNCAAAGAACTAAAACTAATGCTCGAACAAAAAAAGGTAAAAGAAGAACAATAGCAAATAAGAAAAAGCTAACTCATTAGAAGTAAAGGTTTAATAAATGGCTAGAAATAGAACTAGAAAAAAAGAAAAAGTATTTGTTCCTCAAGGGAATGCTTATGTCAGAGCTACTTTTAATAACACTATTATCACTATGACAGATAATTCAGGTAATGTGATTTCTCAAAGTAGTGCTGGTGCTAAAGGATTCAGAGGCTCAAGAAAATCAACAGCATTTGCAGCTCAAAAAGCTGGAGAATCTGCGGCTGAAACAGCAGTAGAGCTAGGTATGAAAACGGTTGATGTTTATGTCAAAGGACCAGGTGCTGGTAGAGAAGCTGCTATAAGAGCAATTCAACATGCAGGAATTCGAGTAGTTTCTATAAAAGATGTTACTCCTATCCCTCATAATGGATGCAGACCTCCAAAGAAACGAAGAGTATAAACAATATTTAGAATAGGATTTATTTATGGCTAGATATACCGGCCCAGTTAACAAAAAAATGAGATTTCTAGGATTAGAAATTGCAAAAAAATCTGGAAAAAACAGAATGTCTCCCCGAAGAAGATTGTCCCCTTATGGTCTTCAGTTACGAGAAAAACAAAAAGCCAGATTTTTATACGGAATATTGGAAAGACAGTTCAGAAATTATTATGATAAAGCATCAAATATTGAAGGATCTACCGGTGACGAATTACTAATATTATTAGAAAAAAGGTTTGATAATGTAATGTTTAGAACAGGAATGTTCAATACTAGAAGGCAATCTAGGCAAGCAGTAAATCACGGACATTTTCTGATAAATGATAAAAAAGTAAATATCCCTTCTTATCAAATAAAACAAGGAGATAAGATTACATGGAAAGAGAAATCTAAAAATTCTAGTCTTTTCCAAATTGCAAGTGAAAATATTAAAAATAATCAATGTGCTAAGTGGTTGACACTTGATAAATCTGGACTATCAGTTCAAATTAATAATCTTCCATCAGCATCTGACGCTGAATTAGAGATTGATACAAGACAAATAGTTGAGTACTACTCAAGGAGGTAATAAATGTTAGAAAAACAATTTGGTTTATCCCCAATTGATAATATTTCGGTAACTGAGCCTGAGGTCCCTGAGCTTTCTATCAGAATGATAGAAGGTAGTGAAACCTATGGAAAATTTATTGCTGAACCCTTGGATAAAGGATGGGGAGTCACACTTGGTAACCCTCTAAGAAGAGCTCTTTTATCATCTCTTCCAGGTACAGCTATTAATTGGGTTAAGATTGAAGGAATTCAGCATGAATATTCAACTCTTAAGGGTATGAGAGAAGAGGTAAATGAGTTTTTGATGAATGCAAAAGGAATTAGATTAAGATCTTTATCAGATAGAACTGGAAGATTAAGATTAGAAGTTGAAGGTGAAGGTGAAGTTAAGGCAGGAGATATTATGGCGACTGCTGATTTTGAAATTGTAAACCCAGGACATCATCTAGCAACTCTTGATTCAGCAGATGCACACTTATCTGTCGAATTTAGTGTTGAACAAGGTCAAGGGTANAGAAAAGCTTCTGATGAATTTGATTCAAATATAGGTATACTTCCAATTGATTCTATTTTTACACCTATTAAGAAAGCTAATTTTTCTGTTCAACCTACAAGAGTTGGACAAAGATCAGATTGGGAAAGATTAACCTTAGAAATTTGGACTGATGGTACAATTGATCCTCAGTCAGCTCTTCAAAAAGCTTCTGAAACACTTATGGATAACTTTTATGTATTTAGTAAGTTTGATCAAGCTGCTGAAGAACAAAATCCTGCTGCTGGTTTAGGTATAAGTCCTGATATATACAATACACCAGTTGANACTCTTGATTTGTCTGCAAGAACATTAAATTGTCTAAAGAGAGCAGGGATAAATAGAGTTGGTGAAGTAATCGCTATGCCTGAAGGNGATTTGTTAAAAATTAGAAATTTTGGTAGAAAATCTCTTGATGAGCTTTTCGATGTTTTAGCAGAAAGAAATATGCTTCCCCAAAGTTAGTAAACAGAGGAAATTATGAGACACAGATTATCTAATAATAAATTAAGTAGACCTTCTTCTCAGAGAAAGGCTTTGTTGAGAAACTTAGTTTCTGATGCAATAATGTATGGTCGAATTAAGACGACNAAAGCAAAAGCTAAAGAAGCAAGACCAATATTAGAAAAGATGATTACACTTTCAAAAACTAAAGATTTTAATTCTNTTAGAAAAGTTTCTGAATTTATTACAGATAAATCAGTTGTAGATCATTTGTTTGAAAATGTTGCCGAAAAATTTCTTGAAAGAAACGGTGGTTACTCAAGAATAGTTTCTATTGGGAATAGGCAAGGAGATAATGCTGAAATAGCAATTTTGGAATTAGTGGATTAGTTGATACATATTTGAATAAAAAATAATAATAAAAAGTGTAAAATAGAAATCTATCAGTAAAAAGTTATGATAAATAAATTAAAACATTATTCTATAAAAGAAAAAAAAGATTCAGGTAACTGGATTTTGATTGATGCCGAAGGTCAAACTTTAGGTAGAATGGCATCTAATATTGCAATGATTTTAATGGGCAAAAATAAACCTAGTTATATTTCCAATGACATAACTGGAGATTTTGTTGTTTTAATCAATGCGTCAAAAGTAAAAGTTACAGGNAAAAAATATTTTGATAAAGAGTATATAACTCACACTACAAGACCTGGTAGTACCAAAATCAGAAAATTTTCTAATTTGATTGATACAAATCCAGAATATATTGTGAATAAAGCAGTCAAGGGNATGCTTCCTAAAAATAAGCTTTCAGCTAAAATGCTGAAAAGATTAAAANTTTATCCTGGAAGCGAACACCCTCATCAAGCACAGATTGATAGTAATTCAAAAGAGGTAAAGAGTGACAACTAAAAAAACCTATTATTATGGAACGGGTAAAAGAAAAGCTTCAATAGCTCGAGTAAAAATTTTTAACACAAATGGAAAAATCCAAGTTAATGGNAAGTCAATTAAAGATGTACTAGTGATGGATGATTTAGTAAACATAGCATTGCTACCATTAAAGATAGTTGATAAAGAAAAAATTTCTGCTGAGATTAAGACTCACGGTGGTGGAGTTTCTGGTCAATCAGGTGCTATTTCATTAGGATTAGCTAGAGCTTTATGTGAAATGGATAAAGATCTTAGACCTAAATTGAAATCNCATGGTNTACTTACAAGAGACTCTAGAGTTAAAGAAAGTAAAAAATACGGACTCAAGAAGGCAAGAAAAGCTCCTCAGTATACCAAAAGATAAGCTATTCAGTTATAGCAATAATTCTGTCTTTTTTAGCTAAATCCTTAATTATTTCAATACTCATTTTTGGATAAAAGTATTTTGCTAACTGCNTAACTTCTAAAGTTATATTCTCATCAATTTCAATGATGATTTTTTTTGCATTATTCTTGTTAGTATTTTTTTCCCATAAAAAAATATCTCTAATAATANTNAATCCATCTTNNCCTCCATCTAATGCTAATTTNGGTTCAAAANTTACCTCATTTGATAANTTTGATAGCATNTCTGTTTTGATATAAGGAGGATTNCTTATTACATAATCTATTTCGNTGATATTTGNTTTAATAATTTCAGAGTGGATAAAATTAATTTCAACTTCTTTTTCGTTAGCATTTTTTTTTGCAATTTTTATTGCNTTATTTGACTTNTCTAGAGTAAAAATATTTGCNTTAGGNAATTTCTTTTTACATATAATTGGTATTATNCCACTTCCTGTACCAANATCAAGAATTCTTTTATTTTTTAGATTTTCTTTTTCAATAAGTGAAAAAAAANAATCAATCAATTCTTCAGTTTCATGTCTTGGAATTAATACATTTTTATCGACATAGAATNTTTCATTAAAAAATAACTTTTCTTTCGTAAGATACGCTAAAGGCATTCCTTCAATTCTTTTTTTTGTTATTTTTTCAATTAGATATTTTTGTTCAAGAGAAATTTCGATATTATTTTCTGTAATGACAGTTTTAGTATCTAGCTCAAGGATTTTAGATAATAATGATAATCCTTCAAATTGATAGTCTTTGATATTATTTTCTAATAGGGTTTTAAATGTTACTTTTTTGGCTTCACCCAGATTTATCATTATTTAGTATTTTGAGATAACATTTTTTGAGCTTGTTCATTTTTCATCAAAGGTTCTATTAGATTATCTATTAGGCCATCCATAAATTCAGATAAGCTATGAATTGATACGTTTATTCTATGATCTGTTATTCTCCCTTGAGGATAATTATATGTTCTTATTTTTTCGGACCTTTCTCCTGAACCTACTTGCGATTTTCTTGCTTTAGAGATTTCTTCTTGTTGTTTTCTTAATTCAAGATCCCAAAGCTTTGACTTTAATATTTCCATTGCTTGCATTTTATTTTGAAGTTGAGATCTTTCATTTTGACAAGCAACAACTATACCTGAAGGGTTATGTGTTAATCTAATTGCGGTAGCAACTTTATTAACATTTTGGCCTCCTGCTCCACCNGAATGAAAAACATCAGTTCTTATGTCATCTTCATTTATTTGTATATCAATTTCTTCAGATTTTGGAAGTACAGCAACAGTTGCTGTAGATGTATGAATTCTTCCTTGAGACTCTGTTTTTGGGACTCTTTGAACTCTGTGTACCCCACTCTCATGCTTCAGTTTTGAAAAAGTCCCTTCTCCTGATATTTCAAGTACCACTTCTTTTATACCGCCGAATTCATTATAACTTGAGCTTAGTATTTTTAGCTTCCAATCATTATTTTCTGAGTACCTAGTATACATCCTCAATAAATCATTACCAAAAATTGCAGCTTCATCTCCACCAGTTCCTGCTCTTATTTCTACAATTGCATCTGCTTCGTCTGTAGCATCTTTAGGTATTAATTCTTGATTTAGTTCTGAAAAAATAACATCTAAGTTTTTACTTAGTGTTTCATTTTCTAATTTTGCTAGTTCAGAAATCTCTTGATCATCAGAGTTTATCATTTCTTTAGTATCTTCTAATTCATTAGAAGTTTTAGTATATTCGTCCCACAATTTATTTATTTTTTCTAGATTTCTGTACTCTTTAGATAGCTTTTTCATCTCGTTCTGATTAGAAACAACTTCCTGTTTAGTCATCAGGTTTTCTATCTCTGNAAATCTTTTCTTTATTTCTTCTAATCTAGTTAAGATCCATTCATCCATACTATTCCTCTGAAGTAAGTAAACTCTTTATTTTTAGTATATCTTCATTTTGTAATTCTATTTGAGAATCTCTGGAATTAAGGAATTTTACGGTAATTGAGTTATTTTTTATTTCGTCCTCACCAAGAATTACTGCAAGTTTTGCATTCATATTATTTGCAAATCTTAATTGTCCTTTTAATGACCTTCTAGGAGCAATTATTGTACTTATTTTATTCTTTCTAAAAAGATCAGATGTTTTCTCTGCATTNTTTCTGAACTCATCNTTCAATACAACTATTACTATGTCTAAATTATTGTCTTTTATNAAACCTTGTTTATTGACCTCAGTTACNATTCTNTCAACTCCCATCGCAAAACCAACTGCAGGTGTATCAGGTCCACCTAGAATCTTTATTAGAGGGTCATATCTTCCTCCTCCTAGTAATACTCCTTGAGGCCCAGAGGAGTCGCTTAAGTACTCAAAAACAGTTCTGTTGTAATAGTCTAATCCTCTTACAAGTTTATCGTTTATCTTATACTTAAAGTTTTTTTCTCTTCCTCGTAAATTTTCAAGATTTTCAATAATTTTGTCGTGATGATTCTTACTATCTTTCGATATAAAATCTAAAGTTTTTGGAGCATCCTCAGAAATATTTATAGTTATCTTTTCTTTTGAGTCTAATAACCTTAATGGAGCTCTTTCTAATCTTAGTTTATCAACTTTAGGTAAATCATTAATATACTTACTGAAATAATCTATAAGCTTTGAAACATAAACTTCTCTATCTTCTTTATCCCCTAAAGAATTAATATTTAGTTCAGTATTATTAATTTCTAAATTATTTAAAATATTCCAAGCAAGCTTTATTACTTCAAAATCATTATCATGAGAACTATCGCCTATACATTCAATTCCAAACTGATGAAATTGTCTAAATCTACCTGCCTGAGGTCTTTCATATCTAAACATAGGGCCATAATAAAATAGACGTGCAGGTAAAGTTTCATTGTAAAGACCATTCTCTATGAATGCCCTACAAACTCCTGCAGTGTTTTCAGGTCTCAAACTGATATTATCACCGCCCTTATCTACAAAGGAATACATCTCTTTTTCAACTATGTCAGTATCTTCACCTACAGTTCTTTCAAAGATTCTAGAATCTTCGAATATAGGGGTTTCAATAAATCTATAACCAAAAGATTTAGCTACTTCAGAACATTTATTTTGAACAAAGTTCCAAATATATTGATCTTTTGGAAGAATATCTGCTGTTCCTCTTTGAGCTTTGAATTCCAANTTTACGAGCCTAATCCAGATAATTGATAAGTTTTACCTTCAGTCTTAATTGTTGGAGCATAAATCAATGTAGCATCATGCATTGAAACAATATCTTCTGCTCCTATCATACCCATGCAAACCCTTAATGCCCCTACAAGGTTTCTAGTTCCATCAGTTTTAGAAGAAGGTCCAAATAAAAGTTCTTTGAGTGAATATTCTTGTTTGTTTACTATTCTTGTTCCTCTAGGAAGTGATCCATGAGGAGTAGCCATACCCCAGTGATTACCTTTAGCTGGAGCTTCATGTGTTTTTGAAAATGGTGAACCAATCATTACAGCATCTGCTCCTGCTACAAAAGATTTACAAAGTTCTCCTCCAGTTCTTATNCCTCCATCTGTAATAATTGAAACATATCTTCCAGTTAATTTATAGTAATCATCTCTAGCACTTGAACATTCTAGGGTAGCTGAAACTTGAGGTACTCCTACTCCAAGAACTTCTCTACTTGTACAAGCTGAACCAGGGCCAACTCCAACAAGAATACCGTCTACACCTTGTTCCATTAATTCTCTAGTTACATTGTAAGTTACTGTATTTCCTACAATTATTGGGACATCTAATGAATCTACAAGCTTAGATAATATTAATCCTTCTAAACTTTTTGAATTATGCCTAGCAGTTGTGACTGTGGATTGTACAACAACTGCGTCACATCCTGCTTCAACAGCAACTGGAGCCAATCTTTTTGTGGATGCAGGAACAAAAGAGGCAAAACATTTTCCTCCAGAATCTTTTATTTTCTTTACTACCTCGCCCACNAGATTCTCTTTGACAGGAGCACTATAAATTTTTTGTAATAGAGCAGTTACATCTTTCTGAGGTGTTGATACTATATCTTGATATATATCATCAGTATTTTCATATCTAACATGTATTCCATCTAAATTTATTACTCCAGCACCACCTAGATCTGATAATTCTTTTGCAAATTTTGGATCTACAACACTATCCATTGCGGATGCAAAAACNGGAACATCTAGTTCTAATTCTCCTATTTTAGTATTAGTATCTACAAGCTCTGGATTCAATGTTATTTCACCTGGGACAATAGCAACATCATCATAACCGTAGGTTTGTTCAATTTTTTTCAACTTATTCTCCCATCAAATTATTTAGATCTTGCCTTATTTGAGCCAAATAGTTTTCATAATTATTATTTTGATATTGTAATATTTTATTTGATTTTGAGCTTTCATACCACGAAAAATGTCCTTCCTCTTTTTGATATNNNGCATTCTCCATCTCTACTTCCAAAATTTCNAAATAATCTTTTACNTACCTTTCTCCNGTNATNTGCCAGCTTTTTCCTCCACTTATATTGAACATTTGTCCGTAAGCATCATGATTATTTACAGAATTACAAATTGAGCTAACTACGTCATCTCTATGAATAAATTCTATTTTTTGATCAGGTAAAAATGGCCATTCAGTCGGAGGTTCCTGAAAAACAGGAATCGATACACCTGAAATTCTTAGAATTGTGTGATTAATATTTGATTGTTCGACTAAGACTTCTGAATCATATTTAGTTTTTGCATAGTGATCATCTGGGTTTTCGGGGTTATCTAAATGAATAATTGAATTATCTAAATTTTTCCCATAAATACTTACTGATGAACTAAAAATTATATG
>NZTZ01000002.1 GCA_002703265.1 Chloroflexota bacterium
AGGGCTAATGTTAATTTTTCAATCTTTGGGGATGGCTTTTGCTGCGGGATTAGGCGGAAGATTATCTGATAAATTTGGAAGAATCAAGTTTGTAATTTTTGGATTATCATTAATGATTTTTTCTAATATATTTATAGCTCAGTTTAGTATTTCAACATCAAGATCGTTTATTACAACTATCCTACTTATAAATGGTTTAGGTATGGGATTTTGGGGATCTCCAAATATGGCCATAACTTACAGCTCTCTCGACAAAAATTTAACTGGTTTTGTTTCCTCAATTATTAGTTTTACAAGAAATATGGGAAATACATTTGGACAAACATTAGCAACTATAATGTTGACTGCGTTCTTAATTTTAGGTGCTAATTACAAAGGAGATATTGCAAGTTTAAATTCTTTAGATAAAGATTCTATGAATGTTTTTCTCAATGCTTGGAAATTTATATATTTCTCTTCAGTTGTTTTTTTAGTTATTTCGCTAGTACCTAATATTTTTCTAGCTAGGTCAAAACAAATATAATAGAAGAATGAAATATTTATTATTTACAGCATTACTTTTTTTATTTTCTTGTTCTGAAAATACTGAAACCCAAGCATATGTATCAACTTCACCAAATATTATTGAATCTTCAAATAAAGAATTATTAAGAACATTTAAGGGTGATTATTCTCATTGGAAAAATGATAATGGTACAGAATCTTACGAAGATTTGAGATTTGAGCTAGGTTTTTATGGTTCATTTAATGAAATGAGACAAGCTCAATATAGAAAAATGGGAATAGTAACTGATCTTTCTCAGATCCAAAATATAATTGACTCTGGGAAACCAACTTTTATTGAAGGCTGGAGTGAATCATGTGTTTATTGCAAAATGGGAGAAGTAGCATTAAAAAAATTAAAAGTTGAACACTCAAATCAGGTGAACTTTGTTATTGTTGATGTTTCAAATAGATATTTAGAAGATGTCACTGAAACTCTAAGATATTTCCAAATTTCAAGTACTCCAACTTATATCATTCTTGATAAAAACGGTGAAGAAACATATAGATCTGTTGGGTATGCTGCTGAAGGCGAAAAATTATCAAAAATTTTGTATGAAAACTATTGATATGTATTTTGATTTAATTAAAAAAAACAAACTAAGATTAGCTCCCATGGCTGGAGTTACTAATTCTCCCTTCAGAGAGATTTGTATTCTAAACAATTCAGGTTTTGTGACTTCAGAAGAAATAGATGCTACCTCACTTGTTTATGATAAATCTATTAGGACTAAAGAAATTGCAAGTTTTAATATAAAAGAAAAACCTATAGCTCTTCAGCTTTTAGGATGTGATGAAAAAATCATGCCTGAGGCAGCAATAATACTTCAACAAATGGGCGCAGACATTATAGATATTAATATGGGATGTCCCGTTCCAAAAATTACCAAAAAAGGAAAAGGCTCAGCCTTAATGAAAGATATTATCCAAACCTCAAAATTGGTAAATAAAATTAGAAAAGTAACTAAGATTCCTCTTACTGCAAAGATTAGAAGCGGATGGAATGAAGAAGATCAAAATGCTGTAGAATTTTCTAAAATGTTGGAAGAAGAAGGTATTGATGGAATAACTGTACATCCTCGAACTAGAGCTCAAAGATATGAAGGTATATCAAAATGGGAAATAATAAAAAATGTTGTTGATAATATAAATATACCTGTAACTGGAAACGGAGATGTAAAATCTTTTGAGGATGCCGAATTAATGATAAAAAATACTGGATGTCACTCTGTTATGATTGGTAGAAGTGCTATTGGTAATCCATGGATCTTCAATCCTCAATTTCAAAAGCTTGATGAGATCAAAAGAATAAAAAAAATGATTAATGACATAAAGATACATATCGATTATATAAAACAATTTTTTGCTGAAAAAAATATAGATTTACAGATAAAAAAACAACTTTCTTACTATTCCAAAGGGTTAATAAATTCTAAAGAACTAAGGCAAAAAATTTTTAGATCTAATGAAGACATCGAAATAATAATTCTTTATTTTTTTGAAAATTTAGAGAAACACTTTAATTATGAGGACGTGAAACTTGAAAAAGCCTCAATATAGTGAATTGGGNTTAAGNCCAACTACTTCTAAAGTTATAGGTGCAATTTTTTCGATGATGGGTCATTCTAATTTAGAGGGCAAAAATTTTTTAGATTTATATGCAGGTACAGGTTCTGTTGGAATAAGAGCTTTGNAACTTGGAGCAAAGCATTGTNTTTTCTTTGACAGAAATCAAGATTTTATACAAAAGATTAAATTAAAGACNAAAAAACTTAAATTTGANGAAAAAACTACAGCTCTTAAGGGCAATTGTGAAACTCAACTAAATAAAATNAATNAAACTTTTGATTTTATTTTTGTTGATCCTCCATATGATCAAAANCCTTTTGAAAAAATATTTGAACAGTTAATTGATTATAGTCTTGTACATAAAGAAACTAGATTATTTGCTGAACATTCTTCTAGAATAAAATTAGNAGATGAGTATAAACTATTTAAAAAGAAACAGGAAAAAAAATATGGAGATACATCCATTTCAGTTTTTTCTTTTTGAGAAAGNAATATGATAAAAGGAATNTATCCAGGAACNTTTGACCCAGTAACCAATGGTCATTTTGACATAGTAGAACGTGCTTCTAAAATGTTTGAAGAAGTAACTATNTGTGTTTATTCAGGTTCTATGAAGAATGTTATTTTTAATGTTGACGAAAGAGTTGAGATGATTAATAAATCTATCTCAAAATTATCAAANGTAAACGTTACAAAATTTGATAANTTAACNGTTAATTTGGCTGAAGAATTAGGAGCAAGTGTNATNATNAGAGGGCTAAGAATNGGAGCTGACTTTGANTATGAGAGAGAAATGGCANTAACAAACAGAGAAATGAATTCAAANATAGATACNGTTTGNTTAATTTCATCNTTAAANTTTCANTATGTCAGNTCAAGTAGAGTAAAAGAAATTGCTTTGTTAGGTGGAGATGTNAGCTCATTAGTACCAGGTCATGTGCTTACACCATTTTTAGAAAGAATAAAAAAATCCGNTTAAAAAGTTANAGTAATTAATANTAGTAATGNACTANAATTTATNTATTGGAGGAAATATGAATATTTTTGAAGAATTAAAAANTTTAGAAAAATTAATCNATGATTCTGGTTCTTTAATACCNGGAAAAGGTTTAGATAAACCTAGAGCTATTGAGATTATAAACCAAGTTATTGCTAGTCTNCCNACNGANCTTGACGAAGCAGGAATGGTAACAAGNCAAAAAGAGGCAATTATTGANCAAGCAGACAAAGAAGCTGCAAGGATAAGAAATTANGCTGATGAAGAAGCTTCTACAATGAGAGAAATAGCTAAAAGAGATGCTGCTGGAATTATTTCAGAAGCTGAACAAAAAGCTGAAGAAATGATCATGGAAACATCTATTGTAGATGGAGCTAATAGAAAATCAGAAGAAATCGTATCTGAAGCACAGGCTGAGTCAGAAAGAATTGTTCTAAATGCTCAACAAGAATCTGCAAGAATGCTTGATGAATCTGAACAAATTTCAGCCGACAGAAGAGATGGTGCTGATAATTATGCGAAAGAAGTTCTATATGCATTGGAAGAAAGAATTTCAACAATACTAAGTCAAGTAAGAAGCGGTTTAGATTTACTGGATGATCCTAATGAGTCTGAAAATGAAAATATAACTATGGAACAAAATCAGTAGATTTATCTTCCATAATCGTCATCTANTCTTTCAATATCATCCTCATCAATGTAGTCTCCTATCTGGACTTCAATGATTTCTAGNGGGTCAATTTCAGATATATTNTCAATNCTATGAGCTACAGTTCTNGGTACACTTGCTGANTCNCCTTTTCCTAATTCTATNTGGNTATCNCCAATAGTTACTCTTGCTGTACCTCTTGCTATNACCCATTCTTCGTCTCTATGTTTATGAGTTTGAAGAGATAATCTACTTTTAGGCTTTACTGTNAGTCTTTTNGATTGATAACCTGGNCCTTTACAAAGTATCTCAAAACTACCCCAAGGTCTTTCNGTTTTAGTTTCTTTTTTATTTGAGCCAAAGTTGATTGGATTTTGTACCATTTTTAATTTTCTTTTTTTTTATGATAATTTATTTTTTTTTTATGATAAAGTTTTTCTAAGCTATTTAATTTCAGGAGTTGTTATGGGAAGTAGATTAGAAAATAAAGTTGCAATAGTTACAGGAGGAGCTTCAGGAATTGGAGAAGCGATTTCTAAAATGTTTTTTGATGAAGGTTCTTGTGTTTGTATTATTGATACCAATAATGAAAAATTGAGACTATTAGAAGAAAAAATATCTTCAAAAGAAAAAATTATTATAAAAAACTTTGATGTTTCTGATGAAAAAAGCTGGAAAGAATGTGTAGATACTATCTTGAAAAAATGGGGTAAGATAGACATTTTGGTAAATAATGCTGGAATGTCTCTAAGGTCTACTTTTGAGGATATGGAAAGATCAGATTGGGATAGAGTTTTTGCTGTAAATTCAACATCTGTGATGATAGGGACCCAAAGTGTTATTTCTAACATGAAAAAAAACAAATCAGGTTCAATAATCAATATTTCATCAATTTTTGGGATTATAGGAAGTGCAAGAGGATCTACTGCTTATCATGCATCAAAAGGTGCATCAAGAATTTTTACAAAAACAATAGCTGCGCAATACGGTAAGTATAATGTTAGATCTAATTCTATTCATCCTGGATTTACAGATACTCCTATGACAGAAGATATACATTCAATAGAACAGATTCGTAAAGAACGATTAGATATGACTCCTATGGGAAGATTAGGAACGCCTGAGGATATTGCATATGGAGCTCTTTATTTAGCTTCAGATGAATCTTCTTGGGTGAATGGTTCTGAGTTGGTTATAGATGGTGGAGAAACTTGCTGGTAAAAGTTTTCCCATTCTGTTTTCAGTATTGAATAAAAAATAACATCTCTTCTTTTATTTTGAGAAATNATATGTTTTCTGAATATACCTTCTTTTTTCATTTTCATTTTTTTCATAACAGATTGAGAAGGGAGGTTTCTTAAGTCTGTTTGTGCAAAAATTTTTTCTAGTTTTAGTTTTGTAAATCCATAATGAAACACTTTTTCAACAGCTTCAGGAATAATACCTTTACCCCAATAATTTTTTGAAAGTGAATAACCAATCTCTGCTGTTTTATCTTTTTGCTCTATATATAAACCTATGCCTCCAATCATTTTACTTTTCAAAAATATTGAAAACCTCGCATTTTCATTCCATGGTGTGTTAACTGATTTTTCTACAAAATCTTTTACACTTTCGTTTGTATGGAAATCTAGATATCTATGCCACTCCTCATCAGTTGAATATTTTTGAATAGTCTCAAGATCACTCATCTGAATAGGTTTCAAAGTTAATCTATTTGTTTTTAGGTATTTTGGCTTGTCTACGGTCATAACAAAAAAATCAAATCAATAATATTAGATAATAAAACAAATCCGAACGTAAAATCTACTTAGGCATATATAAAAAAAAGTTATAAAATTACAAAATACAATAATTATAAATTTATGGAAAACCTTTCAGAAGACAGAATTATTCAAGACAGAATTGAAAAACTAGAAAAGATCAGGAAATTAAATATCGATCCATTTCCAAGTAGGTGGGAAAATGATAGAAAACACATTGCTGAAGTAATAGATACTTTTACTCAGAATGAGAATTCTGACATAAAAGGAAAATCCTCTTCTATATCCGGAAGGATAATTGCTAAAAGAGGTATGGGTAAAGTTGTTTTTTTTGATATAAAAGATCAGTCCGGTAAGATTCAACTTCATTACAAAGAAGAAGAGAGTAATGTTTCTAAAGATTTTTTAGATCTTCTTGATATCGGAGATATAGTGGGAGTAGATGGTAGTGCCTTTAGAACAAGAAGAGGAGAAATCACTCTAGATATTCATGAAATCGTATTACTAACAAAGTCTATTCGTCCATTGCCAGACAAATGGTCAGGCCTAAAAGATAACGAAATAAGATACAGACAAAGATATTTAGATTTGATCTCTAATGATGAATCAAAAGAAATTGCAATTAAAAGATCAAAGATTGTTTCATCAGTAAGAAATTTTATGAATGATAGAGGATTTTTAGAAGTTGAAACTCCTATACTAGTTGATATTCCAGCTGGTGGTAGAGCAATACCTTTTGAAACTTTTCATAACACTCTAGATAAAAAACTTTTTTTGAGAATTGCTACTGAGTTGCACTTAAAAAAACTTATAGTTGGAGGTATTGAGAAAGTATATGAAATAGGTAGATTATTTAGAAACGAAGGAATTGATCATGATCATAATCCTGAGTTTACTACCATGGAATCTTATGAGTCATACGAAGATTACAACACCGTTATGGAGATGGTTGAAAATTTGGTTGCTTTTGTTGCCAAAGAAGTCAATGGAACAACTAAAATTAAAATTGCAGAAGATAAATTTATTGACTTAGCTCCACCTTGGGACAGGATTGATTTAAGAGAAACTATAATTAAAAATACAGGGATTGATTTTTTAGAAGTTAAAAATAATAATTTATTAGCTGAAAAAATGATAGAAAAAGGTTTTGTTGCTGATCCTAACGAAGCTTGGGGAGTTCTACTAGATCGTCTAATTTCTCAAGGAGTAGAAACCAAACTTATAAAACCAACCTTTTTATTAGATTATCCAATTGAAATGTCTCCGTTAGCAAAGCTAAAACCAGGATCTAAAGATATAGTGGAAAGATTTGAGGCATTTGTTTTAGGGCATGAGTTAGCTAATGCCTTTTCCGAATTAAATGATCCTATAGATCAAAGAAATAGATTTATAGAGCAAGAGAATTTAAGAAAAAACGTAGGAGATCAAGAAGCAGATAGACTTGATGAAGATTTTTTGGTTTCTATAGAACACGGAATGCCTCCAACAGGAGGTCTTGGAATAGGTATTGATAGATTAGTAATGTTACTTACTGAACAAGACCAAATTAGAGAAGTTTTATTGTTCCCACAATTAAGATCAAAAGAATAATGTTAGATATAAAAAAAATAATAGAAAACAAACAAATTTATATCGAAGGTCTTTCGAATAGAGGATATGACGTATCTAATTTAGATATAGTTATATCTCTAAATGAAAACCGTGGAAAACTAATAACTGATGGAGATAAAAAAAGAGCTCAAAGAAATGAAATTTCAAAAAAAATAGGTAATGAAAAAAGAAAACCTACTGAAGAAGAAACTAATTTTATTAAGAGTTTGGCTGAAGACTTAAAAAATATAGATATTGAACTAAATGAGATAAACGAGAAAATTAAGTCTATAATGCTTGAGATTCCTAATCTTCCTCATGAGACNGTTCCTGTAGGTATTGATGATTCTAAAAATGTTGAAATAGACATTAGAGGACAGCAAAAGAATGAAGATTTTATTATNCCTCATTGGGATATAGGGCCAGAAAAAGAAATATTAGACTTAGAAGCTGGGGCAAATATTTCAGGGGCAAGATTCTTTGTCTTAAAAGATAAAGGTGCAAGATTACACAGAGCCCTTATGAATTGGATGATGGATGTTCATACCGATGAATTTGGCTATTCTGAAATAGATCCTCCATATCTTGTTAAGCAAGATACTATGATTGGATCAGGAAATTTACCAAAATTTAAGGATAATCTTTACAGAGATGAAGAAACCGATTTATGGCTGATTCCTACAGCTGAAGTTTCATTGAATGCCTTGCATCAAGGTAAAATAATAGCACCAGATCAATTACCATTAAGTTATGTAGCAAGAACGCCAAGTTTCAGAAAAGAGCATACATCTGCAGGAAGAGATATACGAGGAATTAAGAGGGTACATCAATTTTTNAAGGTTGAAATGTTTAAGTTTGTTGAACCTGAAAACTCAATGGATCATTTAGAAAAAATGGTTGAGAATGCAAGAACATTGTGCGACAGACTTGGATTGTCTTCAAAACTAATACAATTATCNACTGGAGATATAGGATTTCAATCAGGTATAACGTTTGATATTGAGGTTTGGGCTGCAGGATCAAAAGAGTGGCTTGAAGTATCATCTATATCTAACTGTTTTGATTTTCAAACTAGAAGAAATAATACAAGATATAAATCAAATCAATCTTCTCCAACTAGTTTTCCTCATACTTTGAATGGATCTGGTTTAGCTCTTCCAAGAATTTGGGTTGCAATAATTGAAAATGGACAGAAAGCTGATGGATCAATCGAAATTCCTGAAGTTCTTGTACCATATACTGGTTTTGAATATATCTAATCTTCTCTGATATAGTTGATTTTTTTTGATCCTTCAAAAGATCTTTGATACTGCAAAGGCCATTCATCTATTTCACCCGAAGCATATAAAGTCCAGTAAGGATTTCTTAATAATTCTCTACCTAAGAAAATCACATCAGCTTCGTGATTATCCAAAACTTCCTCAGCTTGATCTTTTTCAGTAATTAATCCTACTGCTCCTGTGAGAATTTCTACATTTTCTTTGATACTTTTGGATAAAGGTACTTGATATCCAGGCTTGAGCTCTATCTTTTGATCTGAATAATTTCCACCAGATGAACAATCAATCATATCAACTCCAGAATCTTTTAATTTTTTAGAAAACTCTATTGAAGAATTTACATCCCATCCTTCATCATGGTACTCAGTTACAGATATTCTTGCGATAAGAGGAATTTCCTCTCCTATTTCTTTTCGAATTCTTTTTGCTATTTCAACTCCAAANATAGTTCTATTTTCAAAGTTTCCTCCATACATGTCTTCTCTAGTATTTGAAATTGGAGAATAGAATTCATGCGCTAGATATCCATGCGCTAAATGCANCTCAATACAACTAAATCCTGCTTCAACGGATCTATTAGCAGCTAAAACAAATTTATTTATAATTTCTTCTACTTTTTCACTTGATAATTCTTCAGGAATTTGTGATTCATTATCAAATGCTATGGAACTTGGTNCTCTAGGAANCCATCCNCCATCTTCCTTTAGTATNTTCCCTCTTCCTTGCCATGGACGTTTTGTTGAAGCTTTTCTTCCTGCATGAGCAATTTGAATTGCTGGAGTTGAACCTTGAGACTTAATAAAGTTTGTTATTTTTTTTAGCCCAGAAATATGTTCATCTTTCCATATACCTAAATCCCAAGGACTTATTCTACCTTCCGGTTCAACAGCTGCGGCCTCTGTCATTACCAGACCAGCTCCACCAACAGCTCTAGATCCAAGATGAACCATATGCCAATCATTGGAAAATCCATCCTCAGATGAATATTGACACATAGGAGACACCCATGACCTATTGCTAATATTCTCTCCTCTTATTTGTATAGGTTCAAAAAGTTTACTCATTTTTTTCTCCATTATATTTTTCCATTGCCGTTTTTGTTCCTTCTTCGATTATACTTATGCATGCTTCAGCAGCCTCTATACATGTTTTGTTAACTAGATCAAAATCTTTTACTTTTGATANAACAAATTTTATTTGATCTTCATTTTCTTTAGGTTTTCCTACTCCTAATTTGATTCTCAAGAATTCCTCAGTACCCAGATGATTTATTATAGACTTCAGTCCATTATGTCCTCCGCTACTACCTTTTCTTCTTATTCTTATTCTTCCTTCTTCAAGATTTATATCATCTGAAATTATAATAGTTTTTTCCATTGAGAATTTTTCNNTTTTNANTAAATCTTTTGCTGCNAATCCTGAATTATTTACATATGTAGAAGGNTAAATAAGATATATGCTATAAGTCTCAAAGTCTAACCTAATTTCGAAATAATTTTCCTCATTTTTTTCATACTGTTTGTATTGTGAGAACTTCTTATCTAAAATATCCAAAACCCACCAAGGAACATTATGTTTGGTTTTTTCATATTTTTTATCAGGATTACCGAGTCCTAATATTATCCAATTATTCATTNGTNCGTAACCAGCTTTAAAAATTCTGTAATATCAATTATTTCAATATTATTTTCTTGAGCATCTNTTAATTTTGAACCTGGGTTAGATCCTAAAATTAAATTACTTGTTTTAGATGATACTTTGCTGGAAACTTTTCCTCCATGAGTTTTTATTATTGATTCAATATCATTTCTACTGTATTCATCAAAAGATCCTGTTACAACAAAAGATTTACCTTCAAGTATATTTGAATTATTAGCATTTTCTTTCTTCTCATAACCAATATTAAGTTTTATAAAATTATCAATAAGTATTTTATTTTTTTCTTCTGAAAACCAATCGGTAATTTTCATAGCTACTACAGGCCCTATGCCTTCTAAATTTTCTAAAATTTCATTAAAATTATTTGATTCTGAACCTTCTTTGATCTCAACTAAGGAAGAAAATTTACTAGAAATCAGTTCTGCTATTTCAACTCCTACCCCTTCGATTCCAAATGAAGTTAATAAATTACTAAAAGATTTTTTCTTTGAATTTTCAATACTCTCTAATAATTTATTAATACTTAATTCTCCAAAACCTTCCAGTTTTAATAGTTCTTCTTTTTTGTCTTTTAATGAATAAATCTCATCAAGGCTGGTTATGAAATTTTCTTTAAAAAGTATTGTGCATATTCTTGATCCTAATCCTTCTATATCCATACAATTTTTTGATGCAAAATATTGTAATAGCCTTTCAAATTTATGTGGGCAAGAAGAATCTAAGCACCTAACAGAAACTTCTTCTTCTGAATGAAGCAATTGACTATTACATGGTTCAGGGCAGTACAAAGGAAAATTGAATTTTTTTGACAAATCATTTCTTAAATTATTTTTAGAAACCCCTATAATCTGAGGAATAACTTCTCCAGCTCTTTGTAATTGAACTAAATCTCCTTCCCTGATATCTTTTCTTTCTATCTCATCTCTATTATGAAGAGTTGCTCTACTGATCTTTACTCCATCAATATAAGCAGGTTCTAATTCAGCCCAAGGTGTTAAGACTCCTGTTCGTCCGACATTGAAATTAATCTTTATAATTTTGGTTTCAACAATTTCGGCCGGAAATTTGTAAGCAGTAGCCCATTTGGGGATCCTTCCGGTACTTCCAAGTTTTTTTTGAATTTTAACATCATCAATCTTGATTACTATTCCATCAGTACCGTAATCTAGATTTGCTCTATTGTTTGACCAGAATTCGATGTATTCAAAAAGCTCTTNTTTGTTTTGAATTTTTTTGTAGTTTTTATTTGTCTTAAGTCCTAATTTTTTCATTTCTTCTAATGATTTATACTGAGAATCAAATATTTCTTGTCCTTCTATGTTGTATAAACTATAGAAAAATATATCCAAAGGTCTTTTTGCTGTTTCATTTGGATCAAGCTGTCTTACAGAACCTGAGGCAGCATTCCTAGGGTTTGAGAAAGTACTTAGTCCTTCTGATTCTCTTTGTTCGTTGAAATTGGTAAATCTCGAATTAGGAAAAAAAATTTCACCTCGTGCTTCAATTGTATTTTTATCTTCTATTTCTAAAGGAATAGATCTAATCGTTTTTACATTATTTGTAATGTCTTCACCTTCGACTCCATTACCTCTTGTTGCCCCTTGAAATAATTTCCCATCATCATACTTTACAGAAACAGCTAATCCGTCAATTTTAAGCTCACAAACTAATGGGAAAATATTTTGATCTACTGCTTTTGNGGTTTTATCAATCCAATCTATTAAATCCTCNTCTCCAAAAACATTAGATAGACTAAGCATAGGAACAGTATGGGTTACTTGATTAAATTCTTCAGCAGGACTAGTTCCAACTCTTTGTGTTGGAGACTCAGGGATAATTAAATCAGGGTTTTCTCTTTCAAGAATTAATAGTTCATTGAATTTTCTATCATATTCAAAATCACTTAATGAAGGAGATTCTTCAATATAATATTCTCTGTTTGCTTGATTTAGCTCTTTTCTAAGAATTTCTATCCTATTATTAATATCTTTAGAAGTCATAAAAAATATAAATTGTTCATATTCAAATTATAGATTTTATTAGTTTCTATTACTACATTCTTATCTTATTTATTGGCAAAGATCTGCAGTTTGAGAATAACCTGAATTTTGATAGTTTTCCCATATATATTCCTCTATAAAATGTTCAATTCCAAAATAGAAAAAATCAAACATTGGATATTGATCATATATGTTTTCAGAATTTCCCGTGTACAACATAGTTATACTAGGATCA
>NZTZ01000003.1 GCA_002703265.1 Chloroflexota bacterium
TGAAAGTCCAGAACAAAATAAATCGTTTGAAAAGATGATGGAGTTTTTAGAGAGTGAACCTACTTGGACAGATGGAGAATTTCCAATTGGAGAAGTTTCTTAGTCCTAGCCTAAGGATCTGAGCAATCTCTAATGAATCCACAGTTATAACAAATTATTTTACAGTGTAATTTTAATGTTTCTGAAGCACATATTTCACATGCTTCACTGATAGCTTTTACCTGTAAATCTTTATTTTCTAGATCTATATTCTTCTGTTTCAAAAGACCAACCTTTGATTTCGCCTTTATTATTTTTGGCAAAATCATATAGTTCATACTGTAGGACATTATAGATGAAAAACCAAACTATAAAAACCAAACAAAATATATATATGCCTTTTCTTATCATATATGCCTTTTCTTAAGATAAATGTAACTATTATTATTTATCCCAATTTTGCTTTTTCCACTCGTCATATACATTTCTTCTTTTTTCCATGAAAATTCTATAATCTTCAATAATCTTTTTCCTAAACGGATCCATTACTTGATTATCTGGAATTGGGGTACCTAAATAGTTTACGTTTGGAGGCCAATTATAAATATTATCCAGACTGTCTGGGATTGGTGTTGGGCTTTTCCAATGCTCTTCTTCGACATGAGAAGAAAACCAAACATGAAAAATCACCAATAAAAACAAGCAAAACAGAATAATAAAAGGATATTTTAAGTCCTCTTTGTTTACCATTTTATTTACCAGGAAGTATTGCTTTGATTAAAATCTTAATTGGTAACACAATCAGTAATTTTATTGGGAATAGAATTATATTGAAAAAAAACATTTTAAATTTGTTGTTTAGATACTAGTATATTATACCTAAAATGCTAAATTTATTTTATTTTTGATACTTACTATTTATATGTGTCAGATATCTAAAAATATTAAAGATATATAGTATCAATAAATCAACTTCAAATGATCTTGACACCTGTTATTTAAAGTGCAATGATATTAAGGTGATTTTTAATGATATATAGTATCAAAATGGAGTAAAATATGAAGTTAACAGCTTATAGTGTTAAATTAAAAAAAGTAGTGGAGATTGCAAACCCACAAATAGTAACAATGAAAAATGGTAGAAAAGCAGTTCAAGGTGTTGCTGCAGAAGACCCTTCTTCAAAAGTTTTTAGAATTTTAAGTGATAAAGACGTTGCTGAAGTAGAAAAGCAAATAGGATAAACACTTTTTATTTATCGTATTTAGGCTAATTGTTTTGCAATATGCTTCCGTGAAATATGAGCCTTAAATACAAGAGGTTGAGGAACATGGGTATTTTCCTCAACCTCTCTTTTTTTAACAATCGTCTAAAATAAAGAATTAGGATGGATATGTAATGTTTAGAAATTTATTGGGAATAGAATTATCTCAGTTGAGATTTGCTTTAATGTGCTCATATGTTGGAGGGATTCTTTTAATGGCCACAGGCTTAATTTTTGCTTTACCTTCTATTTTCATAGAATTTACAAATGATGCACCAGATTTTAGTACATTTGCGTGGATTTTGGTTGTGGTTGGAGTAGCAAGATTAATTTCTACTTATTTGTATGCAATGGGTAAAAAGTTTTTTTATTACATAATTATTGGATTAAGCATACTGAAAATAATTGAGATACCTGCTGCAGTTATTGGTGAATCCATTGGTTTTGTTATTTGGTATGTTCTACTTACTGGAATAATTGAATTGCTATTACTGTTGAACATATTTAGTAAAAATGCGCGTGAAGAACATTCTGAAATAAATTAATATTTGGTGGAGCTGAGGGGGATCGAACCCCTGACCTCATCGCTGCCAGCGATGCGCTCTCCCAGCTGAGCTACAGCCCCAAAATTATGGTACAAAATTAAATTATAGATTATTTTTATATAATAATCAGAAAAATAAAGGAAGGAAAAAATGTCAATGTTAGATTTAAATACAGCCCAAAAAATTATAGAAGGAGCCCAAAAAAAATCCAATGAATTATCAGCTAATTTTTGTATTAGTATAGTTGATCCTAGAGGAGACCTAATTATGTTTGTTCGTGAGGATGGAGCTCCTTGGAGAAGTGTATTTATAAGCCAAGGAAAAGCAGCTGCCTCTGCAGCTTTTATGCAACCAAGTGGTAAACTTGCTGAAGGTGGTCCTAATCCTATACATCAGGGATTAATGGCTATGCTTGGTGGCAGAATGATACCTGGTCAAGGAGGATTACCAGTTTATGAAGGTGATACTATTATTGGAGCTGTAGGTGTTAGCGGGGGAACCCCTCAAGAAGATGAAATTATTGCATCTGCAGGTATAAGTTTTGCAGGAAAAAGCTCTTCTTCTTAGAGTTAAGTTATATAAGTCTAACGCTTCTTCTAAACAGCCAACATATTACGAATATTGCAGATGATGATAATGCCATTGCTGGACCTGATGGTAAGTTTAGGTAGAAGGATAGATATAGCCCCGAAATTGAAGCTAGAATACCAAAGATTGAGCTAACTAAAATTGCATTTTGAAAGTTTTTAATTATCAATTTTGCAGCAGCAGCAGGAGTTATTAGCATACTTAAAACAAGTATAATTCCCACTGATTGCAATGCTCCAATTACAGCTAAAGATAATACTACTAAAAATAAATTGTCATATAGTTTAGTCTTCAAACCTGTCACCTGAGCTCCTATGGGGTCAAAACTTAGATATAGAATTTGTTTGTAAAAAATTAATACAGTTGAAATTGTAATAAGGGATAAAATAATTGTGCTTATTACATCTCCTCTTGAAACACCTAGTATTTGTCCAAACAAAATATCTTCTATGTTTAAAGTGGTAGCTAAGTTATACCTTTTTAGAAGAATAATACCAAAAGCAAAAAAAGTAGAAAATACAATTCCAATCGCAGTATCTTCTCCTACTGTTGATCTAGAGATAATATAACTAAGTGTTACAGCTATAATGATAGCAGCTGGAATTGCAGATAAAAAAACACTTGCGCCTAAAACAGCTCCTATTACTAAAACGGGAAGACTTGCATGTGCAATAGCATCTCCCATAAATCCCAGATTTCGGTTTATAACGAAAGATCCAATCATAGGAAGAGATATGCCAACAAAAATTGAAATCAGAAATGATCTAATCATAAATGAGTATGAAAATGGTTCAAGCAAGGTTTCAAACATTAGTTTTCACCATGACTACCTAATTTGTGATTTTGAAACATTGTTCCGTGGTTACCATATAATTCAGAAAGGACATCTTGAGTGAAAACTTTTAATGGATCTCCGTATGCGCAACAATGCCTATTGAGACATAGCACTTCATCAAATCTATCTGCAATATTATTTATATCATGAGTAGCTATCATGATAGTTTTTCCTGAATCCTTTAACTTTCTCAATACTTCAATTAGGCTTATTTGAGATCCAATATCTACACCGCTAAAAGCTTCATCAAGTAATAAAATATTTGCCCCTTGAGCTAGAATTTTAGCCAATAAAACTCTTTGTTTTTGCCCCCCTGACATCTCGTCAACACGATTATCTATTTGATCATAAAGGCCAACATCATTAAGGCACTCTTCGATTAAGTTATTTTTGTTTTTACTAATAAATGGAATGCTAGGAAAATTTTTAGTAATCCCTAAACCAACTACTTGCCTGGCAGTGAGAGGGAAGTTCCAGTTTAAATTTTCATTTTGAGGAACATATCCTATATTTCCATTACCTTTAGTAACGTCTTGACCATTGATTTCAATGGAACCTTTAGTAATAGGAATTAGACCAGTAATAGCATTAAACAAGGTAGTTTTGCCACCTCCATTTGGACCTACAACAGCTATGAGGCTATTTTTATTTATAGAGAAACTTACATCATCCAAGATTAATGTTTCTCCAATTTCTACGCAACATGAATTGGATATTATTGTATTATTTACCAAATTCTACCTCTCTCAAATTTGTGGTTCTTATGGAGAGTTTAATAAGAACCACAAAATTTTTTCTATGACTACATTGTAAATGAAATAGATTTTTTTTTAATTTTCAAATTCTAATAAGTATTTAACTTTATAGAAATTGAAAGCCTTTCTTAGATTGTTGTAAGTTTTTTTACCAATAAATTCCTTCACTACCTCCAGGTAGGTCCCTGCAAAGTATTTTCCATGATGATCAGGATTATTTCCATTGTAATTTATCACATGGGACATTTCATGAGCAACAAATAGAGCTGTTCTAGTATTAGGAGCAGGCAAGCAGATTTTAGTAGCAGTGGCATGGGGTATGTTATTCTCATCCGTTACCAGTTTAGGAGGAGCAATCTCAGCCCATTGAGAGATTTTATAAACCAAATCTTTGACTTCATTAATAGTCATCATTTTCTCTTCCCACAAACAAGCATCTTCAGCACTATACAGCCGTTTTCTTTGATAGTCTCTTGCATTTGCATTAGGAATATCTCCTATCCAATTTTTTTGCAAAGGTTTTTCCTATACTTTATTTGTCTTTTTTATCGTGATCATCATCGTCATGATCATCATCGTCATGGTCATCATCGTCATGGTCATCATCGTCATGGTCATCATCGTCATGGTCATCATCGTCATGATCATGTCCGTCATGGTCATCATCATCTTTATGCTTATCATGATCATGTCCGTCATGGTCATCATCATCTTTATGCTTATCATGATCATGTCCAGCATGATCGTCATCAACTTCTTTTGGAAGGTTATTTACAATGATTGTTACATTACTATTCATCCAATCAACATATGATTGATTTTCTTGAAGCGTTTCTACCCATAATCCTGAAACTAAACTAATTCCAGTTTCTTGTTCTATGACTTCACTATATTGACTAGAAGATTCTGCTTCTAAAAACATAACTTCAATATGATTTTTTTCAATCACATCAATTGCATTTTTCAAACTTTGTGGAGTTATTCCGTCTTCAGAGTCCAGACTAGGAATTATAGTTGTTAGCACTTCAATACCATATCTGGCTTCTAGGTAACCCAAAGCTTCGTGAGTAGTAATAATTTTCCTGTTTTCGACAGGAATAGTATCTATCATTGCTGTCACACTTGCATCAAGAGCTTCCAAACTCTGAATATAATCGGACGCTGCAGACTCATAACTGCTTTCATTTGCAGTATCAAATTTTACTAGCTCATCTTTAATCACGTCTACAGCCATAGATACTCTTATAGGATCGAACCAAAAATGTGGGTCATAAATTCCGTGATCATGACCTTCGTGTCCATCATGTCCGTCGTGATCATCATGCCCTTCGTGGTCGTCGTGGTCGTCATGGTCGTCATCATCATCTTTATGCTTATCATGATCGTGTCCATCATGGTCATCATCATCATCTTTATGCTTATCATGATCGTGTCCATCATGGTCATCATCATCATCTTTATGCTTATCATGATCGTGTCCATCATGGTCGTCATCATCATCATCTTTATGCTTATCATGATCGTGTCCATCATGGTCGTCATCGTCATCATCTTTATGCTTGTCATCATCGTGACCATGGCCTTCATGATCATCATGACCATGACCTTCGTGATCATCGTGGCCTTCTTCTGAGAATTCAATTGGATTTATACTAGGCCCTATTTCGATTAGTGCATCTGGAGATGCTACTGAGTTCTCTAGCAGTTCAACTAAGTTAGCAGATTCATATTTTAAACCTACGTAAAACACAATGTCAGCATCAGCTATCTTTATTGCATCTTGAGGAGAAGCTTCAAAACTATGGGGATCTGCAGAATATGGCATCAGTATGCTTAAATCTATATTGTCATTTCCTACTTGTCTAACATATTCAGCAATCATTGGAGTTGTGGCCAATACGCTAAGCTTATCAACAGATTCTTCTGTAGTTACAGCTTCTGTAGTTACAGCTTCATTATTTACCTGGCTTTCTTGAGCAGGCTCATCTACGCTTTCACATGCGAATATTATTAACACTGACATACATAAAACTGCCAGCTTTAAAAAACGCTTAAAATTCATTATTTTTTCCTTATTCTAATGATACTCGGTATCTGATACTCGGTATCAAATTTATATCTTTCAATTATACATAAATTTTTTGCGTGTGAAAATAAAATTTATGATAAATCAAGAAGAATTATGTAGTTTTTTTTCACACAAATATCTTACACGATGATAATGATATGTTGTATCAATTAAAAAATCAATAAGTTTTTATATTTTTAATTATATGTCTAAGTAAATTGAGCAGAGGTGTTTTTAGAATTATTCTTTTTGTTAATGATATGTTGTATCAATTAAAAAATAAAGAAAACCTTGAATTAATTAAGCTTTTGACCTTTTTTATAAACATTATTTATTCTGATACTATTGGTCTTTTTTTTGGAATTCCGTTTCTTCTTGGAAAATTTTCTGGCGTTGATTTATATTTTTCCCAAATTATAAAATGGTCTGTAGGTAATGAATTTGGTATTGTAACTTTTTCGACTAATGTTTTTTTTGAACCTAATATTTCAGAAATATAGTTTGATTCAACTATTTCAACCTTTGGAAACTTTCCTTTTGCGGTTATTACTTTTCCACCAACTTTAGCTAGTGGTAATGTTAGTTCGGCTAGTGTAGGTAATTTGGCTAAAGCTCTTGTTAGTACAAAGTCATATGATTCTCTTTTGCTAGATTGGCCTAAATTTTCTGCTCTTTCGTTTTCTATATTTACATTGCTAAGATTTAAATTTTTAATTACTTCTTCCAGGAAAGAACATTTTTTTTGAGATGGTTCGCATAATGATAGGCTTATCTCAGGATAAAATATTTTTATTGGAATTGATGGAATGCCTGCTCCAGTTCCCACGTCAAGAAACTTGTAGTTTATATTGGAAAAATCATTTTTCAAAAAAATTATATATCTTAAAGACCTGATGAATAATTCATTTGAAATATTACTCCATCCCTTCAAAGATGTTAGATTGAATTCTTTTGATGATTTTTCAATCATGACGAAATAATCATATAAATTACTCAATTTTTGATCATCAAAAGATATTTCTAAGTCTTTAATTTGATTATGAAAATTTTTATTAATTTCTTCCATACCTTTAAATATAATTCATTAATGTTTCCTATACTGAGAAAATATTCTTTCTGATGTTTATAATAATTCATAACAATCATATAAAATTCACACAACAAGGATGATTAATTCATATGAAAATATGTGTTTGTATAAAAGAAGTTCCGGACTCTGATATTCCATCTAATAAACTTCAAATAGATACTGTAAAAAACAAGTTGATTCCTACAGAAAATGTTTCGAACATTGTTAATGGTTTTGACTTAAATGCAGTTGAGTTAGCNCTTAGATTTTCTGAAAATNACGAAGATTCTTCAGTGACTATAATTTCTATAGGAAATAATCTCACTAGNGACGTTATNAAAAAACCTATAGCTATGGGTGCTGATGAAATTATAACTTGTGAAGATCCGCTAATTGAAGAAACTGATATTCTAGGAACATCGCTTATTTTGTCTAAAATTATTAGAAAAACAGGACCTTATGATATTATTTTTTGCGGTCGCCATGCATCAGATTTTGATAATGCGAGCGTACCTTTTGGTTTGTCAGAAAATCTCTCTATACCTATTGTAAATATTGTCAAAGATATAAAAATTCAAGATCAAAAATTGCAAATGGAAAGAGTTATTACTGATGGTTTTCAAAAAGTAGAGGCTGAAACACCTGTGATTGTAACTACAGGTAATCAGGTAGGAGATCCAAGATACCCAACATTAAAAGGTATTATGAGTGCTTCAAAAAAAGAAATCACTAAAATTTCACTAAATGATTTAGAAATTTCCAATGAAGATATAAATCCAAAAATTAGAATAGAGCAAGTTTACTTTCCTGAGAATGATAACAAGGTTGAAATTATAGAAGGAAATTCAACCAAAGAAAAAGCAATAAATCTTATATCAAAGCTAAAAGAAGAAGGTGTGATTTAATTGAAAGTTTTATCCATATTAGTGAATGAGAATGAAAAAATTGATGATTCGTCTTTAGAAGTTTTTTCATTCGTTGATAATTTACCTGATATAGACTCGTCTTCAGCGTTAGTATTTGGGGGTGATAAACTGTCTGTATCAAAATTACCTGTAGACGAGATTTTTTTTGTTTCTACAGATAATCAAGTAGTAAACCCCAACGACATTTTATTCACTATAGATAAATTTATTGATGAAAATAAGTTTGATATTATAATTTTTCAAAAAGATGATTTATCAAACTATGTTGCTCCTTCTATTTCATTTAGAAAAGCTATCCCATACTTACCTGATGTGAAAAAATTTATTACTAAAGAAAAAAATATTTTAAAGCTAGTTAGGCCTATTCACGGGGAGTCCGCGGAGGCTATTTATTCAGTTAGTTTAGAAAATTCAGTAATACTAAAAATGAGAAAAAGTTCTTTTGAGCCAAAGCAACTTAGTAGTGTAGATAAAGATGTAAAAGAAATTTTACTTCAACATGAAAAAGATAAGACATTCAATATCCTAGAAACGAATAAGGCTGAACCAGAAGGTATTCAACTGGATGATGCAGATATTGTTATATCTGGCGGTAGAGGAATTGGAGGTAAAGAGGGCTTTGAAAAAATAAAAGAACTTGCGAACATTCTTAATGGAGCCGTAGGTGCATCTAGAGCAGCTGTAGAATCTGAATGGATAGAAACAAGTCAACTTGTTGGGCTTACAGGAAAATGGATAAGTCCAAATCTATATTTTACTTTTGGAATATCTGGGGCCAGNCAGCACCTTGCTGGTTGTATAAATTCAAAAAATATTGTAGCCGTGAATAATGATCCTGATGCNTCAATTTTTCTTCATTCTAAATTTGGAGTTATTGCTGATTGTAATGAGTTTTTNNATGAAGTTATAGAAGAGATAAAAAANATTCAGTAAAGTTTGATCAAGAAATTCTCTAAATTTATAATATTTTTTTCTTTTATTCTTATAATTGTGTTCGTTAGAGATGTAGAAAGAATATCTAATATAGAAAAACTTATTGTTACTCATAAGTTTAATATTTTATTTTGGGAATTAGAAAACTTACCAAAAAAAATATTNAATTTTACAGNCTCTAGAAATCTTACTGAAGAAGAGGTTAGAAAAGNAATTNTTGAAGAGAGCATTTCTCNAGATGATTTAGAAGATTTTTTTCAAAAAAAAGTNTCTAGTAGAATCAANGAAACGTTATCGATGAAGTTTTTATTTCCACCATTGAGCTTTTCAATTGAAAANCCTCCAAAAGTTTTGGTTATTTCGCCAAGAGATAAAATTTTTCAACAAAGAGCAATTTTACTAAACAACCAAATCCCNGAAGAAGAAATNATACTCATAGAAAATAGTATTGATAGTATGAATTATTCATCAATTATTTTGGATACTGGNGGTTTTGCTGCATATCCAAGTATNATAAAGCCTAGTAAAAATTTTGATTTTTTATTCTCAACAATTGCTCATGAATGGTTGCATCATTATCTAATTTTTTCGCCATTAGGTCGATCTTATTTCAAAGGAGGAGACATGGTATCTATAAATGAAACATTAGCTGATCTATTTGCAAGCGAAATATTAGGAAGGTCTGATGAAAGAAAACCTTCTCATAATAAATTTAGGATAATGATGAAAGAGACGAGGCAACGGGTTGATGATTTACTTGAAAAAGGATTATTAGATGAGGCTGAATTTTATATGAATAAAAGGAAGGAATTTATTAATTCTGAAGGATATTCAATTAGAAAAATCAATCAAGCATACTTTGCTTTTCATGGAAATTATGGTGATTCTCCTTCTTCTACTCATAATTATGATAAAGATCTAAAGTATCTTTTGAGTACCTATGATTCATTCGAGGAATTTTTGAATGAAATAAAAAATATAGATGAACCAAAACAATTGGAAAAATTAATTAATTTAAGATCNAATTAATATTTAATTTTGAGTTATAATTAAAATATGAATTTCATTAAAAAAACATTTGGTGTTGCGAAATCTTATAGACCTCCATCTGGAGGAAGGAAAGATGAGTATGATATATCTTTTCAAGAATTTGTAGAAAATCTAAAAAATAATTTACCTTTTCTAAATAAGTTTCCTCAAGGAAATAAATCATTATTCTTAATTGGATTTATAGTNTTAGCTATTATTTGGGCAGCTTCAGGTATATACACAGTAGGCCCTGATCAACAAGCTGCATTGAGAATGTTTGGTAAATTTCAGACTATACAAACNAATGGTCTTCATTGGTGGTGGCCTTCTCCTATCGGACAAAGAGATGTAGTTATAACAACTGCAACAAGGCAACTGGAATTAGGATTTAGAAGTGAAGGTGAAGAAATCACGAAACCAGTTCCTTACGAATCTATTATGATTACAGGAGATGAAAACCTTGTTGATGTACAAGCTGTTATACAGTACAAAATATCNGATTTAAGAAATTACCTGTTTGCAGTTGATGATCCTGGTGAAAGAGATCGAAATGTTGAACCAGGTGAGCCAGATGGTGTGACTCTTAGAGATATTACTGAAACTGCTCTACGNCAAGTTGTTGGAAAAAGAAATATTGATGATGTTCTAACCACTCAAAAAGCAGAAGTTCAAGATGAAGTTCTACTTCTTATGNGAGGATTAACTGCAGATTATAGTACAGGAATTGAAGTTATTGCAGTTAGACTTCAAAATGTAAATCCTCCTGTTCAAGTTCAAGATGCTTTTGATGATGTAACAAGGGCAAGAGAAGAAAGAGACCGAATAATAAACTTAGCTGATGCATATAAAGAATCAGAAATTCCAAGAGCAAGAGGTGAGGCTGCAAAAATTACTGAGGCCGCTGAAGCTTTTAAACAAGGTAGAATAGCTCGAGCTAAAGGTGAAGCAGAAGGTTTTAAGAAGCTTTTAGAATCTTATGAGAAATCACCAGAGGTTACAAGACAAAGACTTTATTTAGAAATGGTCGAAAGAGTCTTTCCAAAATTGAATAAATATATAATTGATGATGGCTCAATCTTGCCTCTCTTAGATATTGAGTCTAATAATTAGGAATAAATATGAATAAAAAATTTACACCAATAATAGTTTTATTTGTAATATCAATATTTGTTATTCTNCAGGCCTTTTTTACTGTTGATGAAACCGAAGTCGCGATCGTTACAACTTTTGGTGAATTCAAACAATCTCATACTAATCCAGGCCTTAAATTCAAGACACCATTTATTGACCAAGTAACAAAATTTGATAAAAGATTACAGAGAGTTGACGTTCCACCAGAGCAACTTCTTACAAGTGATAAAAAAAGAATAAGTGTTGATGCTTACGCAAGATATAAAATTATAAATCCACTTTTATTTTTCAAGAATCTAACAAATGAATCAACTGCTGATTCAAGAATAGGAAGTATTGTAGCATCAAAAGTAAGAGAAGAAATAGCGCAGGACACTCAAGATGAAATCATCTCAGAAAAAAGAGAGCCAATCATGAGTAACATAACCACTATGTCTAATTTATTTGAAATTTCTCAAGCAGAAGCTCAAAACTTAGAAAATTCTTATCAAAATATTGATTTAGCAATATATACTAGGTCCCCTGGAGAAGCTAGATTTACTTTAGCTAACTCAGATGAGATAGCCTCTGTAATAACTAATTCTGTAAGTGAAGAAATAGANGTAAAATATTATCTTCCNTTNCAAAANATNTGGGGTGTTGAAGTATTAGATGTGAGAATNAAGAGAGCNGACTTTCCTGATTCTGTTGAATCTTCTATTTTTGAAAGAATGGTTGCAGAAAGATTTAGAAAAGCAAGTGCCTTTAGAGCTGAAGGTGAAGAGCAAGATAAAGAAATCAGAGCTGCCGTAGATAGAGAGGTTGAAATCACATTAGAAACTGCAAATGGTCAATCTGCAATTATCAGAGGTGAAGGTGAAGCACTGGCTATTGAAGCATTGGCTGAAGCACTAAGTTCTGATGCTGAATTTTATGGTTTCGTTAGATCTTTGGAAGCTTACGAAAAATCATTGTTTACTGACACCACAGTTATATTAGACCCTGAGAGTGAGTTGTTTAAGTATTTAGAACAATATTCTAAATAATTTACTTGAAGGTGGTATCTTCTCCGCTCTTTAGTGTNTCCCANACATCGCTTATCGATGCAAAGCTAGTTCCTGTTTGTTGACCAGTAACTCTTTTACCNGAAGTTGATTCAAGAAATCCNTAAACTATTCCTACAACGTTACCTTCACTATCAATTATNGGNCCTCCTGAATCTCCNGGNTCTGCTGCAGCATCAAAAACAATAACNGATACATTTTTTCCTAATGTATCTCCTTTNTAATATGATTCACCNTTCTCAAATTTAAGGGTTGTAGAAACAGTTTTTACATAACTTATTATTCCTGAATGGCTAGANGGAACCCCAGGATTACCNGCTGAGTANCCTATNGTAAAAATTTCTTTTCCAATCTCATTAACATCAACTATTCTTGTTTTGAAAGGTTCCATACCATGTATAACTCTTANTGCNGCTAAATCTCTTTTTTTATCAANACCAAATACNTGTCCTTGAATACTCGTAAANCCNCTTTCACTACTAGGATCTGGAATAAAAACAATTACGAATTNATTTGATCCAACTACATGNTCATTNGTAATNACCCAATCATCTTCTATAATCCATCCTGTTCCAGTACTATTTCCTACTTCTATCATTACNACTTTATTTTTATNNTTTCTATATATTTCGTAAGCAAGGTCATTTGTGGCATCAAACTCAAAAGATTGAGGTGTTGCTGTAGGTTGAGGTGTTGNTGTAGGCTGAGGCGTNGGTTCTGGGACTAAAANAGGCACTATTTNAGGGATTAATTCCTCAGCNAAATAAATATCTCCTTTTCTAGCTATATCTATAGCTTCATTTACTGCAATTTTTCTTATTTCATCNTCTTGAAAAGGAATAATTGTTGGGGTTGGCTGTGGTGTAGCAGTTGGCTGTGCTGTAGGAACTGGTTGAGGAGTAGGGGTATTTAGTTTACTTATATTTATTTCTGCAATTCTTTGAGCTCTAGCATCAATAGTTGCTTCAATATCAATTGGCTCAGAACATGAAATCGTAAGTATTATTAGTATCAGAAAAATTTTTCTCATATTTATATTGTATTCAAATCTTTTTTTATTGCTGTTGATATAACATTCAATCTATATCTATTAAGAGCACTTGAAAGAAGTAAATTATTACAAATTGATACAGATATATTTTTTTCAATTGATGCCCAACCAATACTTGAAACCATTCCGGTGTGCCCAAAGCTTAAATCACTAGAATCTATTTCTTTTTCATAAAATATATCACTATCAAATCTTATTCCTAAACCAAGTTTTACAAATTTCATTTTATCGTTGTAATCTAGGCCTTTTGCGTGAATTTTTAGTATTTCATCTCTTGTAGATTTACTTATCCAATTTTTATTATTAATAACTTCATTGTAGAATTTTGCCAGATCTTCACTTCTTGTAATACATGTTCCTGAAATAAGAGGGACTTTGTTTATTGAAAAAAGTTTAAAAATAGTAGGAATTGTAGGTAGTTTAGATGAATCATGATTGATAACTTCTTGAGGTAAATTATTAATGTTTTTTGTGTAAAATTCTATTTCTTTTAGCCCTAAAGGAATCTTTACTAATTCTATGAAAGCTTCCTCAAAAGATTTTTGGGTTATTCTTTCTATAATCTCTCCCAAAATCCATCCATATGTTACCTCATGATAAGCGATTCTTTCTCCGGGTTTACTCTCAGCTTGAAAATTTTCTAACCATCTATATATTCTATTCAATTCTGTATAGTCACTATCAGGTAGATCTGTTGTAAGTGAAACACCAGATGTATGAGTCAGAACATTTTTTATTGTAATTGAATCTTTATTATTTTTACCAAATTCGGGCCAAAATTTTGAAATTTCATCATCAAAACTTAGCTTCCCCATATCATGTAATTTCCAAATAACCGCAGCTATAATAGGTTTTCCAGCAGAAAAAATAAAAAACCTTTTTTTTGTTTCAAATTCTTCAAAAAAANTTAATTTTTTATTATTTTTATATACAGAAATAGAAAAATTTTTAATTAAGCCTTCATCTTCTAGTTTAATTAAAGCTTTTTTAGTATGGCTTTCCATTTTATTCTTTATAAGGAATTGTTTGAGGTCCCTCCGGTAAGATACAAATTGAAGGATTTTTTATTTTTTTCTTGGTTTCTTCAATTACTTCCTCTATATTTTTTACTCTTATTAGATGTGACTTACTAACATCTTCTTCATTTAGTTTTGAATATAGCATAACAGTATTTTTTTCTTGTATTTGTGCTTGAATCTGTAACTGCCATTGATCAGGTTCTAGATCTTCTTGATTTTTTAATTTANTTAAATAATCTGAAGGCTTTTTTACAGACTCTAAAAGTGTTTCATANTGACTTTTATAAGGNATTCCATCTGAACATTCAGATACGCTAATTATGAGCCCCCCTGGCTTAGTAATTTGCGCTGCGGCGGATACCCCTTTGATTGTTTGGTATAAATTTTGATCTAAGGGATAACCAGAATTTGATGTTATAACTAAGTCATAAAGTTTATTAGTCTTTTTCATTGCATCAAGCTTTACTTGGTCACATGCAATTTTATGTTCAGAGAATAATTCTCCTGAATAAATACCTGTAATTTTATTTTCTCTATTAAGAGTTAAATCTATAGAAAAATCTGGAGAATTGATTTTGGAAATTTCTGATATTTGCTCATGAACAGGATTGCCTTCAATTAATCCCCAAGTAGCATTTTGATGATTTATCTTATCAAAATCATGCAGATTCATAATTGTTTCAAGTCCAGCTAGTCCTGGAGCTACCATTTTAGGACCGCCTGAAAAACCAGCAAAAAAATGAGGTTCTACGAAACCGGTTGTTATTTTTAAATCACATTCTATCCAAGATTTATTTAAGTTTATTGGGATACTCTCAGATGTTTTTCCGTAACTCTTAAGATTTGAAGAATCCTCTGAATCGTGTATTATGATCGTACAATTTGAAAGCACTTTACTCTCAAACATTTCCTTAATTTCTTTTTCAGTAGTTGGCCTATGGCTTCCTGTTGCTATAAATACATAAAAGTTTTCTTTTTTTATACCTTCAAATAAATTTAATATTGAACTTATAATTTCATTTCTTGGTTGAGCTCTTGTATGATCACAAACTGATATTCCAACAGTCATTCCATCTTTATATAACTCTTTTAGTGACTTTGAATTAATTGGATTTATAAGAGAATCTGTTATCTTTTTTTCAGGATTATTTATTTCATTTTTATGATTGGGGATTAATATATCTGAATAATCAGGGACATCTATCTCTAAACCTTCTCTTCCATAATCCATTTTAATTTTCATTTTTGCTCCTTGAAATAATTACTCCTACATTTTTAGAAAGTCTCAAAGCTCCAGGTTTATCTATTTTGACTTTTGCGTTTATTACCTTCTGATCACTTAGACATATTTTTGCAATTTCTATTCCTAATGTCTCGATTAGTTGATAGGATGATTTTTCAACTAAATCATTTATCTTTCGACTCAAAGATTTGTAGTCGACTGTATCTGATATATGATCTTTGGGGTTTTTAATTTTAGATATATCTAAAGTTAAATTTATTATCAAGGGTTGCTTTGTTTGCCTTTCCCAATCAAAAATACCTATAGTTGCATAACATTTTAAATCTTCTATGAAAATTTGGTCAAAATCATTCATTTAGAATACATGCCTTCCTCCATCAAGAAAAATTCTTTCTCCTGTTATAAAATCATTTTTAATTAGCATTTCAACGCAGCCCGTAACTTCTTCTATTCTGGCTATTCTTTCTATTAATCCTAGATTGATTTTTTTTAATTCTCTATTAGGATCATCTGCTGGAGGAAGTATTGCCCCTAGAGCAATCTCATTCACTTGATAGTTAGGAGCCATTGAAACAGCTAAAGATTTAGTTAGTCCATAAATAGAAGCCTTGCTTACTCCATATGAGAATCTATTTGGCCTTGCTGTGCGCCAATCACTAATGTTTATAATTTTTCCCTTTTTTTCACTATCAAACAAACTTTGAGCTAATATGAATGGTGCAACCAAATTAATAAATAAATCTTCCTGTAACGTCTTAGAACTAGTATTTTCTAGGGTATTTTGTTTGAAAGTCGAAGCATTATTTATGAGTATTGAAATTTTACCTAACTTTTTTTCTGCTTCAATAATTAAATTTTTACAATTTTCCTCATTAGAT
>NZTZ01000004.1 GCA_002703265.1 Chloroflexota bacterium
TTATAATGAATAGCAATATTAAGACCTAGTTTAGACAAATGTTTTGCAATCTCTTTTCCAATTCTGTTAGCAGAACCTGTAATAAGAACATTTTGTTTTTCTAATTTCAAACTTGCCTACTTAATAAGATCAAAAAACTCTTTTCTTGTTGAAGGATCTGATTTGAAAGATCCAAATAATGAGCTAGTTACCATTTCTGTACCAGGTAAATTTACTCCTCGCATAGCACTACATAAGTGTTGAGCAGTTATCACTACACCAGCTCCTTGAGCTTTAGTGTTTTCGTAAATTGATTCCCCTATTTCTTCAGTTAGTCTTTCTTGCACTTGTAATCTTCTAGAAAACACCTTGGTTATCCTAGGAATTTTAGATAAACCAATTATTTTTTCATTTGGGAGATATCCAACATCAATCTTTCCAAAAAAAGGTAACATATGATGCTCACATAAAGAGTAAAATCTTATATTTTTAACTATTACAATCTGATCATATTCGACATCAAAAAGTGCATTATTTATAACTTTATTTATATCTGCATCATATCCGGAAAGAAGTTCGTCATATGCTTTTGATACTCTTTTAGGTGTATCTTTAGTTCCATTTTTATCAACATTATTTTCTAAACCCTTTAGAATTTTCTCAAATGCGTTTTCAATAATTTTTTTATTGTGATTATCCATTTTATCCTCCAGCTATTGAAGGTAAAAAATGTACTTCAGTATCTTCTTCTAATTCTTGTAGTAAACCTTTTCTAGTTGCGGCATATCCACAAATTGCTGATAAACCTGGTTTTATTCTATTTCCCTCAACAAGATGATCTTTGGTCCCTGGGTACATTTTTTCCAAATTTTCAATTACTTCTCGAAGAGTACTTCCTTCTACTTCAACATAATCTTCATTATTAGTTTCTTTTTTTAGGTGATATGGCAAAAATAGTTTAGGCATTATCTATAGCTTCCAATATTTTTCTAGGGTTCATAGGAGTATGATAGAGCCTCTTTCCAGTAGCATCTTTTATAGCATTAGCTACAGCTCCTAGAGGCGGGACAATAGGAACCTCACCGACTCCTCTTACTCCAAATGGATGCAATGGATTTGCTACTTCAACTAATATAACATCAATATTTGGCATATCTAATGCTGTAGGCATTCTATAATCTAGAAAACTAGTATTAGCCATACTTCCATCTTTTTCAATATAATATTCTTCATTCAAAGCCCATCCTATTCCTTGCACAGCNCCACCCTGTATTTGTCCTTCAGCGTATTGAGGATAAATAGCTTTTCCAACATCCTGAATAGCAGTGTATCTAACTACATCTGTTTTTCCTGTTTTTGGGTCTATTTCTAAATCACAAATTCCTACACCAAAACCATTACCTGCAGCTGATAAATTTACTGAAGCAGTTGAAGTAACTGGTCCTCCTGTTGGATTTATTTTTGTGGCAAGTTCCTCTATGCTAATTTCTAGTTCTGATACATTTGAATTAAATTTACCATCATCAAAATTTATTTGATCTTCTGGTTCTTCCCAAAGAATAGAAACTCTTTTTTTCATTTCATCTATTAGTTTTTTTGCAGCTTCCCAACCGGCATATCCTGTGGCGTAAGTTGTTCTGGAACCTCCAGTAGTAGCAGTAAACCCTATTTTATCTGTATCAGGAATTGATGGATGAATATTTTCTGCAGGGATTCCTAATGTTTCTGCAACTTGCATTGATATTGAAGTTCTAGTTCCACCTATGTCAGCAGATCCTTCATTTAATGCTATATTCCCGTCATCTTGGAGTATTAGATCTACAGTTGATCTATTTCCTCCATTATGCCAGTAACCACAAGCAAGTCCTCTCCCATATATTTTATTTTTATTTCTTTTNTCAATTTTAGAATTCCAGTGATCACTTTTTTTTGCAGCTTCAAGTGTTTCTATAAATCCAATCTTATGGTACAAAACACCATCAGGTTTTCTAGTCCCTTCTTTCGATGCATTTGCAATTCTAAAATCAATTTTATCCCAAGTCATTTTTTCGCAAATTTCATCTATCACACTTTCTACAGCAAATGAAACTTGAGGAGATCCAGGAGCTCTATATGCAGCGCTTTTAGGTTTGTTAACTAAAACATCATAGGCATCAACTTTAATATTTGGAATATTGTAGCATGCTAAACAACATACAGCCGCAGCCGGAATAGCAGANCCAGGATAAGCTCCTGCTTCTAATTTNATNTCTACAGANCCAGAGTTGATTTTNCCNTCATTTGTTACACCTATNTTGACAATTATTTTTCCTCCAGGAGCAGGTCCTGAACCTTGAAAAACNGATATTCTGTCCATTATCATTTTTACAGGTCGATAGCCAGATTTTTTTGACAAAATCCCTGCCAAAGGAGGTAGGTATACTTTAGTTTTTCCTCCAAATCCTCCACCAATTTCTACATAATTTGATGTTACTTTAGAAATAGGAAGATCTAAAAATGATGCAGTTAGGTCTCTTACTGCAAACATTCCTTGAGTNCTTGACCATAGTGAAAGATGATCATTTTCATCCCAATGAGCAGTAGCGTTATGCGGTTCTATATATCCTTGNTGTACTGTTTGTAAATTGAATTCTTTTTCAAGTACATAATCTGAGTTTTTAAAATCATTATCTGCATCTCCAAGTTCGTGACGAAAATGTTTNGCTATATTTGTATTCTTTACAGTTTTTCCTAGGTGATCTGCTTCTAAATCTTCTAGTATTATTGGTGCGTCTTTTGCTATAGCTTCATCAACATTCNTTACAGGTTCTAGTACTTCATATTCAACTTTAATCAACTTACAAGCTTCTTTTGCAGTATTTCTATCATTTGCTGAAACAGCCGCTACAGCATGCCCTTTGTATAAAACTTTATCTCTTGCGAGGATATTATCGACATCTCTCTTTAGATCTACCGTAATTCCATTATTTTGTGTGAATGTCTTCTCATCTTTAGTTGAGTTTATAGGAATATCTTTAGATGTGATTACTGAGAAAACGCCATCCATTTTTTCCGCTTCTGAAGTATCGATGGATTTAATTCTTGCATGTGCGTAAGGACTTCTTAATACTTCTCCCCATATTAGTCCAGGTAATTTGACATCAGCACCATATATTGCTCTTCCTGTAACTTTATCGTATCCGTCATGTCTAATAGGGTTAGTACCAATAACCTTGTAATTTTTTTTAGAATCAAAATTTATAGTCATCTATGAAAATCCTTTTCTGATAAATAACAAAAACCGTGCTATTTAANTTTTATATTTATAAACTATAAAAATTAACATACACGGCTTTTATTTAATTTTTCTTTAATACTTTAGTCAGTAATTTTACCTAAAACATTAAGTATTCTTCCTGGCTTCATTGGTGCATCGTAAAATCTTTTACCCAATGCATTATGAAGAGCATCACCAATTGCTGCTATTGGAGGACAAATAGGAACTTCACCTACTCCTCTAACTCCAAAAGGATGACCTGGATTAGGTTTTTCAACCAGCACAACATCAATGTTAGGCAGATCAAGTGCAGTTGGCATCCTGTAGTCAAGATATGAGGTATTAGCTTGAGCACCATCTTTTGTCATGAAGTATTCTTCATTTAGACCCCATCCAATACCTTGAACAACACCACCTTGTATGTTTCCAATACAGTAAGCAGGATAAATAGTTGTTCCTACATCTTGTACTGCTGTATATCGAACTACATCTGTTTTACCAGTATCTGGATCTACATCAAGATCAACTATGTGAGTACCAAATGCCCCACCTGCAGATTCTAGATCAACGCTTCCGCTTGCAGCAGCAGGTCCCCCTGTGCTGTCTAGATTTGCAGCCAATTCTTTGAATGTAAATTTTAATTCAGGGTCTTTTGTAGCAAAAAAGGTTCCATTATCAAAATCAATATCATTTTTATCTAATGACCAGATTATTGAACATCTTTCCTTGAGTACTTCAATTAGGTTTTCTGCTGCCTTCACAGCTGCAAAACCAGTTGCATAAGTTGTTCTTGAACCACCTGTTACATCAGCATAACCTGCAGTTTCTGTATCTCCAACTGAAGGCCTTACTTCAGTAACTGGAATTCCTAGTATTTCTGCGGCTTGCATAGAAATTGATGTTCTTGTACCACCAATGTCTGTTGAACCTTCAATCAGTGCCACNGTTCCATCTGTATTTACTGTCAAATTAACTGTAGATTTCAAACCTACGTTGAACCAATAACCAGATGCTATACCTCTTCCTCTAATTCTNCCTTTCATTGGTTCTCCTAATTCAGAATTCCAATGATCACTAGCTTTAGCTGCATCAAGTACTTCTTCATTACCAATTACAGGGAAAACTACTCCATCTGCTCTTCGAGTACCTTCTTTAGAAGCATTGATTTGTCTGAACTCTACTCGGTCCATACCGTGTAATTCAGCTAGTTCATTTACGACTGTTTCAGTCGCAAATGCTGCTTGAGGNGANCCAGGAGCTCTGTAAGCTGCTGACTTAGGTTTATTTACCACAATGTCATATCCATCAATTCTAGTATTAGGAATATCATAAGGGGCAAAAATACATTGAACTGCAGCACCTACTGCTGCACCAGGGAATCCCCCAGCTTCTAACTTAATAGAAGTATCAGCTGCAATTAGCTTACCATTTTTATCAGTTCCCATTTTTACTGTAATTGTCCCACCAGGGGCAGGTCCAGAAGCTTGAAATACATTGCTTCTTTCCATAATTGCTTTTACAGGTCTTCTTGATTTCTTTGATAGAGTAGCTACGATAGGTTCAAGATAAATAGGAATTTTTCCTCCAAATCCTCCTCCTATTTCTAGGGGAGTAACTTTAACTCTTGAAACATCCATATCTAAAATTGCTGCAGTAGAAGTCCTTACAGGGAATGCTCCTTGTGTAGAAGTCCAAACTTTGATTCTGTCTTCCTCATCCCAAACAGCAGTAGCATTGTGAGGCTCAATATAACCTTGATGAACCATTTGTAAAGTAAAAGTTCTTTCAACAACATGTTCTGCATCTTTAAATGCTTTGTCTGGATCTCCAAATTCATGTCTAGTTATGGATGCAATATTAGTATTTTTAACTTTTTTACCAATATGATCTCCTACTAAATCTCCAAGTAGAATTGGAGCACCATCTTTAGTCGCATCTTCTACNTTAGTAACTGAATCTAATACATCGTATTCGACTTTAATTTTAGAAGCAGCATAATCTGCTACATATCTGTCTCTGGCAGCAACTGCAGCTACTGCATGACCTTTATAAAGAGCTTTTTTAGTTGCTAATATATTTTCAGAGGACCAAGCTATATTTTCGGTTCCTTCTCCGTGGTCAATCCAACTATCTGCTAAATGTGGCAGATCTTTTCCTGTCATTACAGCAAATACTCCATCTACTTTTTCAGCAGCAGATGTATCAATATTCTTAATAACAGCATGAGCATGAGGACTTCTAACTATTGAAGCCCAAATAAGACCCGGAAGCTTTATATCTGCTCCATAAACAGCTCGCCCTGTGACTTTGTCATATCCATCGTGACGAATTGGGTTAGTACCAATAACTTTATAGTTCTTTGAGTCTGATACGTTTACCATTTTTTATCTCCTTACTATATATTTTTATGAGTTTTTTGCAGCTTTTTTTACTGCTTTTACAATGTTTTCATATCCAGTGCATCGGCATAAATTACCAGCTAACCAATGTCTAATTCTTTCTTCACTTGGGTCCGGTTCATTATCCAATAGTCCTTTAGCGGCAACAAGAAATCCGGGAGTGCAAATTCCACATTGAAGAGCAGCTTCTTCTAAAAAGGCTTGTTGTAATGGGTGCAATCCTTCAGCACTTGCCATTCCTTCAACTGTTTCAACTTCTTGTCCGTCAACCTCTGCTGCCAAAACAAGACAAGAGTCAACAATTCTTCCGTTTATATTTACTGTGCATGCTCCACAGTTTCCATCTAGACACCCTTCTTTACTTCCNGTAANTCCTACAATTTCACGTAAAGCATCTAAAAGNCTTACGTAAGGGTCAGTTAGAAATTCTTCTGGGCGCCCATTTATAGTTGTTTTTACATGTATTTTATCTATAGCCATTTTATCCCTCTATTCTTTCTAGTGCTTTACCTAGTGTTCTAGCTGTTAAAACATCTACAAGATGCTTTCTTTGGTCAGCAGTACCTCTCATATCTTCAATAGGCGAACATTCTGTTTTGGCAATACTACCAGCTTCTTTAAATGCTTCTTCAGTTGGTTCTTTTCCTGTAAGAGAATCAGATGCTTTCTTAGCAAAAATTGGAGTTGGCCCAACTGATGCTAGTGCGATTCTAGCTTCAGCAATTTTTCCATCAGGTCCAAGAAGTATACTTGATCCAACAGCTGCAACAGCTATATCCATTTCGTTTCTAGGAATAAATCTTTCGTATGAAGCTCCAAACTTACTGCCTTTATTTGGCATAGATATTGAAACAAGCATTTCGCCTTTGCCTAATACATTCGATCCAGGCCCTGTACAAAAATCTTCTACTGGAACGCTTCTAGATCCTGATTTACCTTCAATATTTGCAACTGCTGAATGCACAATCAATGGCGCAATTCCATCAGCAGAAGGAGTAGAGTTGCACAAGTTACCACCAAATCCAGAACGTGATTGAATTTGAATACTACCAATTAAAGTTGCGGCATCAATTANTCCAGGATAATTTTTACTTATATCTGGGTCATCATATAATTTGTGACATGGAACAGCTGCTCCAAGCTTCAATTCGTCTTTTCCATTACTAATTTCATTAAGTTCAGGAATCTTTTTTACATCAACAACAGCCTCCAAATCAAACCTTCCTCCTCTAACTTGTACTAGCAAGTCTGTTCCACCTGCTAAAGGTCTTGCTTTGTCTCCGTGTTTATCTAGTATTTCTACAGCCTCTTTAATTGTAGTGGGTGCAGAATATGCAAATGGTTGCATAATCTCTCCTTTCGGAATTCTCTATCTCTAAAATATAATATTATCTTTGATACCATTTTATAAGTTATTCGTAAAGAGTTTAACTCTTAAATAAAACCTTTTGATCAATTTAATCTTTTTTGAGCAATTTATATAAAGTTATTGCTCCTCCAAAAACTATTACTAAAAGACTGGAATATCCTATAAATCTAAACGAGAAGCTTATTGAGTATGATTCTGCAAGATAACCCACAATTACAGCTCCAATTGCAACTGAACCCCAGCTTAATTGGCTTATACTCATAACTCGNCCTCTAAACTCCTCTTTCACATTAGATTGAATAATAGTTGTTCCCATAGTATTAAAGAAACCTTTTGCAAAAGATATCATTGCAAAAATTATAAAAATATTAGCAATTCCGTAATCAGATCCCATAATAATCAGTGATAATGATGAAATNANNCCAAATCCAAANTAGAAAACGTACTGATTTAATTTTTGCCCTACTAATATCAATATTGAGGTTGAAATTAGTCCAGAAACTCCTCCGTATAAAAGTAATTTTCCGTAAATTTCTGAATCTCCCTCTAATAATTCTGTAGTGATAGCTGGAATAAGAACATCATAAGATCCTGCAGTTAATCCAAAAAAGAACCCAACAAATATAACAATGAAAATTATAGGAGATTTTATTAGATAGTTACACCCAGTGTATAAATCTTTTATTATTCCTTCTGATTGCTTCTTAATTGGGGCGTGAAGATTCAGATTCATTCTTTTTAAAGTAAAAAAAGTAAATAAATACGATAAACCTATTATGTAAAATAATCCTTCAAGTCCGATAAATTTTACTATTGGATGAAACAAAGATGGTCCTATAATTCCTGATATTCCAAAAACTATTGAGTACATTGATATTGCTACGGGTAAAAATTTTTTTTCTACCAGTTTTGCTATCATAGATGATCTAGATGGTATGTCGAAAGCAATCAAAGTTCCCGTTACGATAGAAATAATGATCAATATCATAGGGTTCATTACGTTAAAAAATATTAAAAATCCGGTTAGAAAAGTCATAAAACAGAACATTAGGCGAGTTAAACGTAAAATTTTCAATCTATTATACTTATCTGCGACTACGCCTCCAAAGATACTTAGTAATAATACTGGTGTTAAATTTGCACTTGAAACTAGTCCAAGCATTGTCTCAGAGTCAGTCATTGTTCTCATGAGCCATAGTCTGCCGTAAATTAATGCCCACATACCTATATTTGAAAAAAAAGCAGCTAGCCAAAATAATCTATATTCTTTGTATAAAAAAAGCTTTACAAACGGTTGGTCTGAAATCATCATCAATTGATTATTTTTTTTGAATGAAGAATAGAATTTCCATTGAGACTTTTATTNAGTAATATTTTTTTAGTTAAGAGATGCAACCCATAATCCCAAGTAAATCCTATAGCGCCATGTAGTTGATGTGCAATCCACCCAACTTTGGGTAAATCTTCATCACATTTGATCTTTGACATTGAGACAAGTTTTTGAAAATTATTATCATCNAATGGTAATTTTGCAGTATATCTAACTAGTTCTTTNAATTCTGAGTAGGAAATNTATAAGTCTGTGAGCATATGCTGAATAGATTGAAANTTTCCAATTGGCTGATTAAATTGTTCTCTAGATTTAATATATTCGGTAGTCATTTTGATAATTGTGTTTGCAGCTCCAATAGATTCAAAGCATTTAGATAATGTAAATAATTGAAAATAAATATCTACAAGATTTTTTTCAGAATCAACAACTCTNTNACTNTCTAGGTTGCAATTTATTCTAATATTAGAAAGTTTTTGTCCAGTAATCGTCTTNCTNGTTNTTATTTCANTAAAATTTTTCTGCGGNATTACAATAAATTTTATTTCTTTATTTATNGANCCNAAGCACAAAATTTCTGAAGNATCATCAAAGTATGGTAAATTAATAATTTCACCCTTAACNTCTACTTCATTTTTGNTCTTTCTAATTTCTAAATAATTNTTTTCTATTATTTGTTCGTTAATTACACTACTCATTATTTTCTTTGAAGATGTAAGGTCTTCAATAAGTTTATTGAAATCATTAGAGGATTTTTGTAGAGTTCCAATAGCCAGTGTGTTTTCAATGTATGGCCCTTCGCACAATTTACTACCCCAAGTTTCTAANGTTAACCCAAAATCAAAAATATCTAAACCAAAGCCNCCCTTATCTTCTCNAGTGATGATACCTGTNTAACCTAATTCNTTTATTTCTTTCCATCCATGATTCAAGCCTTCTNCNTTTTCAGCATTNATATTTAGTTTCCTGATATCAAAATTTTCANCTAATGCTTTTTCTAGACTTGATTGAATCATNATTTGAGATTCGTTNANCTTAAAGTTGATCATCTNGGCAATCCTAATCCNCTCTGAGCTATTATATTTTTTTGTATTTCTGTGGTACCNCCTAAAATACCTCCAGAAACAAAAAAGAGTCTATTTTTTANNATCCTTTTTGAAAAACNATCTTGAGAATCATCAAGTATTGTTACTTTTTTACTNAAAANATTAAATGCAAAATCATGAATNTTTATNTTTATTTCTGTNGCAAGNATTTTACTCATTGATGGTTCCATNTTTATTTCATCATTTTGAGTTTTTATCCATANAGCCTTATANGTCATAATTTTTGCAGATTCAAGACTNGCTCTTAGNGANGATAAATNGNTGATAANATTTTCATTCTCAATTAGATTATTTTTTTTACAATAATCCTCTATATCATCCAAGCATCTTTCTCCCCATCCTATGTAATCAATACCTGATCTTTCAAAATTTAGTAAATCTAGTGCGACCATCCAGCCTTCATGAAGCTTTCCTATTATATTTTTACTGGAAGTTTTTACATTATTTAGTACAACCTCATTAAATGAAGAAGATCCAGAAATATTTTTAATTGGATTTACTTTTACCCCAGGGTCTTTCATATCAATAAGCACTAATGAAAGCCCATGATGCCTACTGCTGTCTGGTAAAGTTCTGACCAAAATAAACATTCGGTCTGCTCGGTGTCCAAGCGTAGTCCATACTTTTATTCCGTTGATTGTAATGGTGTCATTTTCTTCGTTGTAATCTCCTTTAGTGACAATAGAAGCTAAATCAGAACCTGAGTTTGGTTCTGAATAACCCTGACACCACTGTACTTCTCCTCTTGTAATTTCATTTAGAAATTTTTCTTTTTGATAGTCTGTACCGTACTTTAGAATTGTAGGTCCAATCATTCTGACACCAAATCTATCGTTTCCTGGGGACATCCTATATGCAAATGTTTCAGAAAGTATTATAGATTTTGATATGTCTTCACCAAGTCCTCCGTATTCTTTAGGCCATGAAGGAGCAATCCATTTGTTTTTTGCGAGTTCTTTTTTTATTTTTAAAGATAAATCCCAGTGTTCATCAATTCTTTCATCTGGATATTCTTGCCAATTGTTTGGTAAAAATTTATCAAGAAGACTATTTATTTGTTTCTTAAATTTTTTTTCTGACTGAGAAAGCATAAATTACTAAATTTGTCTTTATGTTATTTTAAAAAAATACTTATAAGATATTTTATAGTAACTTTTGAACTAAGTTTCGAGTATGCAGTAAATAGAACTAAAAAATTCTAAATTGGTATCTCATTGTTTCTTTTCTCAAATTCATCTAAAGAATTAATTCGCCTTGTGTTTTTTTGGAAATTATTCTTTTTGGAAATTTTTGTTTCTTCATTATCTTTTTTTAAGTCTTTTAATTCAAAACCAAATCTATCAAAAGATAATTGTGTTCGTTTTTTTGGAAAGTTTTGGAATGGAAACCCAGCAGTTCTTCCCAATAGATTTAGAAGTGTTTTTGAAGCTCCTCTAGGCTTATATAGACCATTCTCCCATTCGCTTATGGTCTGTTGCCTTACCCCTAACTCTTTAGCAAGTTTTGTTTGAGAATTACCAATATGGGCTCGAAGGGCTATAACTGTTTCAGAATTCCATTCAAAATTATTTATCTTATTAAGATTGTTAATTACCATAATTGAATCTTAATAAATCTTTTAAAATCAATCTTAGGATATTTAATTCAAGTTTTAACAAAATATCAAAAAAAATAAATCGTTATTATTAAGTTTAGAAGTAAAAAATAATGATTATGATATTNACGAATTCTATTTCAAATGAATTAAGAAAAATTTATTTAGATCACAAATATAAATTCATCCTATCTATGATCTTTATATTTGCTTTTTCTCTGAGATTATTAGGGATTAACTGGGATTCAGGATATTTATTTCATCCAGATGAGCGAGCGATTATGATGCATGGATATGATTTAAGCTTTTCATCACTAAGAAGTTTAGATTTTTTTAATTCTGAAATTAGTACCCTTAATCCCAGATGGTTTAACTATGGAAGTCTTCCTGTATACTTTGTGAAAATAGTTAGTGTTTTTTTAAATTTTTTTTCAAGTTCGTCAATATATGATTTAAGAATTCCTTTAAGAATATTTTCAGCATTAATTGATTCAATAACTGTAATTTTTTTGTATAAATTTTCTAGAATTGTATTGAACAAAAATTGGAGTTTATTGGTTTCTTTTTTAGGTTCAATATCATTAATAAATATTCAGAATAGCCATTTCTTTACTACCGATATTTTTATAACAAATTTTTCATTATTGATTTTATATTTTAGTTATAAAAATATATATGCCCCAACAATTATAAGAACAATTTTTCTTGCATTTTTATTTGCTCTTGGTATGGCATTTAAGTTTTCTTTTATAACTCTTTTGATTCCAATATCTATTTCTTTTTTTCTTTCTCTAAGAATCAATCAAAATAAAATCTCAGACTTGTTTTTGAATTTAATTGCATTCATTTTTTCTTTTTTTATTTTTATTTTTATTTTTCAACCATATATGTTTTTAGATTTTTCTACTTATTTATCACACGTAAATGAACAATCAAAAATGGTAAGAGGAATATTAGATTTTCCTTATACAAGGCAGTATTATGAAACCAAATCTTTTATATACCCTTTGATTCAAATATTTAAGTGGGGTCTAGGACCATTGCTTTCTACAATTTGTTTTCTTGGATTTTTTTATTTCTTGATCATTTCAATTAGAAAAAAATCTTTATTTGGTCTACTGATTTTTGCTTGGATAATACCTTACTTTTTGATAAATGGATCGTTTCAAGTTAAATTCACAAGGTATTTTTTACCAATGATTCCTTTATTGATTTTTTTTGGGGTCTTATTTATTAAATTCATTGATGATAGATTTATTTCGAAAAAAATTATTGCAAAAAGAATTAGATATTTTATCCTAATTCTTTTATTAGTTCCGAGCGTTCATTTTACTTTATCTTATATTAATGGAATATACCTGACAGAGCATCCGGCTTATAAGGCAGCTATTTGGCTAAGTGATAACTCAGATAAAAATGAAGTAATAGTTCAAGAACATTGGGAAGAGTCTATTCCTCGTTTGTCTGGTTTGAATTTAGCTCATGAAAGATTAGAAATGTACAATCCTGATACGCCTGAAAAATTTCAAAAAATTTTCCAACAACTTTCAGACTCTGATTATTATATTCTATATTCAAATAGACTTTATGGGACTATTCCAAGATTAGAAGATAGATATCCTGGATCAAAACTTTTTTACGAAAAAATATTCAACGGTGATTTTGGATTTAATGTAGTTAATTATCAAAAACAATCAATGAATTTATTTGGTATTAATTATTCAGAAAATTATTTTCAAAGGATTGATATTGAAAAACCAAATATATTGTCTGATCATGAAACAAAATTTAGCATAAACATTAATTTAGGTTGGTCAGATGAAAGCTTTTCTGTATATGATCATCCAAATGTTATTATACTAAGGAATGATAAAAATTACTCTCAAGAAAAATTATTCGAGATATTTGGATTTAATGATTTTGAAAATATAAATTACTATAATTTTTCATCAACATCTCCATATAAAAAAGTTCAGATTGATAATTCTTTAGGCAACTCAAATTCATACATAGAACAATTCTATTTTTCTAAGCATAATCTATTATTACAAATATTATTTTGGTTTCTAATAATTCAAATTTTTGCTTTTATTTCGTTACCAATTTTTTATAAATTATTTATAAATCTTCCAGACTTTGGGTTTGGTTTTTATAAGTTTTTTGGTCTGATTNTATATGGATTTATAATTTGGTTATTATCGTCAAATAATTTTATAAACTTTATTTTCACAGAGTTACTCGTAGTCCTAATAATTTCATTGATAGTTTCAATCATTCTCTTTATAAAAAATAAAGACGTAATATTGTTTTATATTTCAAGATCAAAAGAAAAAATAATTATGATCGAGTTAATCTTTTTGATTACTTTTGTTATTTTTCTAATGATTAGATATCTTAACCCTGACTTATGGCATCCATATAGAGGAGGGGAGAAGCCAATGGATTACGCTTATCTGAATGCAATACTAAGAAGTGTAAATTTTCCTCCACATGATCCTTGGTTTAGCGGTTATACGATGAATTATTATTATTTTGGACAGTATCTTGTGGCATTAATCACAAAGCTTTCAGGAATACCTTCAAACATATCATATAACCTTGCAATACCAACTTTTTTTGCTTTTTCTTCAACTGCTATTTTTTCATTTTCTTCTAATTTTTCTTATTTATATAAAAAATCAAAAGGATTAAATATAGATTGGTTTAAGACTCCTGTTATNTCAGGAATTTTAGGTATTTTTTTCGTACTTATATTTGGAAATTTTGATTCAATCATACAAATTTATAATATGTTTTTTGGAAATCAGGATATGTTTGACTATTGGAGAAGTACTAGAACTGTTAGTATGGTTTCTACAGGATTGGAGATAAATGAGTTTCCTTTTTTCACTTTCATGTTTGCCGANCTTCATGCTCACTTATTGAGTATACCTATAATTATTTCTATTATTACCGTTTCNTTTTTATTTTATTATGAGAACTCTTCGAAACTTATAGTAATGAAAAAGTTATCTATACTAGTTTTCTTATCATTTTTGACGGGGTTAATTAAAGCTACAAATTCATGGGATTATCCCTTAGCTATAATGATCGTTTCATCCTCGATTATTTTGTTGAATTTTACTAGTAATGATAAATTTAATTTCAAGATAATAAAATCAGCAATATATTTGATTTTTTATTTATTGATTTCTCGATTACTTTTTATAAATTTTGATTTACATTTCATAATGCCTGACCTGTCATTATCTCTTTCTAGCTGGAAAACTCCAATTTTATCTTTTTTACAAATATTATTTTTACCAATAACTTTATTTTTTATTTTTCTTATTTTTTATCTAGATAATTTCAAATCAAGAATCAAACTAATTTATCCAAAAATCACATTATCTCAAAAACAGATTCTNATAATTATATTTTCTATATTATTATTGATAATGATTTTCGTATTTTTCTATGATTTTCTTACTATCCTTAGTTTGTTTCTAATAATCTTTTTTACTATTTTGGTAGTTTTTTTGAAGTATAAATTTTATGAAAATGATTCGAGGCTTTATTTATGGCTTTCTGTTATGTTAATTCTGGGATTTGGATTACCTTTATTCACAGAGTTTCTAATTATTGACTCAGATATCAATAGGATGAACACTTATTTTAAGTTTAACTTTCAATCATGGATTATTCTGAATTTATCATCGAGTATTATCATTACGTTTATATTAAATGAGATTAACTCAAAATCTAAGAAATATTTTTTTATTTCTATTTTTACTTTAATATTCTTTATAGGAATCTCTTACCCAATATATGCAATAAAACCAAGAGTTATGGATCGCTTTAATAATGATTTTCATGGATTAGATGGAACTAAATACATGCAAAATGCTGAGTACTCTCAAGAAGGCAAATGGATAGATTTGTCAGACTCATATCAAGCTATTGATTGGATTAATAAAAATATATCAACAAATAGGGTTATTTTAGAATATTCAACAGATTTATATTCCTGGTCATCCAGAATNTCGATAAATACAGGTTTGCAGAGTGTATTGGGCTGGGATTGGCACCAAAAGCAACAAAGGTCACTAGATCAAAATCAAGTAACACTTAGAAAGAAGCAAATTGAAGAATTTTATAAAACTGATTCTTATCAATATTTAGAAGATTTTCTAGAAACATATGATGTTGGATTAATTATTTTTGGGTCTATAGAGAGTAATTTTTTTCCAGAATTTCCTAGTAGATTAGAAGAAAAATTAGGAGATAAAGTGACTAAGCTTTATGATAAAGATAACTATAAAATCTATGAATATAATGCTGAATCTAAATAAAAAAAAATATTTCTTTTTTGATATTTATGGAACCCTAGCAGGTTTTTATCCACAAAAAGAAAAGATCCAAAAAAAAATTCTAGAACANAATAAAATTTTTTTGTCTGAAACTCAAATTTCTTATGGATATAAATTTGCAGATGAATTCATGGCACTACAAAAAAAAATAAAACCACTCAGAAATATGTCCACAAGTGAAAAAAAAGATTTTTTTTCTGAATATGAAAATAAAATATTATCGTCAAATAATATTCAAGTTAGTAAAGATTTATCTTGGAAAATATGGCAAGAAATTTCACAAGAGAAATATTCACTAAGAATTTTTGATGACACAAAAGATTTATTAGAATGGCTTTTATCAAAAGGAATAAAGTCTGCAGGTATAACAAATATGGATATTAAAGGAGATCAACTCATGTTAGATCTCAACCTTACTTCTTTGTTAGATTTCATAATAACCTCATATGATGAAAAATANGAAAAACCTGATAAAAGAATATTTATTTCATCAATTANTAAAGCAAATGTTAATCCTGAAGAATGTGTNTATGTAGGAGATCAAATAGAGTCCGATTATATTGGATCAAAAAANGCTGGGATGACTCCTATTCTTATAGACAGANATGGTTACTATGAAGANTTTTCTGGGAATAAAATTAAAAGCTTAGGCGAATTAAAATTATTTTTTTAATTAACACCTAAGCTTNTAANTTTACAATTTATGCATCAAAAGAAAGGAAGAACTCATATGGATGAGGTCTGAGCCTTATTGGGTCCACATCGTTCTCTCTCTTAAAGTCGATCCAAGCTTTTATTACATCTTCAGTAAAGACCCCTCCTTTTAGAAGGAAATCATGATCCTCTTCTAGAGCATTAAGAGCTTCTTCTAAACTTGAAGGGACCTGAGGTAATTTAGCTTGTTCTTCTAAGGGAAGTTCAAATAAATCATTCTCTAAAGGTTCGCCTGGGTCATATCCATTTTCAATACCATCAAGACCAGCTAAAAGCATAGCTGAGAATGTAAGGTATGGATTACAAGTAGGGTCAGCAGATCTGAACTCTATCCTTTTAGCAGCAGGATTTTGGAAATACATTGGAACTCTGCAAGCAGCAGACCTATTTCTTGCNGATAGCGCTAAAATTGTAGGAGCTTCAAACCCTGGAGTTAATCTTTTATATGAGTTTGTAGTCGGAGCTGCAAGAGCCATTAATGCTTTTCCATGCTTAATCAATCCTCCTGTGTAGTTAAGACCAAGTTTTGAAAACCCACCATATTCATTTCCAGCGAATAAAGGTTTACCGTCTTTCCAAATTGATTGGTGAGTATGCATTCCTGTTCCATTATCTTCAAAAATAGGTTTAGGCATAAATGTTGCTACTTTACCGTGTCTTTTGGCTACATTTTTGACTACATATTTATAAGCCATTACATCATCAGCAGTATCAAGAAGAGTGTTNTAAACAATGTCAATTTCNCCCTGACCTGCAGTTGCAACTTCATGGTGTTGCTTTTCTACTTTAATTCCAAAAGAATCTTGCATAATTCTTATCATTTCGTTTCTAATGTCCTGTTGCGTATCAACTGGAGAGACAGGGAAGTAACCACCTTTATGTTTAGGCCTATGCGCTTTATTAATTGTTTCTCCATCTAACATGAATGGATTTCCTGAGTTCCAAATACCTTCATCTGAATCAACATTATGAATACTATAATTTGGGCCATAATCAAATTGAGCNGAATCAAAAATAAAAAATTCAACNTCNGGACCCCAAAATGAAGTATCTCCTACACCAGTACTCTTAAGATATTCTTCAGCTTTTTTTGCAATATTTCTTGGGTCTTTGTTATATTTTTCTCCAGTTACAGGATCCTTAATATCTGCAATTACTGTTACCTGACCGTCAACAAATGGGTCTATTTTTACGGTAGATTGGTCTGGAACCAATAACATGTCTGATTCATCGATAGATTGGAATCCTCTGATGCTTGACCCGTCAAACCCTGTACCATTTGCGAATAAACCATCGTTTACTTCACTGATAGGAACAGAAACATGTTGCCAAACTCCAGGAAGATCAATAAATTTTATATCTAAAACATCACAGCCATTATCTTTCATTAGCTTTAATGCTTCTTTAGATTCATTTGCCATACTAAACTCCTAGTTAAATCTTTAATCAATTTTTTTTTGTTATTCTATAATAACTATTAGGTGTTACAAAACTGTTAATTACTAGCTATACAAATTTATGATTTTAAGAGGAAATGACCCAAACTTAACAAAAGGCTACTTGAGTCAATGGATAATAGACAATCCTGATAAAAGATATGATCTTTCTGGACAAGTATTTGAGAATAGAGATTTCTCTGGTTGGAGAATGTCAAAAGTTCTTTTAAACAATTCTAAATTTATTAGTTGCAATTTTAGCAATGCTGATCTTTCTGAAATTTCAGCAATAAATTCTGAATTTATAGAAACAAATTTTACAAAAGCGGCTTTATATAGAGCAAATCTTTCTAGATCAATAGTTACCAACTCTAATTTTGAAAATTCTTGGTTATATCGATGTGTTTTTTCAAATGCAAAAATTACAGATTGCAATTTCTATTTAGCTAAATCTCAAAAAGTAAGATGGCCATCAGATTTTAGATTAGAGAACTAATGTTATTTAAACTTTTTTTTGTATGGTAAAGTATGTTCCAATTGTCAGTAATGATATTGATAAAAAGAGTATAAATCCTAAACTTTCTCCCAATAAGAACCATGATATAAAAATACCTATTATTGGTTGGAATAAATTAAAAAAAGTAACTTTTCCAGGTAAGTAACTTCTTAATAAATATGTTTGTAAAATTATTCCTATTCCTGCTATTA
>NZTZ01000005.1 GCA_002703265.1 Chloroflexota bacterium
TATCCAGTTTTTGATTTGGGGAATAGTAAATTTTTTATTAGGAATTTTTCCTTTAATTAGGAATTCTATACCTAATCGAAAAAGACTGTATAAGATTTTATTAATAAATTCATTTTTAGATGTTATTTATTTGATAGTTTCTTTACTTTTGATCTTTCAGATTGTGTTTCAAGGGGAATCAGCTGTAGGCCATGGGTTTGGGGTAATGATACAGGGCTTATTTCTTCTAGTTTTTGATACCTATTATGGTATTAGGTTTAAGAGAATAGAAGATTAATTATCAAGTCCTTTAATCATTCCTCTAATGTAGGCTACCTGCCCCAAATGCTGAGATTCTTCAACTAGTACATGNCCTAAAATCCAGTANCCTTTTTTTAATTCACCTGTTAATCTTTTATAATCTTTATTTAGATCTTCTTCNCTTAAGCTTTCAATTACTTTAAGTATTTCTTTTCTTTGTTCATTATAAAATTGCATNACAAGATCTTTATCAATAGAAGGGAAATTAGCAAGNTCTTGCTTATTATANCCTTTGCCATANTCTTCTTCNTTAAATGGAAATTTCTTATTCCATCCATCTCTTATCCAAACAGTCTCATTTCCACCNATTACTTTGTTTATCCAGTTNTCTTCAACTCTTCCCATGTGCCACAAAAGATAAATTATNCTATTAGATTCCAATGATGGCTGCCAATTTAATTCTGCCTCAGACAATCCTTCTATAGCTTTATATAATCCACTTAAATATTCTTCTAGCCCTGAAACTATGGCTTTTTTGAATTCATTCATTAAGACAACCTTTTAATTCTTACTAAATTTATTATATCTTTGCTTGTCAAAGNNAAAAACTTNATGTTTAATNTTAANTATCTTTTTTGGAAAAAAAGAAAACTATTNATTAGCANNAAGGATAATANTTNNNCAAATGGCTATAATTAATNCAGAAATTTCTTCNAAATTGTCTACTGGNGAAAAAATAAAAATACATCGACTAAATAGAAATATGTCTCAGACAGAATTATCTAGATTGATGGAAAAGACTCCAGTTTGGTTGTCTAAAATAGAAAGAGACCAGAGAGAGATCAAGGTTAATGATTTAGTTCGGCTATGCAANATACTTAAAATAGATATAAATCAATTACTTGAAGTTCAAACNAAGACAAATTCATATAAAACAATTTTNCAAAATGTTGTTTCTTCTCTTCCAAATGAAGTAGCTGTTTATAAAATGAGTGAAATTGAAAAGATATTGAGAACTAACGAANTTGTAGAGCCTGCTTTATATGCTTACTGGGATCCTAATGTTTTATCTAGTAATAATATTTTGGGATTGTTTATAGAAGATGATAAGAATTCNCCTGATATCAATATTGGTGACAGAGTATATGTAAATAAAAATTGGAATGAAGGTATTTTGCTTAATAATATTGCTAATGAGGAAAAAATTATTAAAAGTTTTAGAGATAATACCTTTTGGCTNATAGAAAAACTGCCAGAAGCAANAAAAAAGTTTTCAATGATGATCTGTAAAATATGTGGTGGCAAACAGGAAAATTTTAATANACCTAATTTTGATGATGAATATGTATGCATTTGTTCAGATGGATATAGTATTGCTAAATCAAATTTCAAAAAAGATCAATTAACNTTTTCAAATAATCAATCGGTAACAGATGTTGAAAAGATTAGAGTGATTGGAAGATTGGTTCAAATAGTCAAAGAAATCTAATAAGAGTCTTCATTATGATGATCTGACTTCATCAATTCTTTAGTCCATAGTGATTCTAAAGTATATTTGGGGTGCCACCCCAATAATTTATAAGATTTATCACTATTAAATTTTCCATGTGGGATTTTTGGAGAGATAAAAAAGGTTTCTCTATTTCCGTTTAGTTTGCTTAATTCTAATTCTACAGCACATCTCACAGCCTCACCGCAATCGATCCAAGAAGTCGTAAACGGAGTCATATCTTTGTGTAGCTCTGCAGGTTCAAAATCAGGAGTCGTGAGATCGTAATGATGTCTCATGTTTAGATAAAGTAATGTAATTACTTTAATGTCGTAAAAATCACTATATTTATTACAAATTTCTTGACCTAGATATTTACTCAAAGCATATAATCTTGTTCCTGGTTGAGGAGGCATTTCAGGATTTAAGTTACCATCCCATTCTTCATATGTTGTACCAACTAGTTGAAAATGAGGACCTGTATTAATTACTCTTTTTATATTGTTAGTTTTTGCAGCATTCATCATAGCAAAGTTTCCTAATGTTGAGACATCAAATGCAAGTTTTCTATCATGCCTTAAAACCGATAAATTGATGATACAATCTTTACCCTCTGAAGCTTTGGCTACTCCATCAATATCATCAACACTTAATTTCTGAAAATCTCCATCAAAATTTTTTGGAGGAGATTTTATATCTGTCAGTAATATTTCATGCTTATTTTTTAGAGCTTTTATAACCCATGGACCCAGCATTCCGGTTCCACCTAATATAAGTATTTTCATTTATAATCCTCAATAAATTTATCTATTTTGCCGGTTAGATATCGTTGGCCTTCAAATGAGTCTTGTATGTGATAATTAATCCAATTTGGACCTTTTTTTCTTGCTGAATTGAATGGGTTTTTTGATAGTTTTATCTGTTCTGTTGTAAAGTCTAAATATAAAAATTTATCTAAGCATTGACTTAATTTTTTTTCTGATAGTCTTGAGTCACTTTTTTCATCAAATGAACCCAATCGCAAATTAATAACTTCAAATACTTGATCTCTAGCAAACTCTTTACATACTTTTTCAGATAAATTTGCACATAGAAGCTCTATATTATCTGCTGGAAATTTCATCTCCCAATTTTCTGTTACAGTGAGGTTAGATTCAATTTCAGAAAATAACTCTAATGTTGAAATAGATAAAACTCTAGAAATGTTTTCCTTTCCTGCAGCAAATAATAAATCATAAGTTTTTCTAGTATGATAATCAATCATTTCATAGTCGTCTGAGAAATTCAATCCTTGATAATTTATGTGTACATAGACATCAATATCTTTGAATAATTTATTGAGTTTATTTGGATCGTCGTATTCTAATTCTTTTTTATCAATAAACTTNAGATGGTGAGANTTCAATGAATTANTTAATANTTTTGANATTTTACTATCNCTTGCTGAAATTAGTATATTTTTTTTATTATTCATAGTGGAATTTATTCTATTAATTGTTAATGTTAACCACATATGAATTTCTTTCAAATAATAAAAGGAAACTTTAATGAATATTAATAATATACAAAGACCAAAAAAAGATTTAATTGAAAAATTAAAATCAATAGGAACAGCTACTGCTTCGGGAGAATTGAATAAATTAGGAATTAATGATCCATTCATNCAAGGTCCNGTAACTTATTCACCAGGAAAAACAATAGCNGGACCAGCTATNACTCTTCAATTTTTACCAAAAAGAGAAGATGTATATCTAGACGATCAAGAGATGGACCCTGAAGTTCAACTCCACAGACATGCACTTTATATTGCAGAAAAAGGAGATATTGTTGTTGTTGATGCTAGAGGAGACCTAAGAAGTGGGGTCTTTGGAGAAATGATGCTAACTTATTTTCAAGGAAAGGGAGGAGAAGGGATAATAGTTGATGGTGCAATAAGAGATTATACTCATGCTAAAGATTTAGATTTAGGAATGTGGCTTAAAGGTGTAACTCCAAATTATCATACTCAAGTTTCTATTTTCCCAAATGCTGTAAATATTCCTATTTCATGTGGAGGAGTTCTAGTTAATCCGGGAGATATTATTATTGCTGATGATGATGGTGCAGTAGTTGTTCCTATAACACTTGCAGAAAAACTAGCAGATATTGCTACAGGTCATGCAGAGTGGGAAGTTTTTGCAAGAAAAAAACTTTCTGAGGGAGGTGAATTAAGTGAATTTTATCCAAGAAATGCTTGGTCTGATAAAACTGAAAAAGAATATAGTGCTTGGTTAGAAAAAAATTAGTACTTATATTGACATTTTAAATCTCCTTTATATACTCTGANAAAACTAAATTATCAATTGAGGGAGATAAATGAAAATTACAGACATNAAAATCTATGCTGCNGAGTATGCTCAAACTTCTAAAAGTCCNACCAATAAAAAATGGGTNTTTCTTAAGATGGAAACCGACGAAGGAATTCATGGATGGGGNGAAGTAGGTTCTTCAGTNAATGTGTCTGAAAATTTTATGGCTACGGCTATAAGAGAAGTTTCTCCTCAACTCATAGGTGAAAACCCAATGGATATTGATAGATTGTGGAATAAGCTATTTAGGATGTTTTCATATATGGGGTCTAGAGGTTTTACAACTTCACTAACTGCAGGTTTCGATATCGCTTTATGGGATATAAANGGTAAACTATCAGGCCTNCCAGTTTATGATTTACTAGGAGGAAGATACAGAGATCCAGTAAGGCTTTATTGTAATGCATGGTTCAATGGATGCTACACACCCGAAGAATATGCAAATGCTGCAAAAATAAATGTATTAGAAAATGGCCATACTGCTTGTAAGCTTGATCCATTCCTTGAGATGACACAATACCATACTATGTATCAAGATGGATTTATTTCTGAAGAAGGTGAACAGCTAGGATATGATATTGTTGCTGCAGTGAGAGATACTGTAGGTCCAGAAATAGAAATCTTAATTGATGCTCATGGACATTACAATGTACCTAATGCAGTACGAATTTCAAATAATCTTTACGAAAGATTTAATATTGCGTGGTTTGAAGAACCTGTTCCGCCTGAAGGAATTAACGCCTTAAAACAAGTGAAACAAAATACAAACGCCCCTATTTGTGTAGGAGAGAGGCTGTATACAAGAGCTGATTTCATTCCTATTTTAGAGAACAATTTAGCTGATTTTATAATGCCTGATACTATATGGACAGGAGGTATTTCTGAAATTAAGAAGATAGCCACAATGGCCGAGGCATACTATATTCCTGTTGCTCCTCATGTTATACCTGGAGGTCCATTAGAACTGATAGCAGCTGCACATGTTATGAGTTCAGTTCCAAATTTTTATAAACTCGAACATTCACACGCTTTCATTCCAGAACATAATAATCTTCTAAAGGAACCTTATTTGATAAAAGATGGTCATATTCATTTGAACAATAAACCGGGACTAGGTTTTGAATTGGACGAAAGTAAGTTAGAAGAAATAGTTTAGTTTATTAAAGTTAGGAAGCATCATGAAAATTATATTAGCAGGAATAGAGTATGTAGGAACTACAACTATAGCGAATAAGCTAAAGGATTGGAAGTTAGAATACACAGGAACACCATTTTATGATGGCTTAATGCATGATCATATGAAGATACCTCATACCTCAGGCCATCCAGATGACACTACTCTTGAAGAGCAACAACAAATATTAAATTTATCTCCTAAGCTAATGGAAATGTATCACAGATATCATATGTATTATCATTTACATCATTATTTCCAAAGAGATGATTTAACCGTAGGGTTTCATATTGAAGAAGCTGTTTTAGCCAGAAAATATTTCGGTTATGGATTGGAAGGTGAATCTTTTGATAGAGAAAATATAGTTTTTGACAGAATTGAAAATAGAATAAAACAAATCACTTCAGATCCTATAATTATTGTTCACATGATTGCAGATAAATCCATTATAGAAGAGAGAATGGAAAAGCTAAGAAGTAGACCAGAGCATTCAAACAGCCCTCTTCAAAAACAAGATATTGAAGATGTTATGAATGATTATGCACATTTTATTGATAAAAGTAGTATTGGACCCAAAGTAGTGGTAGATACGTCTACAGATAACCCGTCTCAAACTTTAGACAAAATAGTAGATTTGATTAAGCCTCATATTTCAGATGAAGATATGAAAAAAAATTAGAAATTTATTCCCACTTAAAAGTCTTTATTCCTATAATGAAGGCCAATACTATCCAAACAAGCATTATAGCTAATTCTGGTAAAAGTTCGAAAGTATGAGTTCCGTAAAGGGCTGATTCTCTTAGTGAATTTACAAGTGGAGAAAGAGGTAGATTATCTGTAATAACACTCAACCAACTTGGAAATACATCAGTATCAAAAAAAACACCAGACAAAAACATCATAGGAAAAGTTATTAGGTTAGCAATAGGAGCAGCATAGTCTTCATTTGGAGAAGCTCCAGATACCGCTAATCCAATAAATAAAAACAAAATGGAGCCAAGTACAGAAAATATAATTATATTGATCCAAGCATAGATACTTCCTAATGCTATGTCAATATTAAGTATTAGAGTCCCAATCAAGAATAAAATAAATGTTTGAATAACAATAATTAATAATCTACTGATCATTTGACCTATAAGAAAATGAGAAGGATCTATAGGAGTCGCTTGCAACCTTTTAAGTACTCCTTGAGTTTTATAACTAATCAAAGTAAACACTACTCCCAAAATACCACTTTGCATAATTGATAACGCAACAATTCCAGGTACTAAAAATCCCTTGTATCCCTGATATTGGTTTTCAAATATCTTCTCTTTTAGAACAATACTTTTTTCAGTTTGATTATTATTCAATAAATCAGATATTATCATTTCACTTAAATCATAAAATTCTTGAGCGATTTTTTCTTTTGAATTTTCGAATGATATTTCAAGATTAGGAGATTCTAAACTAAAATCTTTTGAGATTGTCATTACGGAATCTATTTTTCCTTCAAGAATTGACTTTTCTATTTCTTTTTCAGATATTGTTTTTATTTCAATATATTCTTTTTTATTCAATTCTTCTAAAAAAAGATCAGACTCATAATTATTTGAGTAATTTATAATCCCTAATTTTGGAGGTGTGAACTGCCCAAAACCAAAAAATCCAATACCTAGCATCATAACAACCGGAAAAAAAAGCGTCCAAAATAAAGATTGAGTTCTTCTGAAATACATTTTTATAGTAGATTTTGCAATAATTAAATAAATATTCATTAGTTTTCTCTCAAACTTTTTCCAGTTAAGTTTATGAAAACATCTTCTAATGTTGCATTTTGTAATTTTTCTTCTACTTCAAAACCTGAGTCTAAAAGCTTTTTAATTAAAGCTTTTGGAGTGTCAATAGTTACTATTTGACCAGTATCAATTATTGCAACTCTGTCGCATAATTTTTCAGCTTCTTCCATGTAATGAGTAGTTATTATTATAGTTTTCCCACTATTTCTAATATTTTCAATTAAGTCCCACATATTTCTTCTAGCTTGAGGGTCTAATCCTGTTGTGGGTTCGTCAAGAAATAAAACTTTTGGATCATTAACTAGTGCTACTGCAATTGATAATCTTTGTTTTTGACCACCGGATAAAGTTTTATAGTATGATTTTCTCTTTTCGAGTAATCCTACTTTTTCTAAAATATTCTCAATATCTGGTCTAGAAGAATAAAAAACAGAAAACATTTCTATAATTTCAAATAAAGTTAATTTATCAAAAAAAGAACATTCTTGAAGTTGAACCCCAATAATTTTTTTTACTGCTTTTGTATTTTTCTCAATATTTATACCATCTATTTCAGCGAATCCAGATGAGGGTTTACGCAATCCTTCTAATATTTCTACAGTTGTAGTTTTTCCTGCTCCATTTGGACCAAGTAGTCCAAAGATTTCTCCTTCTGATACTTTGAAATTGATGCCATTTACTGCAGTAAAATCATCATATTTTTTAACTAAATCACTAACAGTGATAATCTCTTTAATTTTAGACATTCTATCTAATTTGTCTTATTTTTTTCTGCCAATTAAGTGCCGAATCTTTGAGCAAAGATAAAGATGTTATTGACAAAACTCTTGCACCTAATCTATGAAAATGTTCATATTCATCAAACTGATCTGGACCAGAATGTGTTGCAGCTGCAATTTTATTTTTTTGTATTGTTTTTTTAACAACTAAATCTAAATGCTCTTTGACATGATCTTTGCCAGGAAGACCCATTGAAAGGGCCATATCTGAGGGACCAAGCCACGTGGCATCTATTCCCTCAACTTCAAGTATATCATCAATGTTTTCTACAGATTCCTTACTTTCTATTAGCGCAAATAAGATTGTGTTGTTATTTGCAAATTCATAATATTCTTGTGTATCTTTTATTAATTCTCCATAGTTATTATTTCTACCAGTACCATAATTTGATCCTCTTTTCCCTAATGGAGGATATTTGGCTGCATCTCTGGCTTTAATTGCATCTTCAACATTATCAATATGAGGAACAACTATACCTTTAGCCCCAGCATCTAGCATTTTTAATATAATATGAGGTTCATTTCCTGGAACTCTTACTACTGGAGCCATTCCATATAATTCTGCTGCTCGAATCATATTCTCTGCTTCAGAATCTGTCATAGATCCGTGCTCACAATCAATAAATACCCAATCAAATCCTAAAGAACCAAAAAACTCAACTAAGTGTGGAGAATTTATTGCTAAATTTAATCCTACTGCAGACTCGTTAGAATTAACTTTTTCTAGAATTTTATTGTATGACATTTTTTTCCTCCTATGCTTCTTCAACTTTATAAAATTTAATTGCATTATCATGAAACATAGATGATCTTTCAGATTTAGAGAAGTTTTTTGAATACTTTTTGAAAGCGTTATATAAAACATCATAACTGAATGAAACTTTATCAACAGGAAAGTTGCTTTCAAACATTCCTCTATTTGTACCAAATTTTTCTATGCAATAGTCTAGAAAGAATTTCATTTGTTCTGCAAGCTCGTCAGAACCAACAGGAGTTTTTCTCAGATGCCAATCATGTCCTGTGATGGGCATTCCTAGTCCACCAAGTTTTATCTGGACATTTGGACATTCTGATAAATCAGAAATGTTTTTTTTCCAAGTTTCTAAAACTTCTTCTTTTTTATCTCTATATTTTCCAACTAATAGCATCCCACCTATATGATCAACCATAATTGGTAGATCTGGAACTTTTTTTGCTAAATTAAGTAATTGTGGCAGTTGATGAAAATACATCCATGAATCAAAACTTAAGCCCATTTTGCTTAAGACTTTTGCTCCTTCAATAAAACTTTTTGTTGACATTTGCTCTTCCTGATTATAAACAGGGACAGTATCTACTTCTTTGTCAGTATCCCAGGCAACAATATGTCTAATTCCCTTAAATCTCCTTGGACTAGCCTCAAGTAATGATTGCAATACAGGCTCAACTCTATCTCCTAAATTTAAGTTAGCATGACCTATGATTGAAGCAGAAGCTCTACTTTTTCCATATATCCCACTTGCACTAGCAGCAGAAATTCCTTCCACAAATTCTACTTCTCCTACAGGTTTGAAATCTTTCTCTATATCAGCGTTATACATAGCTCTTGCTTCAATAAAAACTGTAGAAGTAATATTATGCCCACTTATATCATCTAAAAGTTCATGTAATAAATATCTACCATAAGGTGTTCTTTCAACTCTCAAGTCCCAATAGTGATGATGAGGATCACAAATTGGAAGTGATGGTTCAATAATATCTTCTTTTGTAATGTCTAACCAATCATTTCCTCCATATGGCATTTTTTACCTCCAATAAATATTTTTTTTATCATATAATACATACCTATGTGATTAGCTACTAGTACTTTGTTTATAATATTTGGAGAGCAATTTGAGCTTACAAAAATCTGATAGAATTCAACTTATTTTGAACGGTCCAATTCATTCTATGCTTTTCAAGTTAGCCGCTCCAAATATGGTTTCAGTATTTTTTATGTTAATAGTTGGATTCGCGGAACCTTTTTTTGCGGGTAAGTTGGGAATAGTGTCATTAGCAAGTGTTGCCATTACATATCCATTAGTATCTCTATCTGGAATGATTGGTGCTGGAGCTATAGGAGGTGGAGTTGTATCCTCTCTAAGCAGATCAATTGGTAAAAATGATCTTGAAAGAGCAAATTTGGTTATTTGGCATTCTTTCTTAATCTATTTAGCAGTAGCTATAACTTTTTTTATAGCTTTTGTTTTTTTTTCAAGAAATTTGTTCGTACTGATGGGGCCAGAAGAAGAAGTTATTGATAAAGCTGTAAATTATTCTATAATCTTTTTTGGATTATCTCCTAGTATGTTTTTATTTTTCTTAATGATGTCTATCTATAGATCATTTGGAGATTATCAATTACTTGCTGTAATTAATGTTTCTATGGGATTATTACAGCTTTTTCTAAGCGGAGCATTATCAATGGGATGGATAATATTTCCATCAATGGGAGTAAATGGTTTAGCTTTAGCATTGGTAATCCCCCAAGGGGTAGCAGGGATTTTAATGTTTATCACTATATTATTAGGTAGATACCCTGTAAGATTTAAGATTTTTAAACCTAGAAAAGAAATTTTTATTGACATATTAAATGTAGGAGGGTTAGGTGCAATAAATAGTACCAGCATTGCACTAACAATGATTTTTACTACAACTTTTATTTCTAGGTTTGGAACAGAAGCAATAGCTGGATATGGTGTTTGTGCTAGACTTGAGCAAACTCTAATTCCTTTAGCATTTGGTGTTGGTGGGGTATTAACTTCCTGTGTGGGAACTAATTTTGGAGCAAATCAATTCCAAAGAGCTAGAAGATCTGCATGGTATGGAGCAACATTTATTGCAACTCTGGCAGCAGTTGCAGGAGTCATTTTNTCAATATTTCCTAGNTTATGGCTTGATTTGTATACTGCTGATCCAGAAGCATATGTCATTGGTGCTCTTTATTTGNCTATAGTTGCTCCTTTTTATCCTATATTTGCATTTGGTAAAACATTATATTTTGCNAGCCAAGGAACTGGTAAGATGTTTATTCCTATAATGGGAGCNATAACAAGATTATCGATNGTTGCAATTTTTGGTCTAATTTGTATTTCATTAGANTTAGATATNAAATTTTTATTTTCTATCATTGCTTTAGGNATGTCANCAGTNGGATTGATTTTATTNATTAATATGTTTGGCCCAGTTTGGAATCCAAATAAAAATACTTAAATTNCCAAATTCTATATAATTATCTGAAAATNAAACATAATATTCCAATGCAAGAAAAACTTAATAAACTTTTAGAAGAACAAAATAAAAATTACTTATCAAATACAAAAAATTCTTTTACTAAACATAAAACAGCAACAAAGGTAATGCCTGGTGGAAATACAAGGACAACCCAATGGATGGATCCATATCCTTTTTTTGTCGATAAAGCTGAGGGTATGTATATTTATGATATCGATGAAAATAAGTATCTAGATTTTATGCTGAATGCAACAACTTTAATTTTGGGTCATGCTAACCCAAAAATAATGAGTGCTTTAGCTAATCAAATAAATGATGGTACTGTCTATAGTGTTCCAACTGATGGTCAAACAAAACTTGCTAATATATTAGTTGATAGAATCCCTTCAATGGAGAAGGTTAGATTCACCAACTCTGGTACAGAAGCAACTATGATGGCAATTATGGCTGCGAGATCTTTCACAAAAAAAACTAAGATAGCAAAATTTGAGGGAGGTTATCATGGAACTCATGAACATGTTTCTGTTAGTGTTTATCCCAAAAAAGATGACTTGAATCCTGAAACTCATCCTGGAGTTCCAGAATATAGCTATCAACCTCCAAGTGTTTTAGAAGATGTAATTGTCTTACCTTATAACGATAAGGATAAATGTGAAACTCTTATAACAAAATTCAAAAATGATTTATCGTGCATAATTATGGAACCAATTGTTTCAAACTTTGGTTATTTACCATTAGATATAGATTTTCTTGAATTTATTCGAAATATTACTGAAGAATTAGGCATTGTTTTGATTTTTGATGAAATTCAAAGTTTTAGAGTTTCTAAAGGAGGCGCTCAAGAATCTTTTGGAATTACTCCTGATATGACTACGTTAGGAAAAATTATTGGAGGAGGACTCCCTGTGGGAGCTTTTGGAGGTAAAGATGAGATAATGGAGCTTTTTGATCCCACAAGTAATAANTATGACATTGCTCATGCNGGAACATTCAATGGTAACCCTATGACAATGGAAGCNGGAATCGCAGTAATGAGTAACTTAAATCAANCAGATTTTGANTANATGAANAGTTTAGGAGAAAAATTAAGACAAAGACTAAGATCTGTTTTTGATGAAATNAATTTACCTGTNCAAATAACAGGTTNTGGATCTTTATTTGGGATAAATTTCAATAAAAATAAAATAATTGATTATAGAACCTTTATTGAAAATAATTCTCAGATGACAAAAATTTTATTTAGTTATCTCAGAAATAATGAAGTCTTACTTCAATTGAAAAATGCTGGAGCTCTTAATGTTTTGATGGGTGAAAATGAAATAGATTCTTTTGTTGATACTACTAGAGATATAGCTACTCAAATTAAGGAATGCGTTAATGAATAAAATAGATCTTTCAGGAAGATGTGCAATAGTTACTGGTGGAGCACAAGGATTTGGGCTTTCAATATCTAAAAGATTTATAGAATCTGGTGCAAAGGTAATGATTTGGGATATCGATAAAAATTTAGTTGATAAATTAGAAAATCAACTTGATAAAAAAAGTTCTTTATTTGATATAGTTGATGTGACTGATTATTCAAGTGTTTCAGAAGGTGTCAATAATGCAATTGAAAAACTAGGTAAAGTAGATATTTTTGTTAATAATGCCGGAATTACTGGCCCTAATAATACTACTTGGGAATATCCTATTGATGATTGGAAAAAAGTAATAGATGTAGACTTAAATGGTGTGTTTTATTGTACAAAAAGTATAGTTCCTCATATGATCAAAAATAATTATGGAAGAATAGTAAATATTGCTTCTATTGCAGGTAAAGAAGGTAATCCTAATGCACCAGCTTACAGTTCAGCAAAAGCTGCAGTTATCGCACTTACAAAATCTTTAGGTAAAGAATTATCTCAATATAGCATTTCTGTAAACTGTGTTACACCCTCAGCTGCAAGAACTAGAATTTTTGATCAAATGACTCAAGAGCATATAGATTATATGCTGTCTAAAATACCAAGAAATAGATTTGTTGATTTGGAGGAAGTTGCTTCTCTAGTTACTTGGTTATCAAGCGAAG
>NZTZ01000006.1 GCA_002703265.1 Chloroflexota bacterium
CAGCTACTGGTTCTTCAGCTACTGGTTCTTCAGCTACTGGTTCTTCAGCTACTGGTTCTTCAGCTACTGGTTCTTCAGCTACTGGTTCTTCTGATTTAGGCTCTTCAGCTACTGGTTCTTCTGATTTAGGCTCTTCAGCTACTGGTTCTTCTGATTTTTTTTCTTCTTCGTTCATTTCTAATACATTTACTTTTTTTATCACACGAAGTAATTATAATAACATTTAAGTGCTATAAAGGTATAGGCTTTAAATTCAATTTATAAGGTCATCTCTTCTTTTTTTTGTTCTANCNNTAGATATTTCTTTTCTCCATTCTAGTATTTTTTTGTGATCTCCTGATAATAAAANTTCTGGTACTTTTCTGCCNTTNTAATCATTTGGTTTTGTATAAACTGGTCCTTTTAGGGATGACTTNAAATTATTTCCAAAAGAATCNTTTAATAAAGATTTTTCATTACCCAAAAAACCAGGAGACAATCTAGACATTGCTTCTAAAATAAGAAGTGCTGGTAATTCACCNCCAGAAAGAACAAANTCTCCAATAGAAATTTCTAAATCAATTTTTTCTTCAATGAATCTTTCATCAACTCCTTCATAACGACCACACACAAAAATCAAATTNGGTTTTTTATAGATANTATTTATAAGTTNTGNATCTATTAATTTTCCTTGTGGNGATAATAGGATTTTATAACAATTGTTCTTTCTTTTTTTTTCNATAAAATCTACAGCATTAGATAAAGGTTCNGGCATTAAAACCATTCCAGGCTCAGTACCATATTGTTTATCATCAACTTGACGATGTTTATAAGNNGAAAAATCTCTCAATTGATGTGNTTCAATNTTTACTTCAGGNGAAATGTTTTTTNCGAANGGTTGAGATAAGATATAACCTTCTATAATTTCAGGGAAAAGAGTTATGATATCTATNTTTTTCATTTAATTAGTGCCCTTGTTTACCATCAATTAGATCAAACATGTGNGGTAAAATTTCAATTATAGAGCTTAATCCATCTTTTACACCTCCTGGACTTCCNGGTAAGTTGAGAATAATTTTATTATTAGCTATTCCACACAANCCACGATAGAGAATTGATGTTTTNATTTTTTCGTAACTAGAATTTCTTATCAATTCNGGNATTCCTGGTATATTTTTTTCTAAGAATTTANTTGTAATTTCAGGTGTTATATCTCTTTGGGAAATACCTGTACCACCTGTGGTAACAATTAAGCTAACGTCATCTATATTGACGTATTTTTCCAAAGCTGACTTTAATTCTGAAGGATCATCAGGTATTAAAATTCTTTCGTAAAGGTTCAAATTATTTGAAACTAGAAAACTTACAAGAACATCTCCGCTTTTATCTCTAATAGAAGGATCATCAGACCTTGAGTCAGATAAAGTTATTGAAACAAAATTTTTCATAATTTCATTATAAATGAATTAAATCTGCATTTACCTNCAATTGAAATTAATTAATCAAAAATGAGAAAATAAANANAATACAAAGAATTCAAAAAAGGGTTCATAGAGGTAGAATTTGATTTTGAAAAATATCGACATACAGCATATACCAGTTATGGTTCCTGAAATTTTAAAGTACTTAGAAGTTTCTTCAGGTGGTAGATATATTGATTGTACTCTTGGAGAAGGAGGACACACAAAAAGTCTCTTAGAAGCAAGTAATCCTGGAGGAGAAGTGCTAGGGATTGATGCAGATCATGAAGCAATAGAGGTATCAAAAAATAGGCTTGAAGAATATGGAGAAAGATTTATTTATGATAATTCTAATTTTAAAAATATTAAGAAAATAGCTATGAAATCAAAATTTGTTCCTTGCCATGGGATTCTTTTTGACTTGGGTGTTTCATCATTACAACTTGATAAAGAATCTAGAGGGTTTTCATTTAGGAGAAAAGCCCCACTAGATATGAGGTTCTCAATCAATCAAACTCTTACTGCTCAAGATGTCCTTAATACTTTTTCAGAATCAGAAATTTCGGATATTTTGTACCAATATGGAGAAGAAAGACAATCGAGAAAAATAGCAAAACTTATTATTGAAAACAGACCATTGTCAAATGCTGATGAGCTTTCTGATCTTATCAAAAAAAATATCAGACAAACAAACTATAAAATAAATCCATCAACAAAGACTTTTCAGGCCTTGAGGATCTATATTAATGAGGAATTAAATTCTCTTTCTCAGGCCCTAGAACAATCTCTGGAAATCTTAGGAGTTGGAGGAAGAATGGCAGTAATTTCTTATCATTCTTTAGAAGACAGAATAGTAAAAAATTTCTTTAAGAAGGAATCAAAATATTGTATTTGCCCACCAAATATACCAAAATGTGATTGTGGGCATTTTCCAAAATTAAAGATCATAACAAAAAAGCCAGTTTCTCCATCTCAAAGTGAAATTGAAGCTAACAAACGAAGTAGAAGTGCAAAATTNAGAGTTGTTGAAAGAATTTAATATGACTAAATTATTATCTATAGACATAGGATCTTATTCAAGTAAATTATTGTTGACAGAAAAAATTTCAAATACTATTGAAGTTCTATTTTTTTCTGAAAAAAAATATGCCGAACCTTTACGAGAAAAAATAACCTCAGAAAATTCTGAAATTGTAATAAATCAAATAAATAACTTGGTAAGAGATTTCAAAAATGTAGATAACGAAATTGTGTCATGTAATATCTCCTTTGGAGGATCTGCAGTAAACTCTGCAATAATTGATTCTTCTTTAGAAAATATGGATTCTAGTGAAATAATCACACAAGATCAATTAAACCTTCTAACAAAAAACAACCCTAAAATAAACACATTTATATCAAAAAGCACAGCACATATTATACCTTTGGAGTACTCATTAGATGGAATGATAGGAATTAGACATCCTCTAGGAATGCATTCAAAAAAGCTTAGCGTTAGTAATCTTTATGTAAATATTGATGAAGATGACATTTTAAAATCTCAAGAAATTCTTTCATCGGCTGGATTAGGAACTAATATTATTACATCAGAATCTATCGTAGCTTCTAATTATTTGCTTAATTCAGATGAAAAAGAAATAGGGTCTTTGATAATAGATATTGGAGCTGGGAGCACAGATTATTGCTATTCTAGGAAAGGAAAACCTGTTCTTATTGGTTCGCTGCCAGTAGGAGGCAATCAATTTACATCCGACCTATCAATAGCTTTCTCAACTAATATTGATTTTGCAAATCAATTAAAGTTGGAAACTAGTTGCACTCCAGAAAATGAAAGAATTGCAGAAAAAGTAATAGTAAAACAGAATGATTCTAGTAAAACATTTGAAATCACAAAAAGACAGATTTCGCAGGTTCTTAAAGAAAGAGCCATAGAGTTATTTAATTTAATAAGGCAAGAAATAATTGATAAATTAGGAACTGAAAATTTACCTGAAAGAATAGTGCTCTGTGGAGGAGGAAGCAAGCTTGAAGGCATAGTTCCTTTATCCAGATATATTTTTCAAGCTAAATCAAGACTTATAGATTCAAAAAATATAAAATTTCTAGGTGAAAATTTGCCTATCGAGTCTATGGGAGTAATGGCGTTAGCAAGTTATTGTCATAATATAACTTCAAGTACAGATTATGTTCTTATGGGCTCAACAAAAAATACCCCAAAAACAACAAAGGTTTCCTCCGTTAATGGTCTAACTTTAGGCAAAATTGGTTCTAACTTTCAATTTAGTGTTAAAATGTTAAGTGAAAAAGTAAATATAATATCTACAAAAATAAAAAATATTCTTAAATAAAGGAAAATAGTTTGGTACAAGATTCTGATCAAAATATAGGTCAAGCTAGAGTAGCTGTTGTAGGAGTTGGTGGTGGTGGTTCTAATGCAGTCAATAGAATGTATAAGAATAAAATCTCTCATATTGAATATGCAACTATTAATACAGACGCACAAGCTCTTTCAAACTCAGATGTTCCTAGCAAACTGAGGGTTGGTGATAGACTTGCCAGAGGAATGGGTGTTGGTGGAAATCCAGAAAAAGGTAGACTTTGTCATGAAGAAGACAGGGATCATATTTTAGAACTAGTTCAAAATCAAGATATGGTTTTTATTGCTGCTGGAATGGGCGGAGGAACAGGTACTGGTGGAGCCCCGGTAGTCGCTAGCGTAGCTAAAGACTCAGGAGCACTTACAGTTGGAGTAGTAACAAAACCATTTTCTTTTGAAGGCTCTCAAAGAATAAAACAAGCAGAAGAAGGTGTGTCAAGGCTGGAAGAACAATGCGACACATTGATTGTTGTTCCTAATGATAGACTTTTACTTGCTTCAGATACAAACATTTCGATGGATATGGCATTTAGAAGAGCTGATGATGTTCTAAGACAAGGAGTTCAATCAATAGCCGAATTAATACTTACTCCTGGTGAAATAAATCTAGACTTTGCTGATGTTACAACAATAATGAAAAATGCTGGCCCGGCCTGGATGGCTATAGGTACAGGAAAAGGTGAAGATAAAGCTATAGAAGCTGCAGAAATGGCATTATCATCTCCACTACTAGAGCAGACTATAGACGGAGCTAAAGGAGTCTTGTTCAATATAACAGGTGGTTCTGACCTATCAATAAATGAAATAGAGCAAGCATCTCAAACTATATCATCAGTTGTGGACCCTGATGCAAATATTATTTTTGGAACTGTAACAGATGAAAGATTAAATAACGAGATGAGAATTACGCTTATTGGTACAGGTTTCCCTTCTCTAAATCAAACATCTCAACAATCAAGAAACGAAAGAACAACTACTCGTCCAGAGATAAGATCAAGTGATAATAGTTCAAACCAAAATAATGACAAAAACAACTTAGATCTTCCGCCATTTCTTAGAAAATAGATAACTTGAATTTTTATTTTTATTACTTATTTCTTTACTTTTAGATTATTTTAGATAAAAAGCACCACACAATATGTAGTGCATGAAGCTTGACAAAGCCACAATGAATAGTAGATAGTTAATTATACCCGAAAAAAAAGCGGAACATTTTTTTTGATTTAAAGCTATGAATTGCCCATATTGTGACAACCAAGAATCTAAGGTAGTAGACTCTAGATATATACAGGATGGTATAAGACGACGTCGTGAGTGTTTGATGTGCTCTCTAAGATTTACCACCTATGAAAAAATTCATTCACAGTTACTAAACGTTATTAAGCGGGACAATTCAAAAGAAACTTTTTCTGTTGAAAAACTAACGAAAAGTATTTCTACTGCTTGTAAAAAAAGACCAATCTCAAATGAAAAGATTGAAAAAATAGCTATAGACATAGAAACTAATTTACTTCAAAACCATGGGTCTGAAATCTCATCAAACGTAATAGGACAAATGGTTTTGAACGAACTTCTTAAGTTAGATAAGGTTAGTTATATAAGATTTTCTAGTGTTTATAGAGACTTTCAAAATGAAGATAGTTTTGTTGACGAGATAGATAAGCTCAAAACAGAAAAAATTATTAATGCAAAAGATCAAATGGAAATGTTTCCCATAACAAAAAAAGTAAAAAAAGAAAAGGAGTAAAACTAATGGTAGAAACCAATAAAACAAATCTTGAATTTAGTAGATACGGAGAAACAAATCAAGATTTTGAACCTGCACCTATTAGTGATAACGCTAAGGTTGTTTTAGATAAAAGATATTTATTGAAAGACGACAATGATGAGATTATTGAAACTCCCAATCAAATGTTTATTAGGGTAGCTAAGGCATTAGCTAAGCCCGAGAAAGATTATGGCCTTAAGGATTCAGAAGTAAAACAAATAGAGAACTTATTTTACCAATCCATGGCAAGCTTAGAATTTCTTCCGAACTCTCCAACTCTTATGAATGCAGGAACTGGGGCAGGAACATTATCTGCGTGTTTTGTTCTACCACTAACCGACTCAATGGAAGGAATAATGAAAGCTGCGCATGATGCCGCAATGGTTCAAAAATTTGGAGGAGGAACCGGTTTCTCTTTATCAGAGATCAGGCCAACAGGNACACCAATTGCTACTACTCATGGTAAAGCATGTGGACCCATTGCCGTCTTAAAGCATTTATCCTCTGTTTCTACACTTGTAACCCAAGGTGGAAAACGAGATGGTGCGAATATGGCAGTAATGGACGTGCATCATCCAAATATACTTGATTTTATTGAATGTAAAAAAATAGAAGGTGAAATTCATAATTTCAATATTTCTGTTGGAGCATCTGATGAATTCATGCAAGCAGTCAAAGATGGTACAGAATATTCTTTATATGTTAAATCAAATCCTGCTGATTCAGAAAGTGAATTAATAGAAGCAGGGAAGTTAGATGCAAGAGAAGTATTTAATAAAATTGTTCATGGAGCTTGGTCAAATGGTGAGCCAGGGATGGTCTTTTTAGACGAGGTAAATAGGAATAGCCCTGTTAGACACGTAGGAAGAATAACAGCAACAAATCCATGTGGAGAGCAACCTTTACTACCAAATGAATCATGTAACTTAGGTTCAATTGACGTAGGAAAATTTGTTATAGAATCTGAAAATGAAAATTCCATAGACTGGGATAGATTAGCAAAAATAATAAGATTAACAACAAGGTTTCTAGATAACGTAATTGACGCAAACAAGTATGCAATCCCTGAAATTGAAGAAATGAATCTTGGTACTAGAAAACTAGGACTAGGAGTTATGGGATTTGCAGATATGCTTGTAAAATTAGGAATCCCTTATGACTCTGAAGCTGGTGTAGAAATTGCAAGAAAANTAATGGCATTTTTCAAAGAAGAGTCTGATAAAGAGTCTAGAGATCTTGCCATAGAAAGAGGGCCTTTCCCTAAATGGAAAGGTTCTAAGATGGAAAAAGACGGAGAAGAACCCTTAAGNAATGCTTGTAGGCTTACTGTAGCTCCTACAGGAACAATATCAATGATTGCAGGTGCATCATCAGGTATTGAGCCTATATTCTCCTTAGCTTATAGAAAACATAATATTCTAGAGGGAGAAACTCTATTTTATGTTGATAAAAATTTCGAAAACATGTGTAGGTTGAATAATATTTATTCTGAAGAATTGATGGAATATTTATCTGATGGAGGTTCTCTATTAGATAGAGAAGATGTACCTGCTTCAATAAAAGACTTATTCCATACGGCTGGAGATATTTCTCCAACCTATCATGTATTAATGCAAAGCGCTTTCCAAGAGAGTACTGATGCAGGGATTTCTAAAACTATTAATTTCCCTAATGAAGCAACTATTGAGGATGTAGAAAATGCATACATGCTTGCTTGGGAAACAAAATGTAAAGGTATTACAGTTTACAGGTCTGGTTCAAGACAAGTTGAAGTATTAACTTCTGGTCATGATGCATCAAATGATAAATCTAGAGAAGATCTTAATAATTCTGAAGAAAATATCGAAGAATTCTTACCTCAAAGTTCAGTAAATGGATATATTACACCAATGGATAGGCCCCAAGAATTACTAGGAATCACATCCAGAGTAAGAACAGGAAGAGGGAATCTATATGTAACTGTAAACATGGCTGGAAACAAACCATTTGAAATTTTTACTACTCACGGAAAAGCTGGAGGAAATGATGCCGCTATGGCTGAAGCTGTTTCAAGAGTTGCTTCTCTTTGTCTAAGAGCAGGCTTAGATCCAAAAGAGGTTATAAGTCAATTAAGAGGAATTACAGATATTCCNGCTTGGGATGAAGGAACACTAGTTCGATCAGTTCCTGATGCACTAGCAACTGTACTTGATAAAGTAGTATCAAATGAAACCAAGGAAATTTTTAGCGAGGCTACACAAAAATCAATTTTCAGCTCAGAAGACAACAAAGTAACAAAAACTGAAAACATCCAGTCTTCAATGCTTAATTTTGGAGAAACAGAAAAAGTTACCGTTAGTGTTCCAAGTAATAATATGCCACTTCCTAACTGTCCAGATTGTGATGTTGGGACTCTTGCATTCGAAGAAGGATGCCAAAAATGCTATAGTTGCGGTTATTCAAAGTGTTAATACATGAATAATAAGGAAAAGCTAGCAATAACTCTTGGTGATCCATCCGGCATAGGGCCTGAAGTAATAATCAAAGCCATTAGTAGCTTATACGGTGATAAAGAAAATTTGCCAATAATAATTGGAGATACAAAAACTGTTGAAAAAACTGCTAAAAAGCTTGATATAAAATTGAGCTTTAAGCAAATAAATTCAATTGATTCTTATGACCAAAGCTCTAAAGAAATTCAGATTTTAGATAATAATAAATATTCTGAGATTGATTTTCCAGTTGGAGATAATTCTGTAGAATCAGGTAATGCTTCACATGAATGGGTAGAGACAGCAACTGACCTTGCAATTAGCAAAAAAGTGGATGCAATATGTACTGCGCCCATAAATAAAGAAAGCTGGCAAATGTCAGGGTTTTCAGATATTGGTCATCAAGAAATTTTCAAAAGAAAATCAAAATCAAATTATGTTGCAACTATGCTGGTTTCTGGTACTTTGAGATGTATGCATTTATCAACACATTTATCGCTAGCAGAAGCTTGTAATTATGTAACAACAGAAAATGTTACAAGAGCTATAAAATTAACTCATGATCATTTTACTATGTGGGGATTCAATAAACCTAGAATTGGAGTTGCTGCTTTAAATCCACATGCTTCTGATGGAGGATTAATTGGAAATACTGAACAAAAAGAAATATTACCCGCAGTTGAAAAATGTAAAAATGAAGGAATAAATGTAACAGGACCTCATCCTGCAGATTCTATCTTTTATGATGCTATTAATGATAAACATGATGTTGTTGTTGTAATGTACCACGACCAAGGACATATTCCAATAAAAGTTTATGGATTTGAAGAATCGATTTCTGTAAACTTAGGAGTACCTTTCATAAGAACATCTGTTGACCATGGTACTGCTTTCGATATAGCAGGAAAAAACATTGCTGATTCAACAAGTATGATCGAAGCAATAAAATTAGCTCAAAACCTGTCAAAAAATTCGAAATTATGAATTTTGAAGAAAGTTCAGTTTTTATTGGATTTGGAAATATGGGATCCGCAATAGTCAACTCGATCTCAAAAAAAAATATTTTTAATGATATGTTGGTAATTGAGTCTGATCAAAGTAAGACTGCAAACAACTCATCTAAAAAAATTCGCTTTTCTAATAGTATTTCAGAAGAATTATCTGATCATAAATATGTTTGGTTATGTATCAAACCTCAATCATTCGGATACTTAGCTAAAGAAATAAAACCTTACCTTAGATCAAATCAAATTATTATCTCAATAATGGCTGGAATAACAATCAATCAAATAAATGACCGTACAAATCATGAAAAAATCATCAGAATAATGCCAAATACACCCGCACAAATTTCTAAGGGTATAAGTGTATGGAATTCAACAAATAATCTTTCAGAAATCGAAAAAAATAAAATTGAAAATGCTTTGAACTCTTTTGGTAAGTCTATCTATCTTGATGATGAATCTATGATTAACTTATCAACAGCATTATCTGGAAGTGGTCCAGGGTTTTTATACAGAATTTTAGAATCTTTTATTTTTGCAGGTGAAAAAATTGGTTTATCTAAAGAAGTTAGTAAAAAACTTGCTATAGAAACATTCATAGGAAGTGCTGAACTCATTAATATAACAGAAAATTCTCCTAAGAATTTAAGAGAAGCTGTAACTTCACCAGGAGGCACTACAGAAGCAGGTCTTAACCTATTAGAAAAAAAAGAAATTGACAAACTTATTTATGAAATGATGAAAGAGGCTGTTAAAAGAGGAAATGATTTAGCACAAGAGAGCGATAAATAAGTGTCTGATTTATTATTCAACTTAATAAATATTTACTCGATAATTATTCTATTTAGAGTTTTATCGAGTTGGATTCCCAATTCACGAGAATATCAAATTGTGCAATTTTTAATAGTTATTACTGAACCATTACTAGGAAGATTAAGAAAAGTTCTGCCTCAAGCTGGAGGATTTGATTTATCACCAATAGCTGCTATTTTTTTACTTGAAGCATTGGCTTCAGTTATCAAATCAATTTAGTTTGAGATTTCTGAAGCACTCAAATTAATCTTGTCTCCATTACTATCTTCTACTCTAAGTGTTCCGTCTTTATTTAAATTAATAATTTTGTATAAATCATTGGAATTATTTTTTTTATTTAAGTAATTAGTTCTAAATGAAACTTTTTTTTCTAATCCATAAAGGTTTTTTGAAATATTTTCTATATCAATTTTATTATTGATTAGTTTTGAGTAATAAACACTAAATTTAGAAAGATACATTTCTATCACAGTCAATATATCAAATTCTTTTCCTATAAGTTCTATTAAACTTACTGATGGGTAAATAAAATTATTAGTTGATTTATGTCTTGAATTTATATTAATACCAATACCAACTACAGATTTAACCTTATTCCCATGAATAACATTTTCTATAAGAGTTCCGGAAATTTTTTTCCCGTTTACTAAAACATCATTTGGCCATTTTATATTTATCGCTTCATTACTTAATATATCTTCAAACATAGATAGAACGGAATAAGCACTAACAATAGACAAAAGGTTAACCTTTGATTTATCTATGTCCAAAATTATTGAAAATAAAGCATCATTACCTTCTGATATCCAATCTCTATTATTACTTCCCCTGCCTTTAGTTTGATATCTTGCAACAATTACAGTTCCATTGGACACGCCATTATTTATCAATTCTTTTGATTTATCCATAGTTGAGGATAATTTATCAAAAATATAAATTTTATTACCAATGATTTTTTTTATCATAAATTTAATAATAATTCATTTACCGGTTAAAGCTCGTATTAAAATACAAAGGCTTTATACAATCCTTTAATGTAGGATTTTAATATGTTTGATCTATAAGTATTTTTTTACTAAAAATACAACCTAATCACATTTTGAAAGGTAATTTTATGTATTGGTGTTCAGCGGTATCTAATTCTCCTTCATTAGANCTAGCAATAGAAGATGTAACAANGGAAATAATAAAAAAACTTGATGGAAAAAGTCCTGATTTAGGATTTGTTTTTATATCTTCGCATCATTCATCTGATTATGAATCTATAAATGAGAAGATAAAATCAAAAATTCCATTCAAAACAATTGTTGGATGTTCAGCTTCGGGAGTAATTGGAGAAGGGAAAGAATTTGAATATTTACCTGGAATATCACTATCTGCTGGATCATTACCAAATGTTAATTTTAAACCGTTTCATTTTACTCAAAATGATCTTCCTAATCCTGATCAATCTCCAGAAAGCTGGAAAGAAATTACAAATTCAGATGAAGAAAACCCAAAAACTATAGTTTTATTCCCTGATCCTTTCTCTGTAAGAACAGAGTATGTTTTAGACGGTTTAGACTTTGCATATCCAAACACTAAAATTATAGGGGCCCTTGCCTCAGGAGGTAGTAAACCAGGACAAAACGCGCTATTTATAGACGATGCGACTTACTTTAATGGTTGTGCTGGATTATTAATTTCTGGTAACTTTGAGNTAGATGTACTTGTTGCTCAAAGCTGTAGACCTATAGGTGAGCCTATGATAGTTACTCGAGCAAATAATAATGTTATNAATGAATTGGACAATGATCTTCCTATAGTTGCTATAAAAAANCTATATGACAATTTACCTGAAGATGAAAAATATGTTATGAATAATGCACTTCAGATAGGAATACTGATGGATAGATTAGGAANTATCGATGATGAAATAACATATATGATCAGAAATATATCTTCTATTGACAAAGANACAGGNTCTATAACAATAGGTGAATCTATTACTGAAGGACAGATTGTTCAATTTCATCTTAGAGATTCAAGTGCAGCTCAGGAAGAATTAAAGAAAATGCTTTCTGAATACGAAAGTAAAAATGGTGAAATTATCAAATCTACGCTTATGTTTTCTAGTGTAGGAAGNGGAAAATATCTACTTGGGGAATCTCATCATGACATTAATCTCTACAAAAATATTATTGACGATAAATCACCAATAACAGGATTTTTCTCTAATGGAGAAATAAGTCCTATAGGAGATAGAACATATCTACATGGATATACATCATCTTTTGCAATATTCAAAGAAAGCAAATAAATCATATATCCAAGTTAAGAATATTATTCCATGAATTCATATAATTTGGTGATAGCTTCTTTTTACTAATCTTAGATTTTTCATTTATATTTTGAGAAGAAAAAATAATTTTATTATTACCAAATTTGTCATTTAAGTAATCAATTTTATCCATTAGTGAATCATTATTTTTTTTTATATTATTCATCATAAATGAAGATTGATATTCATCTACAGGTGATAATTGATTGAGAATAACACCTGCTTTTTTATAGCTCAATCCATCTTTGAATATATTTCTTAATAAAATAAGAGAATGTTTTATTATCTCAATATAATTGTTTGTTGAAACAAAAAATTCATATGACATAGTTCCAAAATATTTGGAATCATGTGATTGCTTGAATCTATTTGTTAATATAAAAACTTGTAGTTGTTTTACTCTTTTATTTTCTTTTCTCAATTTTTTACATGCTAAAAAAGCAAAGTCACTCACATATTTTTCTAAATGTTGATAATTATCTATATCATTCCTAAAAGATCTTGAAACTCTTATACTTTTTTTAGGCTTAGAGCATGAAGATACTTTGTGACACTTAATTCCATGAAGTTCATCCCTAGTTCTAAGTACATTGATATTAAGTTTATTAAGTATCCAATTTCTATCCATATTCATAAAGCTTTCAGCTGTTGATATGCCATTATTAATCATAAATTTGGTGTATTGGTTACCTAATCCCCATACATCTTTGATTGGGGTACATGACAAAATCTTTTTAGCCATCCAATTATTTTCAATCAGAAAACAGTTATCCAAAGATTTTTTTGCTATATTTCCAGCAATTTTAGATAGAGTTTTAGTTTCAGCTATACCTACTGATACAGGAATTCCTGTTGTTTTCTTTATATTTTTTACTATGTTTAGACCTATATTTTTATAGTCTTCGTTATTTATCTCTAAAAAGGCTTCATCAATAGAATATACCTCTAAATTATTAGAAAATATTTTCAATTGACTCATGATTCTATTAGAAATTTCTCCATATAATTCAAAATTTGATGAAAATACATGAACGTTATTATTCTTAATTATTTCTTTTGCCTTGAAAACAGGCTCTCCCATTTTCAAACCTAGTTGTTTAGCTTCATTACTTCTTGAAATAATACAACCATCATTATTTGATAAAACTATTACTGGAGACAAGAGTAATTCTGGTCGAAACAATCTTTCACATGAAACATAGAAATTATTACAATCAACTAAAAAAATCATATGAACTTCTTAATTGATGCAACAACTACTCCTAAAATACGAAAATCATTATACTCGGTTACAATAATTGGTTCATATTTTTTATTCGCTGAAACAAGATTTGTAGAATTATTATTAATATTAAGTTTTTTAACTAAAAATTCTCCATCTAAAACACATAAAATTATACTAGTATTTTTAGGATTGATAGATTTGTCAACGATGAGAGTATCTCCTGAAAAAATTCCTACTCCACGCATAGAATCACCTGAGACTCTCACGTAAATAGTAGAATTAGGATTTTTTACTAAATAATCTTGAAGATTTAATTGAGAAGCAAAAAGATCTCCCGCTGGAGAAGGGAAACCTGCAGAAACTGCTATAGAAAAAAAATTATTTTGATCTCTAAAATACATGGGAATGATATGTTATAGATCATTCTTATTTAGAGTCAATTATCCTGTCTTCTTTTTTCGGTAGATGATACGTCTTCTCTAAAATCTTTTTCTTCTATGAGGTCAAATAAATTCTTATGTGTAAAACTTAAATTTTCTAATTTCAAATTATCAAATTCTTTACCAGTAACATCTATTCTTCCAGCAACTATGAATTTACATTTTTTTTGATCAATAAGACTGAACAAATCATCAAGAGACTCACCTTTATTAAGATACGATTCATCTAAAATTCTTAATCCAGTATCATAGCCAATAACAAAATATGAATTTGGAAACAAGGTGGCTTTTTCTACAAATTTACTACTCTTTGTTATTATTATTTTTTCATCTTCACTAAATTTTTTTAGCCTAGTACTTAAGTCATCACTAATTATTTCTGGTTTATCGACATTAAGCAAAGAAATTTCATAATACTTATTTTTGTCATATTTTTTTGAACAATAATCAAGTAATTTTCTATGACCATGATGAATTGGATTAAAGGAACCTGATAAAATTGCTGCGTTTTCCACAACACAATCTAGCACCTTAAGGTTTGAATCGACTATAAAATAATCTAATTCCCCATAGCTCAATAACTTAATCTGATCTATAAAACTTTTCATTTTCTAATAGGTTCAATGGAATAGNTTCTTCTATACCATGTGCTTTAGCGATGCAGTTTATAATCTGCTTACTGATAATTATATCCTCTGAAATTCTGTCTCTGTTATATTTGTCAAAATATAAAGAAAAATAAGATAAAGAATCTCTTGTTGCAATTGCTATGTGAGCCCGATCTTCTCCTTTACGATCTCTGTTGGTACTTATAGCACCTGTACATCCTAAACCAAATAAGTGCATGTCATCTTTTTTATCAGTGAGATTTTTACTGTTTTGGTAAGCTACTTTTGCCATATTAATAGCCTCTTCTTCACTAACATGACTTGATAACTCTTTACCTAAAAATTCCTTTAGAGAATTCATAGAATAAGGTACATAAGAGGTTATTATGGTATTTGATGTACCAGATATACCAAAAAGCCATGATAAGGAGCTTATACCGCATCCTGTAATCACTATAGATCCCTTAATATTATCTATTGAGTGAATCTGATTTATTAGATTTTCAATTTCTTTATCCATTTATAAATTATTATAAGTTTGCTCTTTCAAAAATAATAATATTGTATTTATCAAACGAAAACTTTATTTTACAAACAATTAATCACCAATATAAGCTAATATATAGATACTCAAAAAGTCTAAGCTTTAGAAATTCAATAGAATAAAATATTATTAGTATGATGAAGAATCTCCCAAATTTTATAACCGTTTCTAGATTATTTTTTGGTTTAGTTGTATCTATATTAATTTTTTTTAAATCTGACCCTATAGTAATCCTTTCTTCATTACTTTTTCTAATTGGTTCATTAAGTGATGCTTTAGATGGAGCATTTGCAAGAAGACAATCAAAAGAGTCAACATTTGGTACATTTTTAGATCCTATCGCAGACAAGGTATTTGTTTTCCTAGTATTAATTTCATTAGTTTACAATAATGATTCTTTAGCTTTATTCATAATAGCTACAACCATAATCATGAGAGAAATAGTCGTGATGTCACTTAGAGAGTGGATATCTAAAATAGGAGAAAATGAAGTATTAAAAGTTTCTTACTCAGCAAAAATCAAAACGATAATTCAAATGGCAGGAATAACTTTATTTATATCAACTCCTGCTATCAATGTAAAATATTTTTATGAATTTACAATTACAGTACTTATTTTAGGGACTATTATGGGACTTTACTCAGCATACAAATACATTAATAAGTCATTTATTTATATAAAATGAATCAGTTTACAGAATCACACTTAAAAGGTTGGAAAAAAGATTATAAAGATCTTATTCAAGGAAAAAGATTAAGACTAGTGGATGAAGATATATGGATGCTTGGAAAAACAAAGGGAGTAATTTGTTTTTTTTCTGACGATGAAATAGCCTACATATGTTTATCTCAATCTATTTTTCAGACCTTAAGTGACATTTCTTCAATAAAGAAAAATAATGAATTGATAAAGCTAATATTGAAGTATGACTTAGGTTTTTCAGAAAGAAGATTTTCTGAGAAAAAACTTTCTAAAGCCACTACTAATAAGGTAAAAAAAATAATTAATAACTTTGAATTTTCATTAATTAAAATCAATTCAAATAGTGCTGAAAAAGTTTTAGACGCCTTTGTGTTAGTCTCTGACCCAATCTACAATGGGCATACAACTAAACTCAATAAAATTATTGATGATTTACCTGAAAAAAAAACTAAAACTTAAAGCGTTCCAGATCTAAGCCTTCTAAGCGCTCCAGGATGCTTTCTCAAGAAAGGTGGAACTTCTAGATCATCAATACTGACACCTTCTTGTTTAATATTTCTTTCGGCAAAGTCATCGTCAACAAGTATTGGAAATCCAGTTGCAATAACTGTTATTTTTATTTTTCCATTAAGTTTAGGATTAGTAACACTACCAAAAATTATATTGGCCTCAGGATGTACCTTTGATTTGATTACTTCTGATGCAGAAGTAACTTCATCCAAAGTGGTATCTTGACCACCAGAGACATTAAAAATAACTCCTTTTGCTCCATCAATTGGCAACTCTAGCAAAGGTGATGAAACTGCTTTTTCTGCAGCATCAATTGCTCTTCCTTCTCCAGAAGACTCTCCTATTCCCATCCAGGCTGGACCAGCATTTTCCATAATAGTTTTTACATCAGCAAAGTCTAAATTAATTTCCCCTGGTACTAATATCAGTTCAGCTATGGACTGTATTCCAACTTTTAAGACATCATCTGCTAATGCAAATGCATCATTCATAGATAAATTTTCTTCAGTTTGAAGTAATCGGTCGTTAGGAACAACTATCAAAGTATCAACATATTTTTTCAGATTTTCAATACCCTCTAGAGCAGCATCTAATCTTTGGGTTCCTTCGAATCCGAAGGGCTTAGTAACAACTCCAATTGTTAGCGCTCCTGATGATTTAGCGATCTCAGCAATCACTGGTGCAGCACCAGTTCCAGAACCTCCACCCATACCGGCAGCAACAAATACCATATCTGCATTATTTAGATATTCTTTTATTTCGCTTCTACTTTCTTCGGCTGATTGTTTTCCTCTTGAAGGATCACCTCCAACACCCATGCCTCTTGCAATCCTGTCCCCAATTCTGATTTTTTCAGGAATTAAAGAGTTTTCAAGAGCTTGGTTATCTGTATTGACAGCAACAAATTGAATACCAGGAATAGTATCTTTATACATTCTATTAATTGCATTTCCTCCACCTCCTCCAACACCAAATACTTTAATATTAGCTGTACCAAATCCAATTAGTCTTTCTTGAACCATTTTTTACCTCAAAGTCATTAAATTTTAAATATAAAAAAATTTCCGATATTTAAATCTAATTGAAAATAAATTTAAATGGCCTAGTGATTTAAAACGAATTTTAATCAATTTGTACTGTATTAATTTATTAAATAAGGTTATTTTATATACAAATAGAAATTAATTTACGGAGATTATAAATGAATGGTTATGACGCAGTTGTAGATATTTTGAAAAAAGAAGGATTTGAATGGATAGCTTGTTTTCCAGCTAACCCATTAATTGAGGCTGCTGGAAAAGGCGGATTAAAGCCTATTGTATTTAGACAAGAACGTGGTGGAATAATGGCTGCAGATGGATACGCCAGAATGTTAGCTAAAGAAGGTAAAATGGGTGTTTTTTGTTCTCAAGGNGGACCAGGAATAGAAAACTCATTTGGAGGATTTGCTCAAGCATGGGCTGAAGCCGTTCCTGTTCTNTACCTCCCAGCTGGATCACCTGCAAATGTAGCTGAAGTAAAACCAGCTTTTGACCCTCAAACAAACTTTGCTCACATAACTAAGTGGTGTTCTTCAATAACTAAAAGCTCTGAAATTTCTACTCAAATGAGAAGAGCTATGTCTGCGCTAAAAAATGGAAGACCAGGCCCTGTACTTCTAGAAATGAGAAGCGATGCTATGTCTGCAGAAGTAGATAATACGGATGATTATGCTAGCCCAAATAGTAATATTACAGCTCCAAGTATCTCAGATGTTAAGGATGCTATAAAAGCTCTTGGAAATGCTAAAAACCCAGTAATTTGGGCAGGCCAAGGAATTTTATATGGAGCAGCAACTGAAGAGCTAAAAGAATTTGCAGAATTAATGCAAATTCCAGTTATTACAACAATGCCAGGAAAATCTGCTTTTGATGAACGACACCCTTTATCATTAGGAGCTGCAAACAGAACTGCTCCAAAAGCAGTTTGGTCTTGGCTAAAAGATTCTGACGTTCTAATAGGTTTGGGAGCCAGCTTTTCAAGAACTACTTTTGGAATTGACATTCCTGAAGGTAAAACTATAATTCACAATACCAATAATATTGAAGATATTGACAAAGAATATCCTACTGAAATCGGATTATTTGGAGATGTTAAATCTACTCTTAAAATGCTTATAGATGAAGCAAAAGGAGCTTATGGAGACTCAAGAACCAATGATACAAAAACAGTAGAATCAATTGCTCAGGTAAAACAAGAATGGGAAGCAGATTGGGCTCCTTTATTAAATTCAAATGATGTCCCTATAAATCCTTACAGATTGATAACAGAAATTAATAATGCAGTTGATCATGAAAATACAATAATGACACATGACGCAGGTCATCCAAGAGACCAAATTATGCCTTTCTATCCAGCAACTGTTCCAAACAGTTATATTGGATGGGGTAAATCAACTCATTTAGGATATGGATTACCATTAGTAATAGGAGCTAAAATAGCCCATCCTGATAAGTTCTGCGTTAACTTNATGGGAGATACAGCATTTGGTCTTTCNGGTTTAGATTTAGAAACTTCTGTTAGATCAGAAAATCCTATTACTACTATATTGCTAAATAATAGTACTATGGGAGGATATGACCACCATATGCCTATAGCNATGGAAAGATACGGAGCTGGAAATAATACAGGTTCTTATACAACTATTGCTGAAGGTCTAGGAGCTAAAGGTATATATGTTGAAAAACCAGAAGAAATTGTTCCTGCTATCAATGAGGCTCAAAAAACAAATAAAGATGGTCAAAGTGCTCTTATTGAGGTAATTACTCAACAAGAAGGAAGATTCAGCAGATACTATAATGACGAGAGTATAACTGGCGGAAAAATAGTAAAGTAATATGAAAACCACAGGATTTAGACTATTACAATTAGGTACTCCTTGGAGAAATCTTTCGTATATCATAGTTGAAACTGATGAAGGTATTACAGGTATAGGTGAAGCAAGAGTTTTAGGAAAGACACATACAGTAGCAGAGTACCTTAAAGATGTTGAGAGACATTTTATTGGACATGATCCATTTGATATCGAATCCTTATACAGAAGATTTACATTACTTGATTTTGGAAAAGCAGGTGAAGTGGTTCATACAGGATTAGCTATGGTTGAAATGGCTTTTTGGGATATTATAGGTAAAGCTACCAATCAACCTGTTTATAAGTTACTCGGAGGAAAAGTCCAAGACAAGATACAAGCATATGCAAATGGATGGTATACAGTTGAAAGAAATCCAGATAGTTTCTCTTTAGCTGCATCCAAAGTTGTATCAAGAGGATATAAAGCTTTAAAATTTGATCCTTTTGGAAATGGAGATTTAGAACTTTCAAGACCTGAACTTTTTAAGTCTCTAGAAATAATTGAAGCAGTAGCTGATACAGTTACAGAAGATATGCAAATGATGATAGAAATGCATGGTAGATTTGCTGCTCATCAAGCTGTCGAAATTGCAAAAAAAATTGAATCATTAAATATTGGTTGGATTGAAGAACCTGTTAGACCAAGTGATAATCCTAGTCTNGAAAAAGTAAGAATTCAAACTTCTTTACCGATAGCTACAGGAGAGAGACTTTATGGGGCCTCAGAATTTAGGGAAATTTGGTCTGGAAACTCAGTCGATATAATCCAGCCAGACATAACACAATGTGGAGGAATATTTGAGACAAAAAAAATTGCCTCTACTGCTGAAATTTATTCAATAATGGTAGCCCCTCATAATGTTGGGGGGGTCATATCTACTCTTGCTGCAATTCATTTATGCTTTACNTTAAGAAATGTNAAAATTTTAGAGCATTTTAATGATTTTGCTGATCCATTTGTAAAGGAAGCAGCAGATTTCTATCCAGAAGTTAAGGATGGTTTTTTTTCTTTGCCAGAAAAACCAGGGTGGGGTGTTGAATTAAATGAAGAATTCATACTATCTCATCCTCCTGAAAAAAATGACGATGGGATNAATTTAGATCCAGGATTGAATATGTTTGAAAAAATGGATTGGGCTAAAAGAGGTCAGTCTGAGTAAATAGGATTTTGATAAATAATGTTTGATTTATTAATTAAAGAAGGAAATATAGTAGATGGTACAGGAAATCCAAGATATAAATCAGACATTGGAATACTTGGAGACAAAATTGTATTTATTGGTAACTCAGACGATAAAGAATCAAAAGAAACAATAAATGCTAAAGGGTTAATCGTTTCTCCTGGTTTTATTGATACACATACTCATCATGACGGAGTTTTATTGAATGATCCTCAACATGCAAGTAGCCTAAGACAGGGTGTAACTACAGAAATTTTAGGTCAAGACGGACTATCATACGCTCCACTTTCTTCAGAAAATTACAAAATACAAAGAAGATATTTAGGTGGTATATTAGGTACCCCTCCCGATAATCTAGATATGAGTACAATAGAATCATTTAGATCTCATTACCACAAAAAAGTTTCAATTAATACTGCATATCCTGTTTCTCATGGAGCTTTAAGAATGGAAACAGTTGGTTTTTATGATAAACCTCTTACAGGTAAAAACTTAGATTATGCAAAAAATTTATTAGAAGATGGATTAAATCAAGGATCAGTTGGATTAGCTACAGGAATGTCATATCATCCAAATGCTTGGAGTAATACAGAGGAGTTAATTGAATTTTGCAAAGTAGTACAAAAATATGATGGTGTCTATATTACTCATCTTAGAGATGTAAATACTGAAAGAGGTTTTGGTGGTGGGGGTGTTCCTGAAGCTTTAGAAATAGGTCGAAAATCAGGAGTAAAAGTTCATTTTTCTCATACTCGAACTAGTGCTGAAAATGCAGGTAAAGTTTCAGAGGTTTTAGAGTTAATAGATAAAGCAAAATCAGAAGGTGTTGAATGTACTTTAGAATTATATCCGTACCCAACAGGAAGTTCTTTTTTGTTAAGTAGTCTTCCTAGCTGGGCTCATGAAGGAGGCCCTGACGATATTCTTAAAAGATTAAATGATCTAGATTCTAGAAAAAAAATTATTGAAAGTTTAAAAAATAACACCAAAAGACAAATGGAAAGTGTGTTACTTTCTTATCTCCCAAATAACCCTGAACTAGAAGGTATGACCGTTGCAGAATTATCTGAAATTAGAAATATTTCAATGGGTGACCTAATTTGTGATTTATTAATTGAGCAAGATTTACAGGTAGGCTTTTGGCAAGTTCCACCTCAAAGCATATCAACTTGGAGGCAGATAAGTAAAGATGCTATGGATTTCATATCTAGAGAAGATTACATGATAGGGAGTGATTCAATTCATATAGGGAGTGTTCCCCATCCAAGAGCATACGGTACTTTTCCTAGGTTTATTGGAAGATTAAGAAGGCAATTCAAAGTTATTAGTTTAGAAAAAATGATTCAAAGAGTTTCAAATAATCCTGCAAACACATTTAATCTTTCTAAAAGAGGACTTATAAAAAAAGGTAATTTTGCTGATATTGTAATCTTTGACGAGGATAAAATGATTGATACTGCAACCTATGATGACCCAAAACAATATCCTTTGGGTATACCATATGTTGTAGTGAATGGAATTGTAGCTGTAGATAAGGAAGTTTGCACAGGCAGATTTGCTGGATACGCAGTTCCATAAATTAATTATCCGATAAAAGAAAGACTATAAGCCGAGTTCTGTTTCTAAAAAAGATGTGATCATCCATCTAGGCTAGTTGTCACCAACTAACTCAAGCAGCTTACCCTGGAACTATCTAGGAAAATTAAACGTTCCTCTATTTAGCCTTGCACCAAGTGGGGTTTTCAATACCAAATTTGTTACCAAATTTGTGGTAAGCTCTTACCTTACCTTTTCACCCTTACCATTTGAAATGGCGGTATACTTTCTGTTGCACTATCCGTCAGGTCACCCTGCCCTGCAATTAACAGGCACTTTATCCTAGTGGTGCTCGGACTTTCCTCTAGCTAAAAAAACTAGCGATCACTCGTCCTTCTTTTATCTTTATGTTTAGGACTAATTTATTAGTCTAACTAGTTTATTATATCAATTTAGTCAATTGAAACAATTAATTCCTTATTATTTTGTTTTACGAATATTTTTTTTATATATGAGTCTTTTTTTATTTTATTAGAACTATAGTTTTCAAATTTTTCAATAAATTCATTAAAATATATTTTCGAGTTAGTCAATTGAGAGATTATTTTATAAATATATGAGTCTTCATAATTGTTATCAATAATCAAATTTTTATCTATTTTTTTATCTAATAAATCATTAAGTTTCTCAAAATTAATCTTTTTTTTACAATTGGTATTNTCAGAAGTAATATTTGAACAATTATAATATTTATAGTTTTTTATTTTTCTTATGCCATTATTTTTCCAAGAATTTTTATGATTAGTGATAAAAAATTTTTCTCCACAATTGCCACAATAAATAATTCCATTCCAAAAATTTTTACTATAAATTCTCTTATTATTATTTTTCAATCTATTNTTTGCTAAATCAAAATCAGTTTTGGTTATCAAAGCAATATGAGAGTTTGGAATTACAACACTGTATCTTCTATAAACTCCTGTATAAAAATCATTTTGTAAAATATGTTTTATCTTTTGAGGAGACCAGTTCTCNTCAAAAGAGGTTATAGATAACTCTCTACTAATTTCAGATAAATCGAAATTATTATTGTAGAGATCAAATATTTTTTTCACATTTTTAGACTGATCAATATTTTCTTGAAAAAAACCAGACTGAGTTTTTTTGTAACCATATGGTATTTTCCCTAAAACCTGACCTCTTGAAGCTTTTTTATTCACTGAATCTTTAATTTTATTAATTCTTTGAGGATCTTTTCCGTTATAACTTAAGGTTCTTATTGCAAGTTGAAAGGGATCAGGAAAATCATAAGAAGCACATAAAACTGGAATATTAATTTTATGTAATGAAATTATTTTTTCAGTAAAACTATATAAGTCATCATCAAGTACTTTAGCATCCGACAGAAAAATTTTTGAAACATTGTTTCTTACAATAAAATCACTTATTTTTTGAAATTTTTTTTCCACCAAATAATAATCTATAGAAATATTTTCATACCTACAAAATTCATTTAGTTTATTAATTTCATCATTATCTTTTNAATCATAAACTAATGCTAAATTACTCAAAAAATCACTCCGAAATCAANGACTTACCACAATTACATATTATAGGGATTTCACTTTTTTTAATTTTTTCAATGAAAGCATTGGGAAGCTCAATTTTACAACATGTACTAATTCTATTTTCTAATTTAGAGATTCCATTAGTTCTATTTTTACTTATAAATGTTTCGTACAGTTTCAAAATTTTAGGATCTAATTTTTGAAGTAAATTAGTTCTTTTTTCATTAAGTTTTGACTTTTCATTAATTAGAATTTCTAAATCATTTTTTAATTTCTTTTCTGAATTAATCCATTTTTCTTCCAAAGAAAAGATTTTTAATTGAAATGAATCTTTTATCTCATTTAATTTCGAAAGATTTTCTAATAATTTTTGATTTTTTGCTTTATAAGATTCTATTTCAGATGTTTTATTTTGGATTTCTATTTCGATAGCTTCGGATTCTTTATTATTTCTTATTTTTCCAGAATATAGAGTTGTATTCAATTGATTAATTTCATTACTATTTTGATCAATGAGTTGGTTAATTCTTATTTGAACTTTTGAAAGTTCTGATAACTTAGACTCAATAGAAAGAAACTTAGATTTTACTTCCTCTATCCCTAATTTATCATTTAATTTATCAGATATTGACTTTTCTTTATCTTCTATAGAAAATATCCCCAAATCAAATTCTTGAAGTTCAAAATAAGATTTATTTTCTACAGCCATTATAACCTCTGTTCGATTCTATTCTTTACTTATGTAACTATAATATATAATACGATATATAAATCACAATTGAATTCATTTTCAAAAATATTTATTGAATATGCAAAATAATTTTCCAAAAGCAGACTTAAAGAAAACAAAAATAGTATGTACTATTGGTCCAGCTTCTGATTCTGTAGAAATTATTGAAGGGTTAATAGATGCTGGTATGAATGTTGCGAGAATGAATCTTTCACATGGTAATAGAGATGAACATAAAAAGATTATCAATAATCTTAGATTAGCTGCCAAAAATAAAAAAATTTATTTACCTATTCTTGCTGATCTACCTGGGCCTAAATATAGAGTTGGAGAAATATCAAATGGTTCAATGGAAGTTGAAGTAGATCAAGAAATAATTTTTGATTGTAATAGTGAAAATGTATCACAGAAAAGTATCAATATATGGCCTAATGGATTGTCAAATGACATTGAGGAAGGTGCAATATTAATGATTGATGATGGAGCTGTAGAATTAGAGGTTATTAATATATCAGAAACTATAATCGAAACAAAAGTGAGATTATCAGGAAAAATTAGCAGTAATAAAGCAGTTGTTGCAAGAGGATTTCCATCAATGTTAGACTACTTTACTGAAGAAACTGAAAATGCACTAAGTTTTGTAGATTCAAATGATATTGATTATATTGGACTATCGTACGTAAGAAATTCTGAAGATATAAAGAGTGTAAAAAAGAAACTCTCAAATAAAAAACTAAGAATTATTTCCAAAATTGAATTACAGAAAGCTCTAGATAATTTAGATGAAATTATTGATAATTCTGATGTTGTAATGGTGGCAAGAGGAGATTTGGGAGTCCACTTACCTATTTCACAAGTTCCTTCTGCTCAGAAATTTATTATTGATTTGGCTAACAAAAAAGGTAAGGAAGTAATTACTGCAACCCAAATGTTAGAATCAATGACAGAAAACCCTCAACCTACAAGAGCTGAATCTACTGATGTTCATAATGCAGTTTTAGATGGTACAGATGCAATAATGCTTTCAGGTGAAACATCTGTGGGAAATTACCCAATTAGAGCAGTAGAGTTTATGAGAGAAATTTCTGATATAGCTGAAAAAGAAATAGATCATTTAGATATAAGAAATACCAGATTAGAAAATGTTAATTCATCAAGTTCAAGTATTATAGATGAATTAATAGCTCATGGAGCTGCATCAATAGCAGAACAATTAGATGCTAAATTGATAGTAGCTTTTACAGAATCTGGTTCAACTGCTGCTAGAGTAGCATCATATAGGCCATCTCAATCTGTAATCGCTTTATCNCCTGATATTAGTGCAGAAATNAATTTGGGATTAAGATGGGGNGTTAACACAGTAAAAGTTGAAAGTTTTAATGAAATAGAAGTAATGTTCGATTACGCTAATGATGTTGTAAAAGAAATGAGTCTTGCATCAACTGGTGACTCAATTGTAGTTGTAGCGGGTCTTCCAATTGGAGTTAAGGGTAATACAAACTTAATTAGAGTTATTACTATTTCTTAAACTTTTATAACTGTATTCTTTAAAGTCCCTATATTCTCAATAGATATAGAAATTTCATCTTGAGCTTGCAAAGTAAATTCCTCAGGAGGAATAGTTCCTGTTCCTGTCATTACAGTAGTTCCATCTGGGATATCATTTCCTTTATGAAGCCATTCATTTAGCTCATCGCATTTTCTTTTCATTAGATTAGTATTACCNGATCCAGAAAATACAACCTTAGAATCTCTTTCAATTATCATCTCAACATTTAGATTGTTATAGTCCAATAATTCTATAGGAACCCAACACGGNCCTATGGCAGCAGAATTATTATAAATTTTTGCTTGAGGAATATACAGAGGGTTCTCACCTTCAATCGATCTACTAGACATATCATTTCCTACTGTAAATCCAACTATATCACCTTGAAAAACAATGAATGTAAGTTCTGGTTCAGGNACATCCCAAGTAGAATCTTTTCTAATCCCAACTTCGTCATTTGGGCCCTTTAATCTTGCCAAAGTACTTTTGAAAAAAGCCTCAGGCCTATCTGCTGTGTAAACTTTTCCATATACATCAGGGGTGTCAGATTCAGCTTGCCTTTCTTTCATTGAATCTTCGTATGTTACACCGAATGCCCAAGTTTCTGGTGAATCTATTGGTATTCTAGGATTAATTAACCCTTCTTTTGAAAAATCACCTTCCTTAGTATTCATAATCTTAGTTAGATATTCTGAAACTGAAAGATCATTATTTATAGCAACTTTAATCAATTCCAGAGACGAAGCTATAGATGGTCTTAGTTCAGTAATATTTTTAACACTTTTACCATCTTCAACAATAATACTTTTTCCAATTTGATAGATTTTCATAATACCCTCACTATACTTCTTTATATTCTCCATCNACAGTATCATCTTCATCCGATTTGTCATCAGGTTTTGTAGGGTTAGTTGGGTCGTTTCCTTGCTGTGGTAAATTTTGTCCAAATTTCTGCAAGGCAAGATTTACTTTTTCTATACCTTCATTGATTTGATCTGCATCTGAATTTTCATCAGCAATCAAAGTTTTCAAATCGTCTACCTCGTTCTGTAGTTCGGAGGTAACATCATCAGGAACTTTATCAGAATTTTCTTTAATAAGTTTTTCTGATTGATAAATAACTGCTTCTGCAGAATTTTTAGCTTCAATACCTGATCTTTTTTTCTGATCTTCTTCAGCAAATTTTTCAGCATCTTTTACGATCTTATCTATTTCATCATCTGACATTCCAGATCTTCCTGTAATNGTAATCTGTTGTTCTTTATTAGTTGCTCTATCTTTAGCCAGNACCTTGACTATTCCATCTGCATCAATATCAAAAGTCACATCAATTTGAGGGACTCCTCTTGGTGCAGGCTGTATACCATCAAGNGAAAATCTTCCGATTGACACATTATCATTTGCCATATCTCTTTCACCTTGAACAACATGGATTTCGACACTAGGTTGATTATCAGCTGCAGTAGTAAAAGTTTCTGTTTTTGATGTTGGAATAGTTGTATTTCTTTCAATTAAAGGTGTCTTTACTCCTCCTAGAGTTTCAATCCCAAGAGTTAATGGAGTTACGTCCAGCAATAGAACATCTTTTACATCTCCCTGTAATACTCCTGCTTGGATAGCAGCTCCCAATGCAACAACTTCATCTGGATTTATAGTTTTATTAGGTTCTTTTTTAAATAATTCCTTTACTTTTTCGGAAACCAAAGGCATTCTCGTCATACCTCCTACTAAAACTACTTCATCAATATCAGCTGGCTTAACTTCCGCATCCTTAATTGCATCTAAAGTTGGTTTTACTGTTTTTTCTACTAATTGAGAGGTCAATTCTTCAAGTTTTGATCTTGTAAGATTTANCTGTAGATGTTTTGGNCCGTTTGAATCTGCNGTTATAAAAGGTAAGTTTATTTCTGTTTGATTTACNGAAGATAATTCNATCTTAGCCCTTTCTGCTTCTACTCTTATTCTTTGTAAGGCAGCTGGATCTGTTCTTAGGTCAATAGAATTTTCACTTTTNAAGTCATCACAAACAAAATCCACNAGNACNTTATCAAANTCATCACCACCAAGTTNTGTATCACCATTAGTAGACTTNACNTCAAANACACCATCTCCNANCTGTAGAATTGTTATATCAAAAGTTCCTCCACCTAAATCATAAACNGCAATAGTCCTATCTCCTTCTTTATCTAAACCATATGCTANAGAAGCTGCAGTAGGTTCATTTATAATNCTNAGTACNTCTAGCCCTGCAATCTGTCCAGCAACTTTTGTTGCTTCTCTTTGAGAGTCATTAAAGTATGCTGGAACAGTAATNACAGCTTGATCTATTTTTTCTCCGAGTTTCACTTCGGCGTCTTCTTTTANTTTTCTCAAAATCATACCTGATATCTCTGCAGGGGCATGATCTTTATCTCCTAACTTAATTCCAACATCTCCATTNGATCTTTTATTCAGAGAGTAAGAAACCCGATTAGACTCTTTCTTCATTTCATTTTGATTAAATCTTCTACCAATAAATCTTTTGGCAGAATAAATTGTATTTTCTGGATTTGTTATTGATTGCCTTTTGGCAGTTTCGCCTACAAATCTCTCTTTTGATTTTGTATTAAGTGCAACAACAGAAGGTGTAGTTCGTTTTCCTTCATTATTTTCAATAACACTGGGTTCACCAGATTCCATTACAGCCATTGCTGAGTTTGTAGTTCCTAAATCTATACCTATAACCTTTGCCATGTTTATTCCTTTCTTTAATTTTCTTTCTTAAATGCTATTTCTACTAAAATAGGTCTAAGCAAGTAATCCTTATGCTTATACCCTGGAGATATTTGCCTTACAATCTCTCCTTCTTCATAATCATCTGTTTCAACTCTTGATATAGCCTCGTGGATATTTGGATCAAATTTGTCATTCTTATCGAGATTCAACTCAATAAATTCATAATTCGAAAGCAAAGACTTAAAATTATTGTTTACTGACTTGATACCATCGATCCAAGATTTATACGTTTTTGAATCAACTTTTGAAGATAAAGCTAAATTTATTTGATCAAGAACATTAATAATTTGCATGAAAATTTTTCTTTGAGATCTATCTTCTAACTCTTTATTATCCTGAGATACTTTTTTTCTGTAATTCACTAGATCAGCTTGTGCTCTTTGAGCTATATCTAAATATTTATCCTTTTCAGAAGTGATCTCTTGAATTTTATCCTCAAGTAGTTTTATCTCTTTATCTTTCTTTTTATCTTTAGCCATAACTAAATTTTTATACCCAATTCTAAAAACAATTGTTTTAATTCTTTTGAAGCAACTTTTGCAGAGTTTTTATAAACTTGATTATTAACACCTTGTTCTAATAAATTAACTATCTCCTTAATTCTCATAGATAAAGCTAGTACAAGTTTAGCTCCCTCAAGGTTAAGTCCATATCTTTCGGTTAACAGCTTTACAATTTGAAGCCTCAAAAGATCATTTTCAGAGTATAACCTTCTTCTNCCATCAGTTCTTGACGGTTTNACNAAACCNTTTCTATCATATTTCCTAAGAGTATTAGGATGCATAGAAATAAGATCTGAAGCAACACTAATCGTGTATACACCAATTACAGGGTCAGAGTTAAATTCTGCATTTGAAATTGAGTCTGACCTCAAATTAGACACAGTAACTGAATTTGAAACAATCCACCCTCTATTAACCATAAATACTCCCTTTATCCATATAATAATACTTAACACGGCATGTGTCAATTAATAAAATTACGAAATCAACAATAAAACTAAAAAAAAATCAAAAGTTTACATTTTGTTAACGAATTAAATAATTTTTTACTTGATTTATCTAAAAAGGGAATATATTATTGATTCTTGGAAAATACAAATATAAGAAGGAAATTAATAGAGTGATTTATTCTAAATGCTGTCCATGTGGTGGAGATATTGAGATAAGGACTGATTACGAAGGCAAGTTTCACCTTGCTTGTATTCAGTGCAGCAAAGAAATATCTAAATCAGAGGCAATCAATTTGCTAAAAAAGCTTCAAACTAAAGTAGCTTAATATTTTTTACTGATCTTCAGAAAGATTTTCTATAATTATCGTTAAAGAATCGTTTATATTTTCTATAAAACCTGAATCTATTACGAAATCCGTATTTTTACCATCTTTAGTATTAACTGTGATTGTACCTTTGGTTAAAGAAGATAGTATAGCTGCGTGCTTAGGTAAAATAGTCATCTGACCAAGCGAACCAGGAACTAAAACACTATCAGCTTCTCCTGAAAATATCTCTCCGCCAGGAGAAACTATATTAACATTTATGCTATTTGCCATACTAGTTATTTTCTATCTGTTGTTTCATTTCTTCACCTTTTTGAACAGCTTCTTCTATATTTCCTACCATGTAGAATGCTTGTTCAGGAAGATCATCATGTTTACCTTCTATTATTTCTAAAAATCCTTTTACAGTTTCTGCGATAGGNACATATTTGCCAGGAATTCCAGTAAATACTTCACCAACGAAGAAGGGTTGCGTAAGGAATCTCTGAATCTTTCTTGCTCTAGCAACTGTAAGCTGGTCTTCTTCAGATAATTCATCAATACCAAGAATTGCTATAACATCTTGCAAATCTTTGTATCTCTGTAAAACTTGCTGAACACCTCTAGCTGCATTATAGTGATCATCTCCAACAATTGCTGGCTCTAATATTCTAGAATTAGAAGCAAGTGGATCTACGGCTGGGAATAAGAATTGTGCAGCTAAGGCTCTATCAAGGGAAACGTTAGCATCTAAGTGACCAAAAGTTGTTACAATTCCAGGATCAGTATAATCATCAGCAGGAACATATACTGCTTGGAATGAAGTTATTGACCCATCTACTGTAGTAGTAATTCTTTCTTCAAGATCACCCATTTCAGTTGATAATGTAGGTTGATATCCAACTGCAGAAGGCATTCTACCTAGCAAAGCTGAAACTTCCATTCCTGCTAAAACATATCTGTATATATTATCTACGAATAACAAAACATCCTGTTTTTGTTCATCTCTGAAATACTCAGCCATTGTTAGACCTGTTAGAGCAATTCTTGCTCTAGACCCAGCAGGTTCATTCATTTGACCAAATACTAAAGCAGTGGAACCTAATACTCCATAATCTTGCATCTCATGCCATAGGTCGTTACCTTCTCTAGATCTTTCTCCAACACCTGCAAATACAGAAACACCTGAGTGTTCTTGAGCAATATTTCTAATTAATTCTGTAATAATAACGGTTTTACCTACACCAGCTCCACCATATGCACCAATTTTTCCACCTTTAGCAAAAGGGGTAATTAAGTCTAATACTTTTATTCCTGTCTCTAAAAGTTCTACAGATCCTGATTGTTGATCAAAACTTGGTGGTCGTCTGTGTATAGGCCATCTTACAGCATCTTTACTTATAGGCTCTCCATTNTCAATAGGATCTCCAACTACATTAAATAGTCTTCCCAAAGACGGTTCTCCAACAGGTACAGACACTGCAGCTCCTGAATCAGTAACCTCAACTCCCCTAGCAAGCCCCTCAGTAGGTCCAAGAGCTAAACATCTAGCCCATGAATTACCAACGTGTTGCTCAACTTCTAGAACTAAGCGCTCACCCTCATTTTCAAGTTCCAATGCATTGAAAATTTCAGGTAGGTTGTTTTGATCAAATTCTACGTCTACTACAGTACCAATAACTTGAACTACTTTACCTTTATCACCTTTAGCCATAATTTTTCTCCTTTACTTTCCTTCTAATGCAGCAATACCACCTATCAAATCTAGTAATTCTGCAGTAATTGTTTCTTGTCTAGCTTTGTTCAAATCAAGAGTCAATTCTCCTATTAGTTCACCAGCATTATCAGTAGCATTTTGCATTGCAACCATTCTTGCAGAATGTTCGCTTGCAAAAGCCTCAAGAATAGACTGATAAATTTGGGATCTAACATATTTAGGAGTTAACTCAATCAGAACCTCATAATCGGAAGGTTCATAAATATAATCGCTTATTGANGATTCTTCTTCCTCATTTGAAATAGGAAGTACAGTTTGCATCTTTGGAACCTGGGCAGTTGTAGTTATAAACTCGCTATAAACTAAATCAACTTGATCCCATTTTTGTTCTAAAAATCCATTTATTGCAATATCTGAAATAGGTAAAGTATCAGTTATCTCAGGTCTATCAGGTATTTCAAGTTGTTCAACTATATCTTGTTCTCTAGAACTTAAGAACCTAAATCCTTTTCTCCCTACAGACAAAATACTATAACTTTCTTTAGAAGATTGAATAACATCTAAAGCTTTTCTATTAATATTTCCAACTAAAGCTCCTGCCAAACCTCTATCAGGTGTAACTAAAATCATTAATTTATTCTTTATTTCTCTTTTTTCCAACAATGGAATGTTTACTCTTTCTAAATCAACAGAAGATGACAAATTAGTAAGCAGTGACTTAATTGTTTCTGCATATTTTTTACCCATTATCACGTTTTGTTGGGCTCTTCTCATTTTTGAAGCAGCAATTAATTGCATGGCTCCGGTAACCTTTGCAGTATTTGAAACTGATCTTATTCTTGCTCTTAATTCTTTAGTACTAGGCATATTTACTTTCCAAAAGTTCCTTTATAGGTTTTTAATGCTTCATCTAATTTCTTTTTAATTTCATCTGAAAGTTCACCTTTATCATGAATTTCTTTCATTACATCAGGTATATTTGCTGAAATAAAATCATACCAGCCAGTCTCAAATTCAGAAATTTTTTCTATCTCAACATCATCCAAGGATCCTTGATTTGCAGCATAAAAAATTGAAACTTGATTTTCAAATGATAAAGGCTCATTTTCATTTTGTTTGAGAAGCTCAGTCAATCTTTCTCCTCGAGCAAGTTGTTGTTTAGTAATTGCATCCAAATCATCCGTTCCGAACTGCGCAAATGTTTTTAGAGAATCATATTGAGCCATCTCACCCTTAAGTGAACCTGATACTTCTTTCATAGCTTTTTTTTGTGCTGATGAACCAACTCGAGTTACTGAAAGTCCAGCATTTACAGCTGGCCTAATACCTGAGTTGAATAGGTCTGGTTCTAAATACAACTGACCATCAGTTATTGAAATAACATTTGTGGGAATATAACCCGAAACGTCACCTGCTTGTGTTTCAATTATTGGTAAAGCTGTGATTGAGCCTCCGCCATATGCATCGTCTAGTTTTACTGCTCTTTCTAGAAGTCTTGAATGTAAATAAAAAACATCCCCAGGATAAGCTTCACGACCTGGAGGTCTTCTTAGNAATAGAGACATTTGTCTGTATGCCCAAGCATGTTTGCTCAAGTCATCGTATACAATCAATACATCTTTTCCTTGAGACATGAAATATTCTGCCATAGTCACTCCTGCATAAGGAGCNAAATACTGTAATGCAGCTGAATCAGAGGCATTAGCAGTNACAACAACTGTATTATCCAAAGCTCCCTGCTCCTCTAATCTAGNAACAACTGCAGCTACTTTTGATGCTTTTTGACCTACAGCTACATAAATTCCAATAATATCAGAGTCTTTTTGATTAATAAGAGCATCTACACATAACGATGTTTTACCTGTTGTTCTGTCACCAATAACTAATTCTCTTTGACCTCTTCCTACTGGAACCATAGCATCGACAATTTTCAAACCAAACTGAACAGGCTCATCAACAGATTTTCTTTCAACAACACCCGCAGCTATTTTTTCTACAGGTAAAGATTCTGAAGTTGATACATCACCTTTACCATCCATTGGCCTACCAAGAGGATCCACTACTCTTCCTAACAAATTATCCCCTACTGGAACTTCAACAATTCTACCAGTTGACCTTACCTCATCTCCTTCTTTAATTGAAAGATAATCTCCCAAGATTACTGCTCCGACACTATCTTCTTCTAGGTTTAGTGCAAGTCCAATAATATCATTAGGGAATTGTAACAACTCATTAACTTTTACACTTGAGAGTCCGTGTATAGTTACAACACCATCTCCTGCTTCAACAACAGTACCAATATCTACCATACTGAAATCTCCGCCAAATTCTTCTATTTGACGTTTTATTATTGACGCTATATCTTGACTATTTGGTGACATAATTCTTCTCCATAACTATAATGTCGTTGATCTTAATAAATGATTTTCTAAACCATTTAGTTTATTTTTAGTGGAACAATCGATAATTGTATCCCCTACTTTTATGATGTATCCTCCAAGTATAGATTTGTCTAAATTCTCAGAAATTTCAACATCATCTACTTTAAANACANCACATATTTTTTTTGTAATTTCATCCTTTTGAGAAACTGTCAATTTCACGAAGGAAGTTACTGTTGCTGAAACTTTACCTTCTGAAATTTGGTTTTGATCAAAGAATTCATTCATAACTCGTTCAAAATAATTTATATGACCTTTATTGATCAACAATTTCAAGAAATTAATAAAAAGTTTTTCATAACCTTTAAATAAGGTATCTATTGACTTATATTTCTCAGAATTAGGAACTTGTGGAGAGCTCAAAAAAGAATACAAATCATCATCATTCATTATTTCTTTAGAATTACTAAAGTTATCTATCCAGATNTTTGTATTATTTTTTTCTTTAGCTATATCGAGAATTGCTTTCCCGTATCTTTTAGTTAGTGANCTTGCCATATTTCCTAATTATTAATTTCTTCTTTTAGAGTTTTGTCAATTAATTCTTTATGATCTTTTTCATCAATAGATTTATCAACAACTTTAGTAGCTGCTGAAATTACTAAAGAGGAAAATTCTTTCTTGACGTTTTGAATAGTTTTTTCTTCAAGCTTAGCCATTTCCTTCTCTGTCTTCTTTACTAATTCCAGAGAATCNTGTTCAGCTTTTTCAGCTTGTTGAAGCCTATATTTTTCAGCTGCTTCTCGTGCGTCTTGAATAAGCTTCTGACCTTCTTGTCTTGCAGCATTTATTTCATCTTCTAATTTTTGAGCTGANTCATCAGCCTCATTCTTAACTTTTTCAGCTGCTTCTAAACTTTCTTTAATCTTTTCAGAACGAGTTTGAAGCATAGTACCAATAGGTCCAAATAAAAGTTTCCTAAGAATTAAAAACAACACTGTAAAACTTATTAACTGAGTTATTAAACCCGATAAATTTATACCTAATGCATCCATATCTAATCTCCTATTTTTCAGCTGAGAGTTTTCTCAGCCGAAAAGTTTATAAAACGAACAAAATCAATATGGCTACAACTAGAGCATAGATAGCGATCGCTTCTGTAAAAGCAATAGCTAGAATCATACTCTGTTGGATTGGACCTCTTGCCTCAGGATTTCGTCCCAATGATTGTAGAGCTCCATTAGCTAACATACCAATACCAAGACCTGATCCAACAGCTCCTAGTCCCATTGATAGTGCAGCCCCTATAGGTTGCCATTCACTTGCCATTTTTTTCTCCCTTCACTATTTTTATTTTTTTACTTATTTAATTTGCTCTAATGGTCGTCATGATCTGAGTGAGATGTAACAGCCATTACCCCAAAAACTAATGTTAACATTGAAAATATTAGAGCCTGTATGACACCAACAAAAAGTTCAAGACCCATGAACGGCATCATTCCAACCAAAGGCAATAAAAATCCCATTGAAATAAGTACGATTTCACCCGCGAACATATTTCCAAAAAGCCTAAACGTAAAACTAATAGTTTTTGCAAATTCACCAAATAATTCTAATATTCCTACAAATGCATTTATTGGACCTTGTGAAAAGTTAATAAATTTTCCACCATAGCCCTTAAATCCTAGAGAAGAAAAACCCCAAAATTGAATAGCTATCATAGAAAAAATAGCTATAGCCAAAGTGGTATTTACATCTGTAGAAGCCCCTCTAAAAAACGGAATCANTTCACCTGTCTTTTTACCCAAATANGATTTTGGGCTAATACTTCCATCTGATTCTTTTTCATATAATTGAACTACTCTACCATTATGTATATTTTCTAATATTTCGTTCAATCTTGTTATATCATCAGGCGAGGTTCCTGAATCNATTTTTTTCTTGATATCTTTAATTTCGTCTGGAGTGTAACCACCAATTGCACTTAGTGGAGCTCTAGTTGATTCTCCTCTTCCTAGAGGCATCAAACTTATTCCTGCAGTTTTATCAAAAACAACGAAGCCATGGTAATGTTCTTCTTCTAGAACACATAATTCAGCCATAATTGGCAATGAATCTTTATAGTCTTCAGCACAATGACCTGAATGAGAATGATGATGTACCCATTCTTCTATAGTCTCAACTTTTCCAATTGAACCTACACCAGGCATAATACCTAGCCAGTTGAAAGCCAAAACTCCCAAAAAAATAGTTATGACAACTGGTAAAAACCTTCGAGCACTCTTTCCACCTGCTTCTTCAGCGGTATCAATCCAAAATTGAAAAATCATTTCAAAAACATTTTGCAAGCCTGAGGGAATTTCCTTCATATTTCTTGTTGCTCTCCAAGAAAGAATTATCAATAGTAACATTGCAATCCACAACATTACTGTTGAATTTTTCAAATCATATGAAAAAGGAGTTGATATATGCAAAACAGTCTCAGCAGCAATAGATATAAATGGAAGTGGACCACCGAGAAACCCTAAACCAAAACCGTCTCCAAGTGCACCTCCAAGAACTGAAACTACAAATATTCCTAGTACTACTGATAGTATAAAAATTATTTTAGGTTTTAAAAACATTTAAAAGTATTTTTCCCTTAAATTTAGCTTTTTAAAATTCTAACCGTACAAATAATACCCACAAAAAGCCCAATCATCAAACCCAATAAGGTCATTAAATAGCCAAGATTTAATCGATTATCTAAAAAATTACCTCCAAAAGTAAAAATTACAACTGGGGTTACAATAATCCATCCAATTCCAATAAACTTTCCAAGGGTATACAAAGAAGATAAAACATATGTCTTAGTATTTTCTTCCTTGTCTTTATTTCTCATCAATATCTAAGCTATCTATGAAAGATTCAAAAACTGATAAGCTTTTTCTTTCCTTCTCACCTAAAGGTGAATATGAAGATGATTCTTGATTAGTTTCAGGTTCCTCTTGGTTTGGTTGATCAATATCAAGATTTGATTTTTTGAAACCAGCTTTTTCAATAACTTTGCTTTCACAGAAGACAGGAACTCCTAATTTTAAAGCAATTACCATGGCATCAGAAGGCCTAGAATCCATTTCTATTTCCTTCCCATCAGCCAAAATTATTATTTTTGCAAAAAATGTACCATTATCCAAATTATCGATGATAATTTTTTGAATTTTTCCTCCAAAATTTTCAACCATATTACAGAAAAGATCATGAGTTAGAGGTCTAGGAACGTCAACTTTTTGCATCCTTATAGCAATTGCATCGGCTTCAGCTGCAGCTATCCAAATTGCCAAAAACAAAGGGCCTTTCTTCTGTTTGAGTATCATAACTCTTTGACCCATTGCATTTATTTTTAAGCTATCAACAATCATTTCATCCATAAATATAGAATATTTATTTTTTGGTAATGGTCAATGAAATATGGGTTTAAAATGAATAAAGTTTACTTATTTCTTCATTTATTTCTTCTACTTTAGCTCTTGAGAATTGTCCAAATTTTTGAGGATCTTTTGATGCATAAATTATTCCTCTTGATGAATTAATTAGTATATTTGGTTTTTTATTTAAAATTGCATTATTGATCACATCTGAAAGATCACCTTTTTGATGACCAACACCAGGAATCAAAAAAGGTATATCAGTAAATTTTTCTCTAATAATCTTTAGCTCATAAGGGTATGTAGCCCCCATGACCAAACATACATTTTTACTTGTATTTAGATCTGAAGATATTTGAGCTATATGTTCATATAACTTTAAGTTTGCCTTTTCAGAAAAAAAATCTTGGATCTCTCCACCAGATTTATTACTAGATTTACAAACAATAAAAACTCCTTTGTTTTTATGTTGAATAAAGGGTAAAATTCCATCTCTACCAAAAAAAGGGACAACTGTTATAGCATCAAAATCCCAATATTCAAACATAGCTTTTGCATATGCATCACTTGTGGAGTCTATATCTGATCTTTTACAATCGCCTATGATAAGTTTTTTTTCAGGTAATTGCTTAATATAATCAATAGTCTTATACAACGCATCTAACCCTTCAAGGCCTTGCGATTCATAATAAGCAAATTGAGGCTTATATCCAACTACTAAATCAAAAGTTGAATCAATAATTACTTTGTTAAATTGAAAAATATCTTTAATTGGCATAGCATCTAAATTTGGATCAAGCCCAACTATTAAGAAACTCTTTTTATCTGATATTTGTTGTACTAAATTTTGGTTAAATGAAATCATAGAATATGGTTCTTATATATAAATCCGTAAACTTTATCGTTATTATTCAATATTAGTTTGTTTAGAATCTCATTATCAAGCGTTACAAAATAGTCTTTATCAGATTTTATTTCCAATAAAGAGTGATTTATTTTTGAATAAATGTTTTTAATTTGTCCTGAAAAATAAAATCCCATATCTGAATGATCAAAAGGTTTTTTTGAAATCAGTATGCTATCAGATAAAAAATATTTATCGTTATATTCAATTTTTTCTATTGTATTAACTAGCAATTCATCTTCCCAATAATCTAATAATTTATTTCTTAGAATTTTTTTATCTGCTATACCTTTATCGACAAATAAAATTTCATTTTTGGACTTAAAAATTTCATCAATTGAATGAGTTATATATAGAACANATAAACCAAGTTCCTTAGTTATTTTTTCTAAAGATTGAAAAATTTTCTTTGAAGTCACGAAATCCAAAGAATTTATAGGTTCATCNAATAGTAAAAGATCACCGTTTCTAGCAATNGCTCTAGCTAAAGATACTTTTTGTTTTTGTCCCCCAGATAATTCATCTGGAAATACTTTTTGTAACTCTTTGATATCAAAAAGTTCTAGACATTCTGATGGAGTTATTTTTTTCTGAATATCATTCAATAAATTAAATCCAAATTCAATATTTCTAAGAACATTCATATTATTAAAAAGAACTTCATCTTGTTGAACATATGAAATATTTCTATTTTCAGGTGATAAGTTAATATTTTCATTCGTAGAAAATATTAACTTATCATTAAGAGTTATCTCTCCTTGAATTGGTTTCAAAAAACCGGCGAGATTATTTAGTAATGTAGTCTTACCATTACCAGATCTTCCCCATATAAAATTAATACCTTCATTGAATTCAGATGAAGCATTGAGGGAAAAATTTCCAATTTTAGAAGTAAATTTAAAATCTAATATACTCATAATTGGAACCCTTTTTTATTTATCAAGTTGAATAATAATATTGTTATTACTGCAATTGAAAGTGAGATCAATGATAAAACAAGAATTGAATCTCTATTGCCTGTTTGGATTGAAGTATAAATTGCAGTTGATAAAGTCTGAGTTTTTCCAGAAATATTTCCTGCAACAATCATAGTAGCTCCAAATTCACTTATAGATCTTATTAATCCAATAAAAATTGATGAAATGAGTCCTGTTCTGATTGATGGAAAAATAACATAAAAAAAAGTCTTAGAAACATTAGCACCCAATATTCTAGAAGTATTTACTAATTTTTGATCTATATTCAAAATAGTCACAAAAATCATCCTATAAACTAAAGGTAAAGAAATGACGGCGCAAGCCAAACTTCCTCCAAACCATTCAAAAGATAATTTTCCATTAGAAAGTATTACAATCAAATAGCCTGAAATAACCGGTGGAAGAGCAAGAGGAAGCGATGTAATAAAATCAAAGAAAAGTCTAGTTTTCTTAAATTTTCGAACTATAAAAATTATAAAAATTGAAAAAACAAAACAGATTATGGTAGCTGTCAATGAGATCTTTAAAGTTGTTATGAGGATTTCCAAATAGTTCATTTTTGAACCTCAAATCCTAATTCAGAAAGTTTTTTTTTCACAGTTGGTGAATTCAGTCTATCAATAAAGTTATTTATGTATGTATTGTTATTTTGACTTAAGACTCCTGTTTTATACTCTATTTCATCATGAAAAGTGTTTGGGAATTCATGAATTATGAATAGATTATTCTTGATTGCCTCTGTTTTATACAAAATTCCATAGTATTTATCATTTGAAACCAACATACTTGATACATAGGATACATCTCCTGAAGATATTATTTTATTATCAATATCTCTATCATGAAAAATATTTTCTAGAACTTGTTTAGAATAATTTCCAGCAGGAGCAATTTCAGGATCTGCAATAATTATTTTTTTTTCATTATCTAATTTATTATCTTTGATGAAGGTTTCATATGTGTAAGAACTATTACTTGTAGCTAGAACTAAAGAATTTTTTGCAAATAAACTAATTTCTGAATTTTTCAGCAAAGCTTTATTTGTAAGAATTTCTATTGAAGAATTAGAAGCAAGAATAACAGCACCAATTTTTTTTTCATTATTTTCAACCCTTCTAGCTAAACTCATAGAACCCCCATAGCTAATGTAGAATTTATCGTTATTATCTGATTTTTCATATTCTTCTTGAATAACTTCATTAAGCGAAGCAGCAACCATAATAATACTTGTATTGTCATTTGAACATGTCAACAACAAGAAATTACACATTATCAAAGCAAAACTAAAAAGTATTTTTTTTAAAATTTTATTTATCATTTTTAGAATGAAATCTATTCGATATACTGTTATTCTAAGATAAAATATTTATAAATAACAATTAATAACTTGATAAAAGAAATTTTAAATTATGGCTAATCAAACTGAAAGTGAACAATATGCATTTAATGCTTTTGCAAATCTCCCATTCTATGGATCTATAAATTCCGAGTTTATAGAGCTAGCTAATGTATATGATAAAAAATCAATTGTTGATCTCGGATGTGGAACAGGTAATATAACCAAATTAATATTAAAGAAACTTACAATTGCTAAAGATTCAGTAATATACGCTGTAGACAGCTCAAAATCTGCATTAAAGACAGCAGCTCAGGAACTAGAAAATCATTCAATTGTAAGATTTATTCACTCTGAAGTTCAAAACCTCACTGATGCAGTAAAAGAAAAGGCAGATGCTATGATTTATTGCAACTCTATACATTATGTACCAGATAAAAATAAGTTATTGACTGAAATAAGAAATAAATTGAATTCAAATGGAATACTAGCTTTCAATACATCCTTTTATGATGGCTCTCATCCTGATGATTCTCTAGAATTTTATAGAAAATGGATGTTTAGGTCATTAAGACTTCTTAGTAAGGATTTTGGATTAAAGCCTGACAAATCTGCTAAGGTTTCTTCTAGAGAACAACTAACACCTGATAATTATAAAGAATTGTTAGAAAGTACAGGGTATAAAGTTGAACATATGAAAGCTAAGTCTTACCAAGTTCCAATTGATGGATTCCATTACATAAGTGAATTTAGAGATTGGATTGAAGGTGTGCTTCCNGGNNTCCCTCTTGAAAAAGGTAAATCTACTCTTCAAAAAGCTCTTAAAGAAATTTTTTCTGAAATGAATCTAACTACNGTTCCAAGAAATTGGTTGTCNGTNAAAGCAGTGAAGATNTAATTAGCCACTGTAATCATCAACTGTGCTTACACTAACTGGTTGATCATCATTATCCATGATAGTTGCATATGCTGTGTCAATTGAAGTGTAGCAAGGAATTGAAAGTTCTGTAGCTTTTCTTCTAATGTGATAACCATCTTGAATAGATGAACGGTCTCCAGTTACGGTATTTAAAACAGCTCCAACTTTACCTTCAACTATTAAGTCAATTACTGTAGGTGATTGGCTTAGAATTTTGTTTACTTTTTCAACCTTTATATCTAGAGATTTTATAAAATTATAAGTACCTTCTGTTGCATAAATTTTATTTCCATTTCTACTTAGTTTTTCAATAAAATTTTTAGAATCACTTTTATCTCTATCTGCAATAGATAGTAGAAAACTTGTTTTTGAATCTACTTCTAGACCAGAGGCTATCATAGCCTTTTTCATTGCACTTGGAAGGTTTTTGTCTATTCCCATAACCTCTCCTGTAGATTTCATTTCAGGTCCTAAATATGTGTCTACCCCTGATAACTTAGACATTGAAAACACGGGAGATTTTACAGCAAAAAGATTTTTCTCCTTCACCAATCCTGTTGAATAGTTAAGATTAGATAATTTCTCTCCATAAATTACTTTGATTGCAAGATCAATCATGGGAACTCCAGTAACCTTTGAAATGAAAGGGATTGTTCTACTTGACCTTGGATTTACCTCTATAACATATAAAGTTGAGTCTTCAGTTTCTTTCTTTTTAGAAGAATCAAAGAAAGATTTCTTTGATCTCTTTACTATAAATTGAATATTCATCAAACCTCTAATACCGAGGGTTTTTCCTAATTTTCTTGTTGCATCCACAAGATTATTTTTTTCAGCATCTGATAAATCATAGGCTGGATATACTGCAGTACTATCTCCAGAATGTATACCTGCTCTTTCAACATGTTGCATTATACCTGGTATCAAGATATCTTCTTCGTCACACAATGCATCCACTTCTATCTCTATTCCATCAATATAATGATCAACTAAAATGGTTTGACCCGGAACAAAATTTTGAGCCCTCTTGAAGTATCTAATCAAATCACTCTCCCTATATACTATTTCCATAGCTCTTCCTCCTAAAACATATGAAGGTCTGACCATAACAGGATATCCAACCTTATTTGCAATAGAAATAGCTTCATCTAAATCAACAGTTGCTGCTCCTTCAGGTTGCAATACTCCTGACTTATTACAAATTTCCTCAAAGCTTCCTCTTTCAGATGCTAAATCAATTACATTAGCTGATGAGCCTTTGATAGGAAAATTGTAATTACCCAAATCTTGAGACATGTTAATTGCTGTTTGACCTCCAAATTGAACAAGTGAATCAACAAGTTTTCCTTTCTGAGATTCATTTTCAATTATGTCCATTACACTTTCTGAATCAAGAGGTTCAAAATATAGTCTTGATGATGTATCAAAATCTGTAGAAACAGTTTCAGGATTTGAGTTTATAAGAATAGATTTTATTCCATTATTTTGAAGACTTTTAGATGCATGAACTGAACAATAATCAAATTCTATACCTTGGCCTATCCTGATTGGGCCTGAACCTAAAACAATAGCTTTATTACCTTCTAATGGGATTGCTTCATTTTCAGTCTCATATGTACTATAAAAGTATGTAGTTTTAGCCTCAAATTCTGCTGCACAAGTATCAACCATTTTATATGTTGGAATAATACCAAAAGATTTTCTAATCTCTCTGATTTTTTTCTCTTCAGAATTCTTTAACTTAGCGATATATTTATCAGAAAACCCATAATCTTTAGCCTTAGCAAATAAATCTTTACTTAATTCTGAGGATATTATTTCTTTTTCGACTTTAATTATTCTTTCGATTGCATTTGTAAACCAAAAATCAATAAAAGTTCTTTTTGTTTCTTCAATAGCAGTTGATCCATTTCTGATCTTTTTTGCAATATCCCAAAGTCTGTCATCCATGGGAATATTTGAATCTTCGTTATCTGGACTGATCAACAAATCAGGTTTATTATTTTCTAAAGACCTTATTGATTTTAGTAAAGCAGCTTCAAATGTTCTTTCAATACCCATAACTTCACCAGTTGCTTTCATTTGAGTACCTAAGCTTCTATCAGCATCTGGGAATTTATCAAAGGGCCATCTAGGTATTTTTACGACACAATAATCCAAAGAAGGTTCAAATACTGAAAAAGTTTTACCTGTCACAGGATTGGTAATCTCATCTAAATTCTTACCTAAAGCTATTTTTGAGGCAATTCTTGCTATTGGGTAACCAGTTGCTTTAGATGCAAGTGCAGAAGATCTTGAAACTCTAGGATTAACCTCAATAACATAATATTCAGGATCAGAGTCAAAATTATTACCTATTGTATCCTTAACTAATTGAGAAGGCTTTAAAGCTAGCTGCACATTACATCCTCCTCTTATATCTAAGTTTGAAATAATATTTAAGCTAGCTGACCTCAACATTTGATACTCTTTATCATTTAAGGTTTGTGAAGGAGCAACCACTATTGAATCTCCAGTGTGAACACCCATTGGATCAATATTCTCCATATTGCAAATAGTTATAACATTACCTATGTTATCTCTCATTACTTCATACTCAACTTCTTTCCAACCAACTAAAGATTTTTCAATAAGAACTTGACCAACTCTAGACAAACTAATACCTTGTGTTGCAATTTCCTTTAGTTCTTCTTCATTTTTTGCTATTCCTCCACCTGTACCACCTAAAGTATAGGCCGGTCTTATTACAACTGGATAACCAATTTTATTTGCAGCTATAATTGCATTATCAACATCATTTACAGCGAAAGAAGGAGGAGTAGGTTGATCAATTTTATTAAGAAACTCTCTAAATTTATCCCTATCTTCAGCTGTCTCTATAGACTGGACACTAGTACCTAATATTTGAACATTATATTTTTCTAAGATTCCTTCTTTATGTAATTCTGAAGTTAAATTAAGACCAGTTTGGCCTCCTAATGTACCTAGTATTCCAAACGGTTTTTCTTTTTTAATTATTTCTTCTACTATCGATGTTGTAATAGGCTCAATATAAACTCTATCTGCCATTTCTTGATCAGTCATGATAGTTGCAGGATTTGAGTTTATAAGAACAACTCTGTAGCCATCTTCTCTCAAAGATTTACAAGCTTGAGCACCAGCATAATCAAATTCTGCAGCTTGTCCTATTATTATTGGTCCTGAGCCTACAACTAAAACTGTATTATTTTTCATTTTTTTTCTTTCTGCTTATAATTTTTTCTATGAATTGATCAAAAATATATTCTGAGTCTTTTGGCCCAGGTGATGCTTCAGAATGATATTGAATTGAAAAAACAGGTAAAGTCTTGTGACATAAACCTGAAATAGTTCCATCATTGAGATTTAAGTGAGTTATTTCTAGTTGATCTGGGATCTTCTCATCAGAAACAGCATAACCATGATTTTGAGCTGTAACATATACCTTATTTGTACTAATATCCTTTACTGGTTGGTTTCCTCCCCTATGTCCATAAGGAAGCTTAAATGTGGAGGCTCCCAATGATTTTGCTATTAATTGATGACCTAAACATATACCTAAAATGGGTATATTTGAATCAATCAATTTTCTAACATTTTCTAATATGTCTAGAAGGTTGTTGGGATCACCAGGACCAGGTGAAAGTACAATTCCATCTGGACTTGAACTAATAATTTTTTCAAATTCTGTATTGTAGGGGAAAATANTAACTTCACAGTTTCTTGATTCTAGTAATCTGATAATATTTTTTTTCACCCCTAGGTCTAATAANGCTACTTNATATTTATTTNTTTTATTAGTTGAATGAACTTTTTTGCTTGAAACTTCAGAAACAAAATTATGTTCCTCGTAAGCCTTAATAGAATTTAATTTATCAATTACTTTGTTTGTATTATTTTCANATGAAATAGATCCCATCATCACACCATAATTTCTTATTTTCTTAACTATTGATCTTGTATCTAATCCATAGATTCCNGGAACATTNTTCCTAAGAAGATATTCATGTATGTTCATCAAAGAATTGTTATGAGATGGCATTTCGCAATATTGCCTAACAACAAATCCAGATACCTGAATTTCATCAGATTCTATATCAATTTCACTTATACCATAATTCCCTATCATNGGATAAGTAGGTATCAAGATTTGNCCTCTGTATGAAGGATCTGTAAGCATTTCTTGGTAGCCAGTCATTGAAGTGTTAAAAACTACCTCTCCAATAACATCTTTCTNACTNCCAAAAGAAAAACCTTCATAAGTTGTTCCATCTTGCAATATTAAACTAATTTTATTCATTGTTATCCTCATAAACTATTTTTCCATCAAATATTGTCATATTTACCTTACCCTTCATTTTTTTTCCAATTAAAGGAGAATTACTACTTTTAGACACAAAAAAATCTTCATCAATAAAAATTTCATAATCGGGATTTATTGAAACAAAATCTGCATTAAACCCTACTTTGATTTTTCCAACCTTAAGCCCAAGAATATCTTCCAAAATTGAGCCTGGTTTACTACATAATGAACTTACTATATTTTCAAGTCTTAATTCATTTTTATTCATCATAGTTAGCAAAGATAAAATAGCAGTTTCTGCCCCATTTATACCTGCTGGAGCCTCATCAAAGGTATTATTTTTATCCCCTTTGCTATGAGGTGCATGATCAGTTGCTACAATATCAATTGTTCCATCTACTAATGCTTCTATTAGGCAAAGTCTATCTTCCTCAGTACGAAGTGGAGGATTTACCCTTGTGTTTGTGTCAAAAGAATCAATATCTATCCAATTTGGTGAATTTTCCTGATTCCCGTATGTCCAATTTTCGTTCATAAATAAATGATGAGGAGTAACTTCAGCTGTAACATCGACTCCATCTTTTTTTGCATTTCTGATCAATTCAACACTTTCTTTACATGAAACATGTTGCAAATAAATCCATAAATTATTTTTTCTAGCAACTTCAATATCTCTTGATATAGAAGCAATCTCTGCTTTTCTTGGTCTACCTTTTAATCCAAGCCTTAATGAAACTTGACCTGAGTTTATCACTCCATCTCTTATCCAATCTTCATCCTCACAATGTTCTAAAATTGTTCTTTTATTAGAGTTTGCTTTTCTTAATGCTTCTACTAATATTTTTTCATTTTGTATAACATCTCCATCATCACTAAAAGACACAACTCCAAATTTAGAGAGTGAATCAATATCTACTATTTCTTCTCCTTTTCTTCCAATGGTTACTGCTGCAGTTTGTAAGATTCTAATCAAAGAATTTTTATCTATAGATTCTTTTTGATTCAATAATGAGTTAATATTATCCATTGCAGGGTTCGTGTTCGCCATCATGATTACGGTAGTAAATCCACCTTTTGCAGAAGCTCTTGAACCAGTAAAAATTTCTTCTTTATAAGTTTCTCCAGGATCTCTATAATGAACATGNAAATCTATAAGGCCTGGTAATAAAATTTGTTTATTCCCTTGGATAATTTCAACATTACTAATATCAATAAATTCATCAATCTTTGTTATTTTCCCATTCTCAATCAATATATCCGAGATTTTATCTAATTTTTCCGAAGGATCAAAAAGTCTAAAATCTCTTAGCAATAAACTATTTTTCATTTAATAATTTCTCCATGATTTTTTGTCTGACAAATACTCCATTTTCAACTTGTTTNGAAATTAATGACTTTTCTGAATGAACTAACTCATGAGAAAGTTCAACTTCCTCATTAACTGGTCCAGGATGCATTATAAATACATCTTCTCTTTTAAGGTTTCTCAAAACATCTAAGTCAATCTTCCACTTAGTTTTATAAGTGTCAAAATTCAAATCTGTATTTTTATCGAATCTTTCTTTTTGAATACGCAAGGCAATTAAAAAATCTGAACTTAANATAGGTTTTTCAAAATCTTCATAATAACTAATTTTATTNTTGTATGATTTATCAATTGTAGAGTACAAATCAACCANATCCTCAGGGACTAATTCTCTTGGACCAAGTATATTTATTCTAGATCCCATCTTAAGCAATCCAAGTATGTTTGATCTAGCAACNCTGCTATATAAAATATCCCCTATTATAGAAACNTCCAAATCTTCAAATTTATTTGAGATTTCAAAAATTGTATAAAGATCGGATAGTGTTTGAGTGGGATGTGCGTGAGCACCATCTCCCGCATTTATAACACTTGAATATGTGTTTTTTGCTAGAAAATAAGGCGCACCAGAGGCAGAATGTCTAATAATAATAAGATCCATTCCAATACTATTAATTGTTTTAATTGTGTTGTAAAAAGTTTCACCTTTATTAACACTAGAAGTTTGTATATCAAGGTTATGAAAAACAGCATTTATATTGCTACAAGCTTTTTGAAAACTTAACTTTGTTCTAGTAGAGTTTTCGTAAAATAATGCACAAATATTTTTTTCATGATTAAAGTTTTTAGATGTTTCAGGTGAATATTTGATTTTTTTTGTTTCTGTAAGAAAATCATAGATGAAATCTTTACTAAGATGATCTATATCTAACAAGTGATTTTTGATATGATTCATACTTTCATAATTCCTTCTTTGGATATACAAACCTTATCCATTCCATCAACCTCTTTCATAAAAACTTTTACATGTTCTTTATTTGAAGTTGGAATATTTTTTCCAATAAAATCTGGTCTAATAGGGATTTCTCTATGACCTCTATCTACCAAGGTGGCAAGTTTTATATTTTTTGGACGACCAACTGTAAAAATAGCTTCTANNGTTGCTCTAATTGTTCTTCCTGTAAATAGGACATCATCNACTATAACCAAATTTTTATTCTCNACATTNATTCCTAAATCAATATCATTTTGTTTTTGGTTAGAAACTATATCGTCTCGAAAAAATTGTGGGTCAATTGAATANGANCTTAGAGAACAGTTTTCAAAATCATTTATCAAATTTATTATGCGAGAAGCAATATGATGTCCTCTAGTTTCAATTCCTATTAAAATCAAATCGTCTATTCCTTGATTAGATTCAATAATTTCATGAGATAGTCGTGCAACAGCTCGCCGAATATCATCTTCGTCAAGAAGCGTCTTATAATTTTCTAAAGATTTCAATTAAATTTTCCTTGTGGTTTCTCTGAACCTACTTAAAGAATTTAGATCATGTAAATGATAACAATAAAAAAAATTATTACAATAGATAATTTATAATTGATGATATTTAAGCATGCATTTCCTTCTGTTGATAATCAAATAAAAAGTCTATAATACTAGCGTTAAAAATAAAAATTTTCTAAAAAAATATTGAATATCATAGTAATTAGGAGGTCTTTCAAATGACTTTAAACGTTGTAAAAGGAAAGTTTATGTGGGCTAAACTCACCAAGAAAGAACAATTAACAGAAGACTTGTGGAAAATGTGGTTGAAACCTGAAGAAAAATTTGATTTCAAACCTGGTCAATACTGTACTATTGGTTCAGGTGGAATTGAGAGAGCGTATTCTATTGCATCTTCACCTGATGAAGATCAAATAGAACTCTTTATTGAATTAGTACCTCCTCCAGATGGAAATCTAACCCCTCTACTGAATGAATTGAATGTAGGTGATACTGTCACAATGAGATTGAGAGCTAAAGGAATCTTTGTACTAAAACCAGAGTTCAAAAACCACGTGATGGTAGGTACTGTTACAGGAGTTGCTCCATACGTAAGTATGATGAGAAAACACCTTAAGGAATCTGAATCATCAGATAAAAACTTTATAATTTTAGAAGGAGCATCATACTTAGATGAATTCGGTTACGATGAAGAATTGATGTTATTAGATAAAAGCAATAATAATGTAACCTTTGAAGCATCAGTAAGTAGGCCTGATGAAGAAAGAAACGATAGCTGGACAGGATATAAAGGTAGAGTCAACAATATTCTATTAGATAGATTAGATGAATGGGGTCTAAATCCAAGTGAGACTATTGTTTATGCATGTGGACATCCTGGAATGATAGAAGACGTTAAAGAAAAATTAGAAAACAGTGACTACACATTCTTAGAAGAAAGATTTTGGAAAGATTAAATTTATTTATTCTTGTAATATAGGAATTTATAATAAAGAAAAATTAAAAGGGGAAAAATTATGGCTGAGAAAATTGCATTTGTAGGATTAGGGATAATGGGTAAACCAATGGCAAAAAATCTCATGAAAGCAGGTTATGAATTATACGTATACGATCTGTTTCCAGACCCAGTTGCAGAACTAGAAAAAGAAGGGGCTAAAGGTTGTAAATCTGCTGCTGAAGCTTCNTCAAATACAAATATTACAATAACAATGGTTCAGGATGGACCTCAAGCTGAATCAGCTATTTTAGGNGAAAACGGAGTATCAGATGGAGCATCTNAAGGTCACCTTGTNGTTGATATGAGTTCNATTGCNCCTGGTGTATCTCAAAGNATTGGAGNTGGATGTACAGAAAAGGGAATTAATTTTCTTGATGCCCCTGTATCAGGAGGAGAGCCTTTTGCTATATCTGGAGAATTAGCAATAATGGTTGGTGGATCAGCAGATGATTTTGANCAAGCAAAACCANTATTCGATATACTTGGTAAATCAGCAATACTATGTGGAAAACANGGTGCAGGNCAAGTTACAAAATTAGCAAATCAAATTTGTGTTGGAGCAAATATTCATGCATTAGCAGAAGCTTTAGCTTTAGCAGCTAAATCAGGAGTAAATCCAGAAACAGTTTATAAAGCAATTCAAGGTGGACTAGCAGGATCAAATGTTATCAATGCAAAAGCTCCAATGATGGTTGACAGAAATTTTGAACCTGGATTTAGAATTGAGCTACATTACAAAGATATAAATAATGCAATGGAAGCAGCAAGAGAATTAAATATTCCTCTACAGGTTACCGCAAACTTGCAGCAAGTTCTAACAAGTTTAGTAACTAAGGGAGAAGGTAAAAGTGATCACTCAGCAATAGCAAAACATGTTGAAGATTTAGCTGGAGTTGAGATAAAAAAGCATTAATATAAATCATAGATAAATTAAAAAAACCTAAGATTTTTTCTTAGGTTTTTTTAATTTATCTATGGCATCCATTCCTATGACTAAAACATCATGAGGAGGGGCAATTTCATCTCCATTAGGATTAATAAATTTAACCTTGTTTTCTAGTTGTTCGTGAGTAACTAATATCCAATTAGAATCGAGGTTATTATCCAAACTATTTGGACAAGCAAAGTAAATAAAATCAATGTGTTGATGAGGGCCAATTTTTTTATCTTCAACAGACTCTATTAATATTGTTTCAGGAGGATATATATTTGATAATTTAGGGTCTGTAAATTTGTAGGAATGATTTGAAATAATATCTACGTCAATGCCCATCTCTTCTCTACATTCTCTTAGTGCAGTTTGCACAGGATCTTCATTTTCTTCAACATGTCCACCTGGAGGTAACCACATTTTTACTTTATTGTGCCAATGGAGAGCTATTTTATCTTCAAAAACAACAAATACCGTGGATGTAAAATGTCTAATCATTGTTTAATAGGTTCATTAAAGACTAAGAGTGAAACTATCGGGTAAGGCGATCCTTACCGGATAGTTTCACTCTTAGTGGAGGTATCTTAACCCTCTCGGCGCCTTCAGTTAAGAACACCTCGCTTATTATTCGTATCCAATTAAAATATCCTCCTTTCATTACTAGTTTTAGTTATCAGATGATTTCACATCTATTTAAATGATAGTAATGTTAGTATATAAATTCAATGACTTTTGATATTTATATTTTTCTAATGTTTATTTTTATTATNTATATATGTAAAATTTCCATTAAAGAATATGGNAAAAAATATTGAATAAAGAAGAATTTGAACTAGATATACCATTCTCAAAATATAAGGANAGTCATTTTATAAGCATTCTACGACCATGGATNAATGTTGGNAATGTAGGTCATAATGCAATAAGNAGGTTAGTAAAAATTTTTGATCTTGAAGAAATAGGGAAATTAAGAAAACCAAGCAAGTATTATGATATGACTAGATATAGACCTGAAATACTAAATGAAAACGGTGAGAGAAAAATAAGAGTCCCAAATACAGTAATTTTTGGTAAAAAGAATCCATCTGAACAAAACATTTTTTTACTGTATCTTCTTGAACCTCATAATTTTGCTGAGGATTTTAATACTAGCATTATTGATCTTATTGCTAGTCTAGGTGGAAAAAGATACATTTCAATAGGTGGTATGTTTGATTCAGTCCCTCACACAAAACCATTGCCAGTAACTGGAAGTTATAATGGCTGGATTCCTCCGTCTCCTCTTGATGAAACTCTAAAGAATAAGTCTAGATATACAGGACCAACAAGTATGACTTCTCAACTTTCTCAAATTCTNTANAAAAANCTATCAGTAGAAACTATGTCTNTAATGGTTCATATACCTCTTTACATTAAACTTGACGATGATTTTCTAGCTACAACTAGACTACTTGAAAGTCTTTCCCATATATATAAATTTGGTACTGATTTCCCAGAAAGAAAAAAAGGAGAAAATCAGTATATAGAAATACATAAAAACCTTCAAAATAATAATCAAGTAAACGANATGATAAAGCAATTTGAAANNCAATCAGATGGATCTGATNTANTTGATCTTTCTCCTGAAATTGAAAGTTTTTTGAAAGATTTAGAAGATAATAATCAATCCTGATTTTCCAAAGATTCTCTAAACTTTACNTTNATTTCAAGCTTTTCAAGATGCTGTTTTAATTGTAGCTTTCCTTGTTTTATTTTTNCCTCTTCTGAAAAAAATAAATTTATATGGTCCAAGTATTTTCTTTTATTTAAGGATCTGATTCCTGACAACATTCTGACTATAGAATTTTCAGGAAATTTTGTAACTAAATCATCCCAATTTTTTTCTATAAACTCCCAAGTTTTCCATCCCATTTTTTCATTATTTAAGCAAGAAGCTAGTAAGTAGGGAGAATCTTGAGATCTAATTTTGTTATCAAGTATAANAGAGAATAATTTTNNTANATCTTCATCATTTTGAAAAAGAGATAAAGATCTCTGAAATCTCACCTCATCTTGAGGAGTTTTAGCATTATTCATATTATCNAAATAGGTCTCAAATAACTTAGAAGATCCAAAGTGCGCATTAATAGAAATTACACTTGAAATNATATCCGGTTCATANTCACTTTTTCCATTCAGATAATCATCAAGGATTTTTTTTGATTTATCTATTATTTCAANNTCCTCTACTACAATAGCCATAGCTCTATAACAAATAGCTAAAGATTGAGCTTCTCTAATACTTCTTTTGGCGTGTTNATCAAGATTCTCAAATGTATTTCTGAATATTGTTTCTCCAACTTTTATGAGCCTTTCTTTATTAGGCAAGTTTTTACTCAGGTTGCTAAAGCATGAATATAAAAGAGATAAAATATCTGGATCAGTNTCNCCATAAAATTTTTCTGTAAAATCTAGAAACTTTTCTACTGACATTGAACCACTTAANATCAATCCCCAATAGTCNTCNAGAATNGAATATTTTTCTTCTGAAGTNAGATGAGAGACATCATAAATTGAATCAAAATCTGTAGTATTTGTTCTATAAAACCCATAAGAATTTGAATTCAANAAGATACTTTCAANNCCTTTTTCTAATACAATTTGATTTTCTTTTNTATCNAGTAAAAACTTAATTTCTTTTGTCTNATNACCTATNGAATANTTAATAAAAATAGGTACACCCCATANAGTTTCATGNTCTGAATTTAAGTATCTAAAAGTTTTCTGTGAAATTGATAATTTTTCATTTTTTANTGAGTAANTTATCATTGGATGNCCTGGTTGAAAAATCCATGANTCCATTACTTTTTTNACAGGAAGNTTAGACACCTCNTCTAAAGCNTCCCAAAGATCNTCAGTTTCAGTATTACCGTATGAGTGTTTAGTCAAATATAAAGAAACACCATCTCTAAATATTTCTTNCCCTAAAAATTGCTCTANCATCCTTAATATTGAACCACCTTTTTCATANGTAATTAAGTCAAACATTCCATCAGCATCTGAAGGAGATATAACTGGGTATTCAATAGCTCTGGTAGAATCTAATGAGTCAATATCCAGTGCCATTGATTTTTCTAAAGAAAACTGAGCCCATCTATTCCACTCTTTCTTGTAATCAGCAACAGCCTTTGTAGCCATAAATGTAGCAAAAGCTTCATTTAGCCAAATTCCATTCCACCANTTCATTGTAACTAAATCTCCAAACCACATATGAGCAATTTCATGAGCTATGACATCAGCAATTCTAATTAATTCATTAGAAGTTGCTTCTTTATCATTTACAAGTAATAAAGCTTCTCTGTAAGTTATACAACCTAGATTTTCCATAGCTCCAAAAGCAAAATCTGGAATCGCTATCATATCAAGTTTGTCTCCAGGATAAGGAATTTTATAATAAGAGGAGAAATAATTTAATGAATACTCACCTAATTCTAGAGCAAAATCACATAAATGCCCTTTACCAATAGGATATATAATTCTAAGCTCTGTACCTGAAACATCAACACTTCTTGAAGCCTCAAAAGGACCAACGATAAATGCCACCAAATAAGTAGACATAGGAATTGTGTCTTCGAAATCTATTTTTTTCAAACCATCTGAAAAATTTTCATTAATATTTTTAGTTGCTGCATTTGAAACACAAAATAGTTTTTTATCAATAACTAGTGAAACAGAAAAAACTGCTTTATATTCTGGTTCATCAAAGCACGGAAATGCTCTTCTTGCATCAGTAGATTCAAATTGTGTTGTCGCAATAGATTGCTTTATTCCATTATTATCAGTAAAAGTAGAATGGTAAAAACCTCTTAATTTATCATTTAAAATCCCATTATATTTGAGTGACAATATCAATTGACCTTCAGATAAATAATCATCAAATGAAATCTTCATGATTTCATATTCATCATCTATGTCCCATCCTGATACTTTTGATTTAATTTTGGAATTTTGATCTATAGAAATTTCATGGATCTCAAGTTCAGCTACATTAAGTGATATTTCATTTGTTTTTTCTAGAATATTAATTTCTATTTGAACATTTCCTTCAAAAGTTTTTTGTTCTAAATTTGGTTTTAGTTCAATATGATACTTATAAGGAGAAGCATATTTTGGAAGTCTAAAATCAGTAGTCTTTTGTGTCATAAATAACTCCAAATTTTTATAATTTCTTGGAATAGTATACCCTCATACTATTCGTAACGTTATATACTAAATGAGATAAAAAGAATAATTTGATTTTTATAAAAAATTGAGGAAAAAATGATAAATAAAAGAGAGTTAAGACAAAAAGGAAAATGGAGAAGCTGGGAAACTACTGAAGGAGTAGCAAGAGCACCTCATAGATCAATGATGAGAGCAATGGGATTAAATGATGATGATATCAACGCTCCTTTTATAGGGTTGGCTTCCACCCACAATGAAGTTACCCCTTGTAATTCTGGAATAAAACCTTTAGCTGATGAAGTTAAAAAAGGGATAAAATCTTCAGATGGAACTCCCTTTGAGTTTGGAACAATAACCGTTTCAGATGCTATATCTATGGGAACTGAGGGGATGAAGGGTTCCTTAGTTTCAAGAGAGATAATAGCAGATTCAATTGAAACTGTATGTTTTGCAGAAAGATATGATGGATTAGTAGCAATTGCTGGATGCGATAAATCTTTACCTGGAGCAATGATGGCTATGGCTAGATTAAATATTCCCAGTGTTTTTGTTTATGCCGGTTCAATATTGCCTGGAAAACTTAATGGGGAAGACTTAACAATAATTAGTGCTTTTGAGGCAGTAGGTAAAAGACAAGCTGGTGAAATAACTGACGAAGAGCTTAGACAAATTGAAATTCATGCATGCCCTGGACCAGGAGCATGTGGAGGAATGTTTACTGCGAATACAATGTCGAGCATAGGAGAAGCTCTTGGATTAAGTATTCCCGGATCTGCTTCTGAGCCAGCAGTCGATCAAAGAAAAAAAGATTCATCAATGGAAGCTGGAAAGGCAGTCATGAATCTTGTTAGAGAAAATATTAGACCTTCAGACATACTAACTAAAAAGGCTTTTGAAAATGCAGTAACATTAGTCGTAGCAATGGGAGGATCTACAAATACAGCTCTTCATTTACCTGCAATAGCTAATGAAATGGGAATAAGTCTTACACTAAAAGAAATACATGATATTTCAATGAGAACACCTCTACTAGCTGACTTAAAACCAGGAGGGAAATATGTAATGTATGATTTAGACAAAGTTGGTGGTGTACAAGTAGTTATGAAAAGATTGTTGGAGGCAGGTTTGCTTCATGGAGATCAATTGACAGTTACTGGTAAAACAATGGAAGAAAATCTTAAGGACATAGATATCAATAAAGAAGAAAATAATATTGTTAGACATATAGATAATCCTATTTCTAAAACTGGTGGTTTGGTAACATTGTTTGGTAATTTAGCNCCNGATGGATGTGTGCTAAAAGTCGCAGGACATGATTTTGGGAAAAAATTTACTGGCCCTGCAAAAGTATTTGATCAAGAAGAACAGGCTATGGAGTCTCTAAGAAAAAGAGAAATAAAAGCAGGAGATGTAGTTATTATAAGATACGAAGGTCCTAAGGGAGGACCAGGTATGAGAGAAATGCTTTCAATAACTGGTGCTCTTGTTGGTCAAGGCTTAAGCGAAAGTGTATACCTAATTACAGACGGAAGATTTTCAGGAGGATCAACTGGAGCAATTATTGGTCATTTAGGACCTGAAGCTGCAGTTGGAGGACCAATAGCAGCAGTAGAAGATGGAGATACAGTTGAAATAGATCTTGAAAAGTTTGAATTAAACTTAAAGATTTCTTCAGAAGAAATTGCTGAGAGGCTAAAAAGTTGGAAACCAAGAAAACCTGTTTATGAAAGAGGGACTTTAGGAAAATATATAAAGCTAGTGCAACCAGCATCTAAAGGGGCGGTGACTAACTAAATTGGATTACATATTTCCCANATAGTTCCCAACATAGTTTTTGATGAACTAATTAATGATTTGATTCCATAGTTTTCATTAGTACCATGAACATTTTCTGAATTAGGATCATCATCTGGATGTGTTCCTCTGAATCCATAAGTAATCACGTCAAGTTCTCTAGTGAATCTTGAGTCTGTAAATCCATTAGATACAGATGGAATCCACTGAATATCATCCCTTCCTATACTAATAGCCTGTGATTTTTTGATTGCTTTTAATAAATCAGTTTCAAAGGGAGATGAATTAGGTTTTGCCATATAGTCTATTTCAAAAGACAGGTTCGGTATTTCTGAGAAAATCTTTTTAAGTTCTTGTTCAACATCATTATCATTTTGGAATGGTAAAGTTCTAACATCTAAAACCATTTCGATAGACTCTGGTACAGAATTAGACTTAATCCCTCCTTTAATAATAGTAGGAGTAACAGTCATTCTAGATAAAGCTTTAAGTAATGATCCTAAACTTGGATTTTTCTCATAAGCTTCATTAATTATTAACTCTAAATTTTCTACACTTGGTTTAGTTTCAATACCGAATAGACCTAAATAATTAAAAATATCTGTCGAGCAATCTAAATCAGGGATGTAATTTAATATATTGTCTATAGCTTTAGAAGTTGGACCTAATGCATTAGATCCTAGCCATGGTACAGAAGCATGAGCACTCTCTCCTTTAATNTTAATATTTATNTCAAGNCTTCCTTTTTCNCCTGTCCCCAAAAGATAATATAGATTGTTTCCTACNGTAACAGGCGATCCTCCTCCTTCATTAATTGCAAATTCAAATCTTAATTCTTCTGGATGGTTTTCAAGTAACCAACCAAAACCATATCTTCCTCCGTGTTCTTCATCAGCACCTGAAATCAAAGTAAAGTTATCCTCAAATTCGATTTTATTTTTAGCTAAAATTGCCATAGCCATCATTTGAGAAGCCAATAAACCCTTGCAATCAGAAGAACCTCTTCCTAATATTTTCCCGTTTTTTAGCTCTGCACTAAACGGTTCAAACTCCCATTTATCATAATTTTCAACAGGGACTACATCGGTATGAGACATAAGTAATAATTTCTTTTTTTCCCCAGAATAAGGATACTTTGAAATTATATTAGCTCTTTCTTCAACTCTAGATAATTTTTTTGAAGGAATCCCAAAATTAGCTAGCCATTTAGTACAATAATCTACTACTTCCGTTTCATTACCTGTAGGCATATAGCCAGAATTTACAGATTGAATCTTAATTAAATTTTGATGCAGTTTAACTAATTCATCAGAATTATCATCTATTTCATTCATCAAAGAAATTAAATCTTTACTTTGCAAAGTCAAACTCCATTTCTATCTATTTAAAAATAAATTAGATTTATGCTCTTCGGTATTAGGAATTTTATCTTTTGAACTCAAAGAAGGGATTTTATTATTTTTTCTATCTTCTTTTGTTAATTCCCAAGCTTTCTTTATAGATTTGGTATGACCTTTAAACTCTGGCATCACATATCTTGCAAATAGTTCTAAAGAATTATTTATAGAATTTTGAGAAGTCCATTCATGAGTTGTGAACATTAAACCTCCTAAACCTTCTGCTTTTTCATCCATTTCTTTTATCTTTTTTATAGCCTCATCTGGGGTCCCTATTATCCAATTTCTCGACTTAACAATTTCTTTTGCAGTCAAAGAATAAGGATCACGTTCTTTATCAAGTAGCCAGCCTTCTGTACCTGTAATAACGTAGAAATATTCATGTATATCTCTTTCAATAGCTTTTTCTACCTCATCCCAAGCTTGTTTACTTGTCTCAGCAAGATGGACATATGTAACTACTCTCCAATCATCTTTTAATGGATTGGTTCCTAATTTTTCTGATATTTCTTGTGCTTTTTGCCATTGTTTAGACCAGTGAATTGAGTTAGGAGGAGTATTTTCTAGAGCCAAAGACCATAAATGCATATCGTACATAGAAGCAAACTCTATTGATCTTTCAGATCCAACAGATGCAGTTGCATATGGTAGTCTGGGTTGTTGAAAAGATTTCAATTGAATAAACATATCTTTGATGTTCCAATATTTCCCAGAGTAACTTATGGGCTCATCTGACTTCAGCAATAAATCAATTATTTCTAAAGATTCTCTCATCATAGGATTTAATTCTTGAGGGGGAATTCCGTAAAGTTTAACATCAGGAGGTAAGCTACATGGGCCAACTCCTAATACTGCTCTTCCTTCAGTAAGGTGGTCTAGAAAAGCAAATCTCTCTGCAACATTAAAAGGATGATGAAAAGGTAGACTTACTAGAGAAGATCCAAGTTGAATTCTCTTTGCATAAGCTGAAGCTTTAGATAAAAAAAGCTCAGGAGAAGGTATATTTTCCCAAGCTGCTGTATGATGCTCTCCGACAAAAAACCCATCATAACCCAAGTCATCAGCAGTTTTTATTAAGTCAATGTCTCGCTTGAATGCTAAAGCTGGATTTTCATTAGGTAAATGCAAAGGCATTGAAAAAAAAGAAAATTTCATAAAATTCCTCCTAGGATATATTTTCGTAAAATTCTATAAATGCCACAAAATTTGATTTTGATTATAATCATTAAACTAATTAAAAAAAACCACTAAAAAAAAATATAGTGAAAAAAATAATAATATTAACACTTCTAATAGCAAATATTTATCTGATTTTAGGTTGTAATTTTAATCAGAATAAAGAAATAATAGCAGAACAAACAATAGGTGAATTATCTAGAATAGTACTTATAAATACTTCATCAGAACCATCCTTTAAGTTTATTACTGACCTAGAATCTAAATCTACTATGCCAAAATGGGCTCCAGATAAAAGTAATTTTGCCTACATATCTGTAAACAATAATAAAAAAAATTTATGGATTTCAGATTCAAAAGGAACTCAATTAGAAGTAGTTAATTACAACGATAGAGAAATTTCTAATTTTGAATGGGCTCCTAATTCAAAAGAAATTGCTGTTGAGTTTATAGAAAACTCAGATGAAGGAAATATATTTTTATATTCTTTAAGCTTAAAAAGTTTTCTTCCTATAACTAGACCTGAAAAAAATGCAAAATTAGGGTCATGGTCTCCAGATAGTGAATGGATTGTATACAATATCGATGATTCTATTTATTTATCTAACCCTAAAGGAGTAAATGAAATTTTTATAACTAAAGGTAAAGAGCCAAAATGGAGTCCCAACGGAGAATACTTAATTTTTAATAGGATTGAAAACGAAATTCAATCACTATGGATCTATAAAAACATAGATAAAGTAGTAAAAAACACAGGTAAAAATGTAAAAGATACAGATTATTTCGGAGAAGTCCTACATGAATCTGAAAAGGTAAATATTAGTGAGTATGAGTGGGCATATGGAGGAAACAAAATACTCTATATAAATAATCATGAAAATAATAAAGAAATTTATATTCTAGATGTTAAGTCTAAAGATATAGAAAGGCTCACAAATAATAAGGTAGATGAAAATAATATTGTATGGTCTGAGAAATATAGGAGTATATTATTTATTTCAAATGCTCATAATAATTCTGATATTTACCAAATGAAACCAGACGGATCATCTCAAGAAATAATCCTAAACTCTAAAGATAGCTTTGCTTCTCTTGATTGGTAAAAGTTCTTAAAAAAAGAATAATGCACCATAAAAACATAAATATAGAAATATAATATCCAAAAGAAATTCCTAAATTGCTTGCGAATAAAAATCCTATGATAGGTCCTAAAGCAGCACCTAAATCTTGCCATGTAGAATATCTTGAAACTATACTAGATTTTTGATTTTCAGGTGAAATTTCTCCCAATAATGCATCAAGAGAAGTCTCTAATGATACGCTGAAAAAAAACATTAAAACTATTGTAATTATACTTAGATAAAAATTAATACCACTTATACAAATGATAATTGCCAAAAGCATCAAAATTGAACTTATTATTATGTTCATTTTTCTTCCAAATCTATCTGAAATTGTGCCAAAAATTATTCCAAAAAAAATGTCTGCAATCCATCTAAATCCTACAATAAAACCAGCAATTGCGATAATAACTTCCTTTGAATAAATACTTGCATTAATTGATAGTAAAAATGGAGTAATTGTTGCAATAGCTAGACCGTTTGATGTAAAAGAAGATGTAAATTTGAAAAAAGAAATTAACACTATTTTATTACTAATATTCTTATTTTGATCGGCATAGCTTAGATTCCAGTTAACTTTATTAGGACTGTATTTCGAAATATCAATATTATTTATGAACAAAGATATTAAGAGAGCAGGAAAAACAAGTAAAAATAATCCAACAAAAGTAATAAAAATCCCAAACTTAATTGTTAGTAAAACACCCAATGTAACAACCAAAAAGCTACCCGTTCTTTGTACCCCNAAACAATATCCTAGATATTTACCATAATNACTTGGAGAGAANGTAAATACTCTTAACTGGTAACCTAATCTAAAAATTGAGTAAGAAAATCCCCAAATAATTCTAGCTATTATTATTAATAAAACTCCCTTAAAAACAACATAAGATAAGGTAGAAGTTGCTCCTAAAATACAGGCTAATAAAATAGTATTTCTAAATCCTAANTNACTAAAAACNTTAACTGAAAAAATATTTGAAAAGAATCTTACAAATCTATTAATTGAAAGAATAAAACCGATCCAAAATTCATAAGGAATACCTAGATAGGAATCAATCATGAAAAATTCAAAATTTGTTGGTAAAACAACGTATAATATGCTATCACCCATTATGATAAGAGCTAGTGGAACGATTGTATAAGTGATTTGTCTAGGTATAGAAATAGAAAAATTCATATATTTAGACTAATAATTTTCTTTTATTATTACTTCTTGATTTTGAATTTTTATTATTTGAAGAATTTTTTCTTGTAGGATTATAATTTCTTTTATTATTTTTCTTAGGCATCCAAAGATGATTGAAAAAAGATTTTCTCAACTTAATTACTTTATCTGCTGAATCACTAGCTTCTTTAGAAATATTAGATTCAAAAGCAGCGACTTCAACTACTTTACCCTCTTTTTTCACAGCTTCTATAGCTGGGAAAAAATCTCCATCTCCACTAACAATAATTGCTGTATCATACTTGTTTTTTACAGAATTTAATACTAAGTCAGTTGCAAGTAAAACATCTACTCCTTTTTCAACAATAGAACCATTTTGTTCCTTCCAAATACCTAACTTTACCTCAAGATTATCAATTTTTTCCAAGCTTTTTAAGAATTTTTTTTGTTCTTCAGGAATCTTTATTTTTCCCTGTAACTCTTGTTTGACGTTATAGTAAAATATTTTCTTTAATTCTCTGTCTTTTCCTGTCAATTTTTTCCCAAAAGAAGAAAACATCAAATCACTTCTACCGCAATTTTTTAAAAGAACATGATATAGATTTGAGCCATCTATAAAAATCATTACTTTCTTTTTTCTCTTAAATATCGAAAACATTTGTTATGTATTTGTAATAATATAAAAAATAAAATTATTTTATACAATTATTTCATTATTTATGTTAATTAGCATGTATAAAAACAAACGAGGTTAAAATGATTACTGAAGAAATATTTAGTTCGCCATGTAAACATCCTAATGGTCTTCAATGGACAGAAAAAGGATTATATGTAATGGATCAAGAACTAGATGATGTATATATATTAGATGAAAAAGGAAGTATAAAAAACAAACTTCAAACAATCACAGAAAATGGATCTGGTATAACTGTTGGAGGTGGATTTATTTGGACTGCTTCTAATGGTGAAACNCAAGCTAGAAGTTTTAGNCCAACAGATACTCATAAAGGATTAATATATAAGTTGGATCAAGAAACAGGAGAGTATGTTGATAAATTTCCAACTCCAGATGGAGGAGGTATTCACGGTATTGAATGGGATCAAGGTTTTATTTGGATAACTGCATTTAATCCAAAAGCTATATATAAAGTTGATGCAGAGACTTATGAAATTGTTTCTAGATTTCTTGTAGAAGAAGAAAGATTGCATGGTTTAGCAAGACAAGATAACGGCATATGGTGTGCCCATACATCAACAAAAAAAATTATAAAATATGATATCAATAATGGGTCAATACTTGATTCTATTCAACTTGATAAGGATGATCCATATCCACATGGAATGTCTATTAAAAAAGATAAGATATGGATTTCTGATGCGAATTTTGGTGGGAAATTGCATAGTAATACCTTAATGGGTAAACCATCTTTTGCAACAATTAACTTGTAGCTAACTAACTATATGCTTCTCTAGAACTTTCGGATCAAATTCTATACCTAAACCTGGGCCAGTTGGAATCTCAATAAAACCATTTTCAAATACAACTGGTTCCTTGAATATCTTCTTATGAAGAGGCCCTTGATTAGCTTCAGCTATCATGAAATTTGGTGCACAAGTAGCTACTTGTAATGCTGCTGCTGCAGCAACTGGTCCACAATACATATGTGGAGCGATAACAGCATAGTTTGCTTCTGCCATAGCCGCAACTTTTTTACCAACTAGAATTCCTCCAGCTTGACCAATATCAATTTGAATTATTTGAGCAGCTTGTTTTTTTAATAATTCAGAAAATTGAAAAACTGTAGCAAGTCTTTCACCTGTTGCTATAGGTATACTTGTGTGAGCTGCAACTCTCGCCATTTCATCAATGTTTTCAGGTGAAACAGGTTCTTCAAACCAAAAAGGCTGGTAGGGTTCAATAGCCTTAGCAACTCTTATAGCACTATATGTAGTTAATTGTCCGTGTGTACCTAATCCTACTTCTAATTCATTACCTACTGCCGATCTTATACTCTTGAAAATATTTTCAGTGTATGTAATTTCTTTCAAGCTAATATCTCTAGGAACACCTGTTATAGGATGGAAAGGATCAAATTTACAAGCAGTATTTCCTTCTTTTAATAATTGTTCAGCTACGGCACCTGCATTATCTGGGTTTCCTTCCGGTATGGGTGGCATGTAAGCATAAGCTCTTAATTTATCCCAACATTTTCCTCCAAGTAAATTATAAATAGGCTGGTTAGTTGCTTTTCCAACTATATCCCATAATGCCATTTCAATCCCTGAAAGAACCATCCCAAAATGTAAACTAGGCAGTCTATAATCGTGTCTTCCAGCATACATATCATAGTAAATTTTTTCAATATCAAAAGGGTTTTTACCAATTACGAAAGCTTCGACTGTTTCATGAACGAGCTGTATTTGTGATTTAAAATCTTTCCAGGTCATGTTACCCGTAAAAGAACTTCCTGTAAGCTTTTCACCTAAACCAATAATCCCTTCATCGGTAGATAATTCTAGTATGAGAAAATACTTACCTCCTATATACCAATTACCTGTTTCTTCTCCTCCTCCTGATCGAGGAGCAGATTCATTCTCTATAACGTAAGTCTTNACACCTGTAACTTTCATTTTTCCNCCTATTATTTTCTCTGTCCAGAATTCCATTCCCAGTTATCAGGTGGCCAAATATTTTTTCCTCTTCTGCCGTTTTGACCTTTTCTTGACTCATCATACATATCCTTGACTGTTTCTTGCCATTTTTTTATATGTGGAGTTCCTCTATGATACTCAAATGCATCTGCATTAGAGTAAACTTCATATAAATATAGTTCAGTTGGATCATTTAAATTTTGATATACATCAAATCTTAAGCATCCAGGTTCTTCATTAGTTGATCCAATACTATCTAGTGTTATGGAATCAATAAATTCTTGAACATTCTCTTTTTTTACGTACTGAGGTGCTGCTATAACCATCAAAGAAGAGTTTGAGAAGTATTCATGGTCAGAAAAATCATCTCTTGCTGAACCCCACTTTACATTATCTGTNGGATATACAGGTTTACANAAAGAGACCTCNGTTTCTGNTGAATAAAAGTCTTTTGTATTTTCAGCCCATATCTTAAAATGTTCGTAAGTTGTATGTGCTTTGAATGCATCTTCGTTGTCATAAATTTCGCAGAAAGCGAATTGAGTCGGATCACTTGAGTCTTGAATAATATCAAATCTTCTACAACCTGGTTCATTTTTTACAGAACCTGCTGCATCACCTATAGATTCTTCTATAAATTCTTGAATCTTTTCTTCCTTTACTTTTAGTCTTACCATTAGTATGTACATTATGTGCTCCATTTATTTTTTTATTATTATACGAAAAAAAAAATTAACCTCTACCAATAAATTCTTGATTTATCGGTAATACAGTTGCATCAAGCATATTTGTTCCTGACGGAAGTGATGCCATCAGNAATGCTGTTCTTGCTATATCATTTGCTTCAATTAATATTTCTGGGCCTTCGTCTCTACCACTTCCAGAACGACCATCCGCTCTTCTATCAACTTTGGTATTTCCAGGATTTAAACAACTAACTGAAATACCAAGTTCTCTGCCATCAAGAGCTGCAGATTTAGTTAATCCTCTAACTGCATGCTTACTAGTTGTATAAGGTGACGAAAACATTCTTGGGGTTTCACCAGCTATAGATCCAATATTTATTATTTTTCCTCCTCTTGATTTCATATACTTGAAACCTTCTCTAATACACTTGAACATACCAGTTACATTAACAGATATTACTTTTTCCCATTGTTCATCTGAAACTTGATCAATAGGATTTCCTTCTATAACTCCACTATTGTTAATCAATATATCGACAGATCCATGCCTGTTAAATGTGAATGAAAAAAGGTTGGCAACGTCATCAGTAACTGTTACATCAGTTTTTAAGAAATCAATAATTTCATTACCAGTTTGTCTTATTTCATTTACAGCGTTAACTAAATTTTCCTGATTTCTCGAAGCTATAACAACTTTTGCCCCTTCAGAACAGAATAATTTAGCAATAGCCTTTCCTATTCCTGTTCCCCCACCTGTAATAATAACGACTTTATCTTTCAAGCTATCCATAATTCCTCCTATTTTGATTTGAATGATGCAAAACTAGATATAAAAACAATAATACTAGAAATAATTAAAGTTGTTCTCCAACCATTGATAAATAAAGACAAAACTTCATCAGGAGAATCAGAGTTTATTTCACTTAATTGGGCAGTTATAGCTCCAGAAGTTAAAAAAATCACTAGTATCGTAGCAGCTAAACTTTGTCCAAATGTTGTTCCAATATTTCTAATTAAATTTAAGTATGCACTCACAGAACCATACTGATCTTTTTCAACACTACTAAGTACTGCGCTCATATTAGGAGCCATCCACATACCTATTCCGAAACCATTAACAAACATAAAAATTGTGAATAATGTNANATTAAAATCATTTGCTAAAAATGANANAGANAAATTAGCAGAAGCNGAAAGNATCATACCNGTTACTGTAAAAATNCTATGTCCAAATTTATCTGAAAGNCTTCCAGAAATTGATGAAGCNATAACAGTTCCTGTTCCTGAGTAAAAAAGNATTGTNCCNGCAGAAGTTTCACTAAGNCCTATAATNTTTTGTAAAAAAATTGGATTTAAAAANANTAATACNGAAAANCCTGTAAATCCNAACATTCTAGACANAGANCCCCAAAAATANGCAGGTTTNNTATANTTNTNAAAATTAAGTATTGGTTTGGGATGATTATTTTCATATCTATAAAATANAANAACTAANAANANGAAAANAATAGTCATAANTATNTGNAATANTGANAAAAATCCAAAAGTNAATGGATCATTAATNATAAANACAAATAGAGTCATTATTAATATGAAATAAATCATTCCTATCAAATCTAATGATTTCAGATCAATTTTCTGTCTTTCCATTTTAGGAACAAATAAAAATGCCATAACTACAGTAATAATTCCAATGAATCCNATTATTCTAAAAGCAAATCTCCATCCATAATTGTCTAGTAAAACACCTCCAATAAATGGAGTAATCATCATTCCTAATGCAACAGAGGTTGTTATGATACTAAGNCCTAAACCTTGATATTTTTTNGGGAAAGTAGCTGTAACAATAACGAACATCATTATAGACGTTCCTGTGGTTCCTACAGCAGAAATTGTTTTACTNAAAATTAATAAGTAAACATTAGATGCATAACTCGCAAAAATTATCCCCAACAATGAAATAAATAAAGAAAGGATGTAAAAAAATTTCCTGCTTAACAAGTCAGCAATTCTACCTATTGGCATCAAACCTGCTGTCATAACAATTGATGCAGAAAGAATAATCCAAGAAGCTAGTCTTAATGAAAGATCAAACTCATCAATAATTGAAGGCATAGCAATAATTGTTGTATTGAAATCCANTAGGAATATATTTGCAGTAAAGACTACAGGAAAAACAACTAATAATAATTTTTTATCCATAACTAATTCCTTTTCAAGAAAATAGTATAAAGAGTTATACCTGTTGCAACTGAAACATTAAGAGAAGANACTTCTCCTTTCATAGGAATAGATACAATATTATTAGAAATTTTAAGCACATCGTCTGAAATACCATCATGTTCTGAACCAACTACTAAAGCAATTGGTTTCAATGGATCAATTTTTGTATCTTGAATATTTTCACCTGACATATCAAGAGAAATAATATTAAAATTCATATTCTGTAAGTAATGTAGAGTTTTAGAAATAGAATTTACTATAGAAAATTCTATATGCTCCAGCGCACCAGCAGAAGCTCTAATTGCACCAGGAGAAATTTTGGCAGAATTTCGTGATGGAACAACTATTCCGTGTGCGCCAAAAATTTCAGCAGTTCTAGCTATAGCTCCTAGATTATGCGGATCTTGCACTCTATCTAAAAAAATTATTAATGGTACTTCATTCTTTCTATCAGCTAAAAAAATCATCTCTTCAACTGAGGATTGATAATTATCATCAAGATATAAAATTACTCCTTGAGATTTTTTAGTTGAGGACTTTTTTTCTATGTTTTTCTTAGAAATAAAATTAACTTTTATTTTTTTTTCNTTAGCTATTGAAACAATTTTTTCAATTTGAGGACCAANTTCATTAGATTCGGAAATATCTATGTATGAAACTTTTTTATTTGAAAGTAAAGTTTCAATAACTGAATGTCTTCCTTCAATCTGTCGTAAAGCTTTTTTATTTCTTGAATATCTTGACAATTAATAGTTTTGGAATAAATTATGTGAAAAATTGTATTACAAAATCAGTACAAAAAAACTACCATAGATGTAATTATTGATGAAAAAAGGAAAAAAATGAAAGTTATAAATTTTACTGCTTCAAGACATGCTGTTTTTTATAGCCCACTAATAGCTCTAATAAGTGAAGGTTTTCTTGAAAAATACGAAATTAAGGGTGTCTATCATACTCCATCTCCAAATGTTAATGTTTATGAAAAAATAAGTAGTGGTGAAATAGATGTTTCTCAATCGGCAGTTTCTCAAAGCTGGAATTTATTAGAAAAAAATATTNCTTCTGANATAAAACATTTTGCANTGATAAATTCTAGAGANGGATTNTTCATCACTTCAAAAACATCTAAGTTTGATTGGNCAGATTTATATAATTACCCATTTTATTACGTAAGAGGAGGNCAACCAGAAGCAATGCTTAAGTATGGATTAAGTAATAAAAAAATNGATTTAAAAAAAATAAAACTTGTAACAGAAAATCCATTGAGTACTGAANAAATGTATAAAGAATTTTCAAAATCAAAAAAAAGTTTTTTCCACGAGCAAGGTTGCTATCCTCATCAGTTAGAGTTCGATCATAAAGGAATTATTGTAGGATCAATTGGTGATCTAATTGGACCGGTCGCTTTTTCTAGCCTATGTGCAAATGAAAAGTTAATAAAATCAGATATTGGATTAAAAATATCTAAAGCTTTTGAAGAGTCAAAGAAATGGGTTCAAAATTCAGATTCTAAAATTGTAGCTGAAAGTGTAAAAAGTTATTTCCCAAATTTTGATACAACTTCTATTTCTAATGCAGTTAAGGATTATCAAAATTTAGGAACATGGAATAAAGGAATTAACATCAGTGATGAAGAATACAGTAAAGCACAAGAAGTTTTCAAGTTTTCTAATTTAATCTCAAAAGATTATAAAATAGAGGATGCAGTTTTATATGCAGAGGAATAAAAATTGTATAAAGAAAAAATCTTAATAACCGGTGGATTAGGTTTTGTTGGGCAAAATTTAGTAAAGTGTCTTTCAAAAGAAAATAAAATATTAGTTATAGATATAAAAAAAGTAGAAAAAGATTATACCTCAAAGAATATTGAGTATAAAAAAATTGATATTAGAGATTCTAANCTAAAAAATATNATTAAANATTTCAATCCAGATATTNTTATTCATTGTGCTGCACAAACAAGCGTAATTGAATCAATNAATGATCCCAAAACAACAAAAAGTATTAATGTAAATGGAACAAAAAATATTATTGATAGTTTGAAAGAATTAGAAAGCTGCTTCTTTGTTTTTATTTCATCTGGAGGTGCAATATATGGAAATCCTGAATATNTNCCTGTAGATGAAAATCATCCATTAAATCCAATCTCTGAATATGGTTTTTCTAAGTTCGAGGGTGAAAAGATAATTGAAAGAAATTTATTAGAATCAAACATAAAATATGCAATATTAAGGCCTTCAAATATATATGGTCCAGGGCAAACAACAAATAATGTAATACCTATTTTTTTTGAAAGAATGAGCCTAAATAAACAAGTTGTTATTTATGGAGATGGAAACTCATCAAGAGATTATATTTTTATCTATGACCTGGTAGAGATAATCAAGACTATCTGTGAAAAAAAGATAAGCACAAATGCGAATGTATCAACAAATAAAGAAATTAAGATTATGGAGATTTTTACAGCTTTGAAAGAAAAACTTTTTTATCAATTAGAACCTAAATTTGAACCTATGAGAGATGGTGAAGTAGAAAAAATCTACTTAGATAATAAAAAAATTAAAAATCTCACTGGTTTTAATAATTTTACAAGTTTAGAAAAAGGGATCGAAGAAATTATTAATTCCCAGAATCTTTAATTATTTCTTCTAAGGCAACCCATGACAACATTGCACACTTGATTCGAACAGGAAACTTTCTAACCCCTGATAAAGCAGATATATCACCTAAATTATCCAACTCAGTTTCGCTTAATTCCTCACTCTTTATGAGTTTCCTGAATTGATCGATNGTATTTTGCAGATCACTAAAACTCATTTCATTAATTTTTTCCGCTAAAAGAGATCCTGATGCTTGTGATATTGCACAACCTCTTCCTGTTACAGAAGCTGAAACTTTTTCATTATCTACCAAGTTAATTTGAATTTTTATTTCATCTCCACAAAAAGGATTATTTTTTTCTACTTCAAATTTTGGAGATTCTAAATTTTCAGTATGTCGAGGATTGTGATAATGATCCATCACAATTTCCTCATACATTTCATTCAATTCATCATTTACCATATTTTTTACATTATTCCTTCAATATCCAATTTAGGAATAATCTTATCTACTGAGTTCTCTAAGAATTCTATAATTTTTTCATCGTCAAATTCATCAATAATTTCCTGAGCAAAACCTCTAATTAGCATAGCCATAGCATCATCTGAGTTAATTCCTCTACTTTGCAGATAGAAGAGCATATTTTTATCCATATTACCAGCTGTAGCTCCATGACTACATTCAACATCATCAGCGTAAATCTCCAAGCTAGGCTTGGTGTCAACTTCACAATCTTTAGAAAGTAAAAAATTCAAATCTTTCTGAAAGGCTCTAGTTTTCTGAGCATCTNGTTTTACTAAAACTTTTCCACTAAAAACTGCTTTAGATTTTCCAGCTAATATACCCTTAAACATTTGGTCACTTGAACATTTTTCTACAGAATGAGTTATTGAAATTTCATTTTCCTGAAGTTGATCAGAATTTGTTAAATATAAACCATGAAGATTACATTCTGAGTTTATTCCAACTAGATCACTATGTATATCNTATCTAGAAACTAATCCTGATAAAGAAAAGGATGTAGAAATAAAACTTGAATCTGCTTTTTGGAGAATTCTATCAAATTGGAAAAAGTATGAATCCCCTGAATCAATTTGCATTCTTTTATGATTTACTTTACTGTTATCTTCAAGAAGATATTCAATTACAGGAACAACTAAATTTTTAGACTTCTCTTCTGACAAATTAAAATATGACTCAATTATATTTGCACTTGAGTTTTTTTCAACCTGTAAAAAAATTCTTGGGAAAAAATAAGAGTTTGGACTATTATTAGTAGTAACCATAATTATATTTACATCAATTGGAACTGCGGAATCTTTGATTGATATAAACAAAGGATCTATCATAAGACTAGAATTCAATGAAATAAATTCATTTTCTCCATTTTTTGCTATTTTTCCAAAAGTGTCTGCTAAGTAATCTAATTTATCAAGATTTGAAGAATTTTCAACAATGATATTTTCAGATAAATTAGATTTTCCTTGATCAAAAAAACCATCAACAACAAATATATTGTTGTATTTCTTATTTGTGAATAATTTTTTTTCAGCCTCTTCATCAATTATGGTTTGATTAGGAGAGCTAAATTTTAGAGAATCTAAACCATGAAAATTAGTATATTTCCATAATTCTATTGTTTCAGGATTAGGAGGAAGCCCTTTTTCATTAAAATACTTCCATCCTTCATCTTGAATAGAATCAATTTTAGAATTTTTAGAATTAATTGGTTTATATTGGCTCTTAAGATTATTAAACGCAACTACACTAAAAAATCCAAATTCAGATGAGTATAAATGACTACAAATTAAGTCATAAGCTAACAAAATAAAGTCCATAATTATTTACCTATCTGAGCAATAATGTTCTCATATCCATTAGTCTCAATATCTAGAGCAAGNTCTTTAGTTCCAGATTTTACAATTTTTCCATCAACTAAGATGTGTACAAANTCTGGTTGAATATAATTTANTATTCTTTGATAATGAGTAACTATAATAAANGACCTATCTTTTGATTTCATGAGATTTACNCCATCAGAAACAGCTTTTAATGCATCAACATCTAAACCTGAGTCAGTTTCATCGAGTATTGCTAATGCAGGTTCTAAAATTGAAAGCTGCAAAATCTCATTTTTCTTTTTTTCTCCACCTGAAAAACCAAAATTCAGAGACCTTTTAGTTAATTCTGTATCTATTCCAATATCTTTAACTTTTTGATCATATAACTTAGAAAACTCTCTTACTGACAGCTTATCGCGTTTGAAATATTCATTTTTTGCATCCAAAGAAGCCTTAAGCATTTGAAAGGATCTAACACCAGGAATTTCAGCTGGGTATTGAAAAGCCAAAAACATTCCAAGATGAGATCTTTCATCAGGGGGAAATTCATTGATCAATTCTGACATAAAATCAATTTCACCCGAGGTTATTTCGTAATCAGGTTTGCCAGCAAGAACGTTTGCTAAAGTACTTTTACCAGAACCATTAGGACCCATAATTGCGTGGATNTCTCCAGCTTTAACTGAAAGATTTATTCCCTTAAGAATCAAGTCTTCACTATCAACAACTTTTGCTTCTAAATTTTTAATTTCTAACATTTTTTCTCCTAATTATCCTACTGCGCCCTCTAAGCTAACTTTTAATAATTGAGAAGCTTCAAGTGAAAACTCAAATGGAAGTTCCTTAATTACATCCTTACTCCAACCTGTAATTATCATATGATTTGCTTCTTCTTCTGATAAGCCTCTGGACATCAAATAAAAGAGTTGATCTTCAGAAACTTTGGATGTAGATGCTTCATGCTCTAATCTGGCTGATGAATTTCTAACCTCAATATATGGAACAGTATGAGCTCCACATTTATCACCAATAAGAAGTGAATCACATTGAGTATGGTTCATAGCACCTTCAGCAGATGGCATTATTTTTATTTGCCCTCGGTAAGTATTTTGACCTTTACCAGCTGAAATTCCTTTAGAAACAACAGTAGACTTAGTATTTTTTCCTATATGAATCATTTTTGTTCCAGTATCAGCTTGCTGATAATTGTTGGCCATTGCAACAGAATAGAATTCTCCAACTGAATTATCTCCTTGGAGAATCACTGAAGGATATTTCCATGTAATTGCAGAACCTGTTTCAACTTGAGTCCAAGAAATTTTTGAGTTTTCGTGAGCTTTTCCTCTTTTAGTNACAAAATTATATACGCCACCTTCACCATCTTTTGTTCCAGGGAACCAATTTTGCACAGTCGAGTATTTTATCTCAGAATTTTNTAATGCAACTAACTCTACTACAGCAGCATGAAGTTGAGAAGTTTTTCTGAAAGGGGCAGTACAGCCTTCGAGATATGAAACGTAAGCTCCTTCATCAGCAACAATTAGAGTTCTTTCAAATTGACCAGAACCTTCCGTATTAATTCTAAAGTAAGTCATTAATTCAATAGGGCATCTTACACCTGGAGGAATATAAGCAAATGAACCATCACTAAATACAGCCGAGTTTAGAGCTGAATAAAAATTATCTGAGTATGGAACTACACTTCCTAAATATTTCTTAACTAAATCTGGATGTTTTTTGACAGCTTCGTTGAATGAGCAAAAAATTATTCCCATATCTTTTAANTGATCATCAAGTGTATTAGCAACTGATACCGAATCAAAAACAGCATCTACAGCTACTCCTGCCAATTTCTCTCTCTCATTAATTGGTATTCCAAGCTTATCAAAAGTAGCAATCATTTCTGGGTCTACATCATCTAAAGATTTTGGAGCTTCAGTCATAGATTTAGGGGCAGCATAATAATATATGTCCTGAAAATCTATTGGAGGATATGTTACTTTTGCCCATTTTGGTTCTTTTGAATTATTATTCAATTTTTCCCATTGCTTGAAAGCTTTCAGCCTCCAATCGAGTAACCATTTTGGTTCTTCTTTTTTTTGTGAAATCAATCTAACAATTGATTCATCTAATCCTTTGGGAGCCAGTTCAGTATCCACATCTGTTGTGAATCCCCATTTATACTCCATTCCCGAAAGGTCTGTTTCTCTTGATATGCTGTCCGGAGTCGGCATTATCTCTCCTAAAATAAAATTTTGCTTATAATTCTATTATATCTTTATTAATGACTAATATAGAATATTTAAATACATAAATTTTTAGATTAGGTAAAATGAATTTTGAAGCAGTTATTGGATTAGAAACTCACGTTCAACTTAACACCAACTCAAAAATGTTTAGTCGTTCTAGTGCAAAATACCAAAATGAAGAACCAAATACCATAGTAGATCCTACATCTATGGGGCTTCCTGGAGCTCTACCTGTTGTAAATAAAAAAGCTGTAGAGAGTGCTATAAAAATTGGCCTCGCTCTTGATTGTAAGATAGCTGAAAATACTAAATTTGATAGAAAGCAATATTTTTATCCTGACTTGATGAAAGGGTACCAAATTTCTCAATTTGATGAACCAATTTGCTACGAAGGTTTTATAAAAATTTCAAAAGATAAAAAAATAAGAATAAATAGAGTTCACATGGAAGAGGATGTAGCTAAGCTAACTCATATTAATTCTAGGGATTCAAATTACAGTCTGTTGGATATTAACAGGTCCGGTACTCCATTAATGGAAATAGTCACAGAACCAGACCTTAATTCATCAGAGGAAGTAGTTGAATACATTGAAAATTTACAGAAAATCATAAGATATATTGGAGTAGGGTCTGCAAACATGGAAGAAGGTTCTTTTAGGTGTGATGCAAACATAAGCATTAGGGAAAGAGGGACAAAAAAACTTGGTACTAAAGTAGAAATTAAGAATATGAATAGAATTTCTGCTGTAGCAGATGCAGTAAATTATGAAATAAAGAGACAAATAAAAGCTACTGAAAGTAATGAGAAGATAATTCAAGAAACTAGAGGTTGGTCTGAAGAAAAATCTATAACCATTTCTCAAAGAACCAAAGAAGAATCAAACGACTATAGATACTTCCCTGAACCTGATATTCCTCCTTTAGAAATTAATGCTGATTGGGTTAGTGAAATAAAGAACGAACTACCTGAACTCCCAAATGCTAGAAAATCAAAATATATTGAGAATTTAGAATTGAGTGAATATGATGCAGATCTTTTGACAAGTGATGTAAATTTTTCTGATTTTTTTGAGAGTGTTATAAATGAACTTCAGCAAAATTTAGATAACAAAGACTATGTAAAATATACTGCAAATCTTATGAATGGAGAATTTAATAGGTTACTAAATTTAAAATCTAGTAACTTTGATGATATAAAATTCAATTCTTCAGATTTAGCAAACTTAATTTTAATTTACTTTGAAAATAAAATTAATAATAAAATACTAAAAACAGTTTTTGAAGAAATGTGGGATACCGGGTCAAAACCAGAGGATATTATTTCAAGTAAAAATCTTGGAATAATATCTAATACGGATGAGCTTGAAAGTACAATAAGTACTATAATAGATAATAATCCTAAGGCAGTTGAAGATTTCAAAGCTGGCAAAGAACAGTCAAAGAAATTTTTACTAGGACAAGTTATGAGAGAGACTAAAGGACAAGCAGATCCAAAAGTTTCTGCTGAATTAATTAATAAAATTTTAGAAAATAAATAGAAAGAAATTGAGGAAAATTTGGATTTACTTTTTTCGATACTAATGATGGTATTTGCAGTCATACTAGTGGCTGTAATTTTATTACAGACAAGAGGAAGTAGCGCAGGTTTATTCGGACAATCTGATGGATCTTATAGATCTAGAAGAGGTATTGAACAGATTCTCTTTAGACTAACTATTATTCTAATAATATTGTTTGTTGGTGTAGCTGTTCTTAATGTAAGATTCTAAATTCTTCTAAAATTTGTTCCTTCTTTTGAATCAAGAATTTCTATACCCATTGATAAAAGATCGTTTCTTATTTGATCTGCCTTATCATATTCTTTATTAACCCTTAGTTGATTTCTTTTATCAATTAGTTTTATAATTTCTGAATCGTCTTGAATTTCTGTAAGAAATTCAAATCCTAAAACACTAAGAAGCTCTTTCAATAAGACTATACCTTCATTTATTTTTTTTGAGGAATCGTTAGATTTATTGATATCATGAACTAGATCAAATATGGTAGCAATTGCCTTTGGAGTTCCAAGGTCATCATTCATAGCTTCAATAAATTTTTCTTTGTAATTTTTTGTATCAAAACCAGAATTACCATCTAAATTAATAGTTCTTTCGATTCTAGTAATAGATTTTTGAGCAATTTCTAATGAAGTATCATCAAGTGAACTAGGTTGTCTATAATGACTCTGTAAAATCCAAAGCCTAATAGAATTTCCAGAATATTTTTCTAATGCATCTTTAACATCTAAAGAATTTCCTAAAGATTTACTCATCTTTTCATCACCTGATCTCTTTAAGAGTCCATTATGCATCCAAATCTTAGCAAAAGGTTTACAATTGCTAGCAGATTCACTTTGAGCTATTTCATTTTCATGGTGAGGGAACACTAGATCCAATCCTCCTCCATGAATATCTATTACATCTCCAAGATGTTTTTTTACCATTGCTGAACATTCTATATGCCATCCTGGTCTACCCTTACCCCAAGGACTATCCCAATGAGTTTCAGATTCCTCGGCATGTTTCCAAAGAGCAAAATCTCCTGGATTTTTTTTATCAGGTTCGTTTTCAATTCTATTCCCTTCAATTAGATCAGAGATATTTCGTCTAGACAATTTCCCATAATCATCAGAAAATTCAACATTAAAATAGACACTTCCATTCAATTCATAAGCTGCATTTTTATTAATAAGATCCTGAATTAAATCTATAATTTCTTTCATATCTTCAGTCGCTCTTGGATGTACATCTGCTCTTCTTACTCCTAAGCTATCCATATCTTCAAAAAATGCTTTAATGTACTTTTCTGCTACATCTTTAGGAGTGATATTTAATTCCTTTGAACGAGCGATTATTTTGTCATCAACGTCTGTAAAATTTTGTACTCTGGTAACCTTTCTACCGATATATTCTAAATATCTATGTAAAACATCAAATGTTATTGTAGATAAAGCATGCCCAAGATGAGGTCGATCATAAACAGTTACACCACATACATACATAGTAATTTCTGATTTATCTAACTGTTCTTTTTGTTTTGTTAAGGTATTGTAAAGAATCATTCTAATATAATTTTATTGTACAAATTGATTGTGCTGCAATGGATTTTTCAGATCCTATAATTCCAATAAAATCTGTTGTAGTGCTCTTAATATTTACTTTATTTTCACTAATATTCAATATTTTGGCAATATTTTTTTCCATTTTATTGATGTGATCAGACATTCTAGGCTTTTGAGCAATAATAGTACAATCTAAATTTATTATATGAATATTTTTTTCATCTATCAGTTTTTTTATTTTTGACAACATAATGGTGGAATCTATACCTTTTAAAGATTTGTCATTTGAAGGGAAGTATTTACCAATATCTCCCAATGATGCAGATCCTAATATAGAATCAATAATTGAATGGATTAGTACATCTCCATCTGAATGACCTTCAAGTGTATATGGATAATCAATGTCAACTGCACCCAATCTAAGCTTATTCCCTATAATTAATCGATGAATATCAAAGCCTATTCCGTTTTGTATAATCCCTGATTTAACATCGTTCTTAGTAGTAATTTTTATATTAGTTTCTTCTCCAGTAATAACCTTAATATTGAGTGATTTGTTATCTAATATTGAAGAATCATCAGTATAAGTATCATATTGATCAATTTCTTTTACACTATCTAAAAGTATTTTTGAATTGAAAAACTGAGGAGTTTGAGCATTGATGAGCTTTTTTCTATCTAATGTTTCAATAATTAAATTTGATTTATCAATAAGCTTTACTGTATCCGTAGGTGTAAGCCCAGGCACAACTGCATCAAATTTTGATAATAAATCAATTCCTGTTTCATATAATTTTTCTGAAGCATAGGGTCTAGCAGCATCATGAATAATTATATAATCAGTAATAATTTTATTTTGAGAAATAAAATCTAGAGCATTTATCATTGATTCTGCTCTCGTATCAGATCCCGTTATCAACTCGATAGTCTTTGAGAAAGAATTTTCAGCAATAAATTTCTTAAATTTACTTTTATTATCTTTTGATGAAACAATTATTATTCCATCAATAAAGTTTAATGAGTTTAAGGTCTCAAATGACTTAATAGCAACAGGTATATTTTTTATTTTATAGAAAGTTTTATCTTCCTTAAATCTAGTAGACTTACCTGCGGCTAATAAAATTGCAAAAACTTTTTTATCATTTTTTGGCATTAATTTTCTTTTTATTTTTATTTTTTACACTTACCATTATTTCATCATCTTGAACGGATAGTTGTAAAACATCACCACTTTTTACCTCATTAGATATTATCATTTTTGATATTTTATTCTCTACTTCTTTCTGTAGAAGTCTTCTTAAGGGTCTAGCTCCATAGAACCTATCAAATCCTTTATCTGCTATGTATTGTTTAACTTTTTTATTAAACTTAATTTCTAATTTTTTATCACTTATTTTTTTAGAAAGATCAATTAAGACTTTATCAACTATCAGTAATAAATCTTCTTGAGTCAATGAATCAAAAACAATAATTTCGTCAATTCTATTTAAGAATTCAGGTCTAAAATGAGACTTTAAAGATTCTGATACGCTATTTTGAATATCTTCATTCTTTTCGTCTGAAGCTTTCATAAAACCTATTGATTCTTTAGTAATGTTATTCGAACCTAGATTAGATGTCATAATTATCAATGTATTAGTAAAATCAACAGTTCTTCCTTGTCCATCTGTAAGCCTACCGTCATCTAAAACTTGCAACAAAACATTAAATATGTCTGGATGAGCTTTTTCTATTTCATCAAAAAGAACTACGCTGTAAGGATTTCTTCTAACTTGTTCTGTCAATTGACCTGCATCGTCATATCCTACATATCCAGGAGGTGCTCCAATTAGTCGAGACATAGAATAGCTTTCCTTGTATTCAGACATATCAACTCTAACTATGTTATTTTCATTATCAAAAAGTAATTCTGCTAAAGATTTTGCTAATTCAGTTTTACCAACCCCAGTTGGACCTAAAAATATAAATGAACCTATAGGTCTAGTAGGATCTTGCAATCCAGCTCTACTTCTTCTTATAGCATTAGATATACTCTCCACAGCTTTAGATTGACCAATTACTCTTTCATGCAGTTTATCTTCAAGCGTTAATAATTTTTTTGCTTCAGTCTTAATTAAATTTTCAATTGGAATACCTGTTTTTTCAGATATGACTTTTGCTATATGTTTTGATTGGACAACATTGATCTGTTTTTCATTGAAACCCCATTCCTCTCGTAACTGTTTTAAGTCTTGAATTTTTTTTGACTTTTCTTCAAACAACTTCTCAGATTTTTCCTTTTTATCATCTTGGAAATACTTATTAGCTTGCTCTTCTAAAGATTCAATTTCTGATTCAATTTCAACTATAGATTCAGGAGTCACTGGGTTTTCAATCTTTATTTTTGATAATGATTCATCCATTAAATCAATTGCCTTATCTGGTAAAAATCTATTCTTAATGTACCTATCAGACAAAGTTACTGCAGATTCAATAGCATCATCAGAAATTTCTAGATCATGGTGTTCTTCATACTTATACTTCAATCCTTGTAGCATTTTTATTGAATTTTCAATAGTAGGNTCATCAACAAATACTGGTGAAAANCTTCTTTCTAAAGCCTGNTCTGATTCAATATATTTTCTATACTCATCAGGTGTAGTGGCACCAATGGTCTGTAAATCTCCTCGTGCTAAAGCAGGTTTCATCATATTTGCTGCATCAAGAGCACCACCCCCAGAGCCTGCACCCACCACNGTATGAATTTCATCGATGAATAATATGATTTCACCATCAGCAGATTTCATCTCTTTGATAATAGTTTGCACCCTTTCTTCAAACTCTCCTCTTACTCCAGTACCAGCAAGAAGTTGTCCTAATTGNAACGAAAGAACTCTTTTATCTTTTAGAAACGGNTGTACATTTCCTCCTATAATGTTAAGAGCTAATCCTTCAGCTATAGCAGTTTTNCCAACTCCAGCATCNCCAATCAAAACAGGATTNTTTTTTGTTCTTCTAAGNAAAATTTGTTGAACCTTCTTGATTTCAGAATCTCTTCCAATAATTGGATCAATCTTNTTNTTTCTTGCAAGTTCAGTAAGNTCTACNGCATATTTTTCTAAAAACTCATACTTAGATTTTTCACCTGACTCNNTTTTTACATCAGATTCTTTCTCTTTATTATTTTCACTAGAATTTGAGTTTTGATTCCCCATTACACCGTTATAGGCGCTAGCTACATTTTCAAAAGTGAATCCATCTTGTTTAATAAGATCAAAAGTTTTTATTCCTGTGGTATATTCACTTCTAGTACCTGCTCTTGATCTATAGTCTACTCTACCAATTATTGGTGCATCTTTGGCTAAATTTAAAATGCCTAGTATAACATGAATAACTTGAATATTTTCACTCTGGTTTTCAGAAGCAATATTTTTTGAAATACTAAAAAGACTAACCATATAATCATCAAAAAATAACTCAGTAGATTCAATTGCAGTAAGCCTAACATTCAAATCTCTCTGTATACTTGTTTTCCAAGATCTGATAAGTTTTTCACATAATGTCTCACCTCCAGTAAACCTATGAATTATCTTATGTAAGATAGGTTGATCTAATAAGGACAACATCATGTGGTTAACCGTAAATTCTCCAGTGCAATGTGCTTGTCTAGCTAAATGCTCGGCTTTTTCATATGCCTCAACTAAGTTTTCATCCATAATTTCTTTTGACCAAATTTCTGTTGAAATCATAAATTTCTCCTTTTCATTGGTGGAAGTTCTTTCAAAGAACCTCTACTTTTATATCGAATCAATTCTGACTCTAAATATTTATTTTTTTGCTCTAATTCATTAATTTGTTTAAGCAGATCTGTGATAATCTCGATCCCCGCTCGGTTTATTCCAAATTTATCTATCCAATCTTTTATTTTTTCTATTTTTTCAATATCAATTACTGAGTAGTAGCGTGTGCCACCTGGAGATCTAAATGGAACTACTAGGTTCCATCTTTCATAATTTCTCAACGTTTGTTGATGCAAACCAACCATTCTAGAAACAATCCCAATAGCATATACAGGGTCTTCTCTTGAAAAACTAATAATATTACCTCCACTCGTATAATAAAATTATAACATAATTCACAGATAATATTATAATATANAATCATATTATCTTATANCTAGATTATAANATAATTAAATGTTNCATAATAAATATTGAATGGATATAATTTAGTAATAGATAAGAAATAACANATGAGCAAACCTGAACTTCCAANTTTATTTAATAGATATCAAGAATCTCTTAATNTATTTACAAAGGAATTTTATGATGATCTATCTGATCCTTTATATTTTACTCATAAATACTTTTTAGGATGGGTTGACCAAAACGGAAACCCTTCAGAATCNTCAGGAAAAGCATTTAGGCCATCAATAATGATGCTTATCAATGAGTCTTTGGAAGGATCTGATAAAAATATATTGCCTGTAGCNATGTCAATTGAACTTTTTCATAACTTCTCTTTGATTCATGATGATATAGAAGACAAAGATGAATTCAGAAGGAACAGAGAGACTGTTTGGAAAATTTGGGGAGAAGAAGCAGGAATAATTTCAGGAAATTCTATGCATGCTTTGGCAAGTAAAGCTCTGGATTCTGTTGAAACTAACAACGATTATAAATTAATCGAATTACGAAAATTAGTCAATGAGACTTGTATNGAAGTAATCGAAGGGCAATATCTAGATATAGATTTTGAAAAAAGAAAAGAAATATCTCTCGATGATTATCTAGAAATGATAGAAAAAAAGACCGGTGCATTGATAAAAACCTCTGTAATATTAGGGTCTATATTAAAAGATTCTTCAAAAGATTCACTTGATGCATTTTCTGAGATAGGAAAATCTTTTGGTCACATGTTTCAAATAAAAGATGACGTTCTTGGAATCTGGGGAGACGATAAATTTGGTAAACCTATTGGAAGCGATATATTAAAGAAAAAAAAATCATTCCCAATACTTAAACTTTTTCAGTCATCTGACAAAATTGATAAAAAAAATATAAACATGATTTTTNCGAAAGAGCAAATATCTGAAAATGACAAAAACAAAATACTTAAGATGATGGAAAAATATAATATCAAGTCTTATTGTGATTCGATACTAAGCGAAAAGTATAATTACACTAAGAAATTAATTATTAGTCTCAGCATAAAAGATAGTTATAAGTCTATACTTGAGGAAACAAACTATTTTCTAATGCATAGAACCAAATGAGTACTTTATTTATTACAAATAAAAAACTAAAAAAACTTTTCAATGATAAAAGTCTTAATATTTTATTTATAGAAAATGAAAATGATTTTTCAAAATTAGAAGAAGAAATAAAAAAAGATAAACCTGAAAAAATAATTTCTGTAGATTTTGCAGTTCAATTATCAGAAAAAATCAANAACGGAAGTATTGTAGTAACTAGAGAAACAATTAGCATGAATGCCAAACCAGTTAATTGGGATATTCCAAGAGAAGACAGGTGGATCGAGACTTCTGAGAAAATCAATAAATCAATTTGCGATATATTAGAAAAATTATCTTTTGAACATTACGTAGGGTCAGGAGTGCAACTAGAAGATTCATCTGTTGTAAAAGGCAAAAAAAAAGCTAAAGAATGGATTAATAAAAACNTAAGTGGAATTTATATTGATAACTATTCTTCAAAATTAAATGAAGTACTTTCTTCAATAAAAGTAAATCATTCAATAATTAGAATAATTAATTCAAAATTTCCTATAAAAGAGCATATAGAAAAAAATATTATCCAAAAAATAAAAATTTTTTTTGTAGAGTTTTATTTTTATAATTTTAGAGCTAAAAATATAAAACAATATATTATTGAAAAAAAATTATTTTCAGAAATTTCAAAAGATTAATCCATGAAGAAATTAATTTTCAATTACACTAAAAAGAATTTTAGTTACAAAGAATCAATTAAAATTTGCTACGAAGTCATAAATCAAAACTATGAAAACTTTCCTATTTATATGTTTTTTTTGAAAAAAGATATGATGAACGATTTTGCTTCTATATATGCATTTTCTAGAGGTGTAGATTTCATAGGTGATGAACTCAAAAGTGATGAAGTAGATAAAGCATTACAAATTTGGAGAAGTGAGTTAGATCTAGCGTTTGATGGCAATCCTTCTAATCCAATTTTTATAGCTCTAAGTAAAACTATAAATAAGTATAAATTAGAAATTGAACCTTTCAGAAGACTAATAAAAGCAAACGAAATGGATCAACATATTACTAAATATAACTCCTGGGATGATATATTTTATTATTGTGATCATTCAGCCAATCCAGTAGGAGACATAGTATTAAGAATTTTAGGATATACAGAAAATTCAAACATAACATTTTCAAACAAAATTTGTACTGGTCTCCAGATAACTAATTTTATTCAGGATATAAAAGTAGATCATTGTAAAAATCGAACTTATATTCCACAAAACTTATTGAAAAAGCACAACTTAGATTTTTCAAGTATCAATAAGGTGACAAAAAATGATATAAATTTCTTATCAAAATTTGATAGTCTTTTAGCGGATTTAATTCAAGAAAATCAACAGTTGTATGATGAAGGAAGAATTCTAATAAAAAATCTCAGTAAAAAACATGCAATTATAATAAATATTTTTATACTCTCAGGACAAACNATATTAAATAAGATTAGAAATCAAAAGTCTAATATATTGTTTAAAAAACCTAGAACAAACAAACTTGAAAAACTATACATAATTATAAAGGCAACAGTTTCTGTTTTGTTAAAAAAATGAATAAAAAAAATAATATTTCAATTATAGGAGCTGGGATTTCAGGTATTGCAACCGCAGTTTCATTGATTAAAAAAGGGTATTGTGTAGATGTTTTTGAATCAAAAAAAAATTTGGGTGGAAGAGCAGGTTCATTTATTAAGGATGGAAAGCTATTAGATATTGGACAACATGTTTTTTTACCCTCTTATAAAAATTTTATAAACTTGCTAAAAGATTTAGGATGTTATGAAGATCTTAAAATAGCTAATAAATTAAGAATTCCTATCATTGACAACAATCAGATTTACTATATCAAATCAAATTTTCCTATTTATCCTATAAATCTTATATTTTCTATACTTAGCTATAAAAATGTAAAAGTTACAGACAGATTAAGAATAATATTTGGATTACTAAAGCTTTATTTAGAAAAAGACTCCGACTTAATTTTTAATAAATGGCTTGAAAAAAACTCTCAAAATCAAGAAACAATAAAAAAGTTTTGGGAAATAATATGCATTTCAGCTGTTAATGCAAAGCTTAATGAAGTAACTACTACTCAAGTTTCAAGGTTGTTCAAAATAATGATATTTGATTATAAGAAAGGNATTGGTATAAGTTATTTCAAAAAACCTTTTAGTGAAATTATTGAAAAAAAATTTATCAAATTCTTAAAACGTAATAACTCGAACTTAATTATTGGTGAAAATATAAAAACTATTAATAAAAGCAAAACAGGATATATCATTGAATCCCAAAGAAAAAAATATGAATATGAAAAAATTATTATTGCAACAAACTTAGATTCTGCAATAAAACTTGGAGTTATTGATAACAAAAAAACAATAATTTCTACAAATGCAATTATTAATATCCATTTTTGGTTTAACAAAAAAGTTATGAATGAAAAATATATAGCATTTTCAAATTCTAAAATCGAATGGATATTTTCAGAGGAGATAAATAAAAAAGAATACAAAGTAATAGTTTCCCTAAGTGCAGTAGGAGATTTAATAAAGAGAAATAATAATGAAATAAGTTCAATTTATGAAAAATTAGTAAGAGAGGCACTAAATATTCCTAAAACNACCAAAACTCTAGACTTTTTAATTGTTAGGTCTCCAAAAGCTACTCAAACAACATTTATTGACATAAAAAATAAGCACAACTTATATTTTGCCGGAGATTGGACAATAAATAATCTACCAAACACTATGGAAACTGCTGTATTATCATCAAAAAAAATTGTTAGTAAATTTTTCTAAACTATGACCGCAACAAGTTTATTTTTTTCAATTGGACCAATTAATATAGAGTCACAAGCATTACCCAATAACTTCAAATTATCAGACAACANATAAAACGAATNATTGCTGATTTCAGTATCTATATTTATATTTTGAGTAATTTTGAAATCTTTTATTATTTTGTCATTTATGTATAGACTGCCCCTTCTAATTGAAATTTTTTCCAAAGGCAATCCAATAATTCTTTTTATATGATTTGTTGAATGTTTGTCACAAAAAAATATGACGACTTTGTATCTATCAAGATTTATAGAATCATTCATTTTTTCCGCTAAATAGTAACTNCCTTCATGATAATTAGGCTCCATACTGTGACTATTGATACTAGAAACCTTGAAAATAGTAAATTTTTTCCTAAAAAAAATTATATTTATAAAATTTTTAACAAAAGGACTTATCAAACTTTGGACATTTAGCATAATATATATTTTATAACTATAAGAAATTATTGAACAAGGAGCAAAAATGTTATCAAATCTTTTTGAAAAACTATTTAATGTACAAGAAGCAACCAGTCACTGTGATATTCCATGTGGGATTTATGATCCTCGTGACGCAATACAGGCTGCTCAAACAGTTGTAAGAATGACAGAATTACTTGAAGAATTAGATTTTTCAAATGGTCCATCAGCTTCACTGGGGAACTCAATGGCAAGATTCGTAGCAGCAAAAGAGGAACATGCAAAAAAAGCTAAAGACGATATCTTAGTCATATGGACAGACTATTTTAAGCCTGAACATTTAGAAAAATATCCAGATCTTCATGAAAAAGTTTGGAATGCCTGTAAATTAGGTTCTTTTGTAAAAGTTAATGTTGATTTAGCAAAAGCAAAAGAATTTAAAGCAGCACTTGAAGAAATTGGAGATATCTTCTGGGAAACTAAAAAATAAATTATTNTCTCTAGGCAAGATAATAATTCTTGCCTAGAGTTCTCTAACAAACAGTATTAAGGATAAAATTAAGAGAGTTACACCTAAAATTTTTCTTAATTGCTTATCATCAACAATCTTTACAAATCTTGATCCAAAATACATCCCCAAAATAGTTGGCAAAACTATTGATACGATTAAATAGTAGTCTAGGTCTCCTGAAAAAGAATGACCCAAGTATGCTGATATTCCAACTAAAATTGATAAAAGAAGATTTATACCTCCAGCAGTCTTTATGTTCATCTTTAAAAAATAAACAAAAGCCGGAACCCTAAGAACTCCTAGAGCTAAGCCAACAGTACCTCCAAAATATGAGATTAGTATTCCAACAAAAAATTCTCTTATAGATCCTTTGGACTGAGTAGTGTTTTTAGTGTCAGAAATTTTGTAAAAAGTCATTACTAATCCTGAAATAATTAAACAAATAATCATTATTATTATTAGGTATAATTCAGGAATTTGAAAAGCATAATAGCCTCCTAAAAATGCTGCGATCATCGATGGAACAGAAATTACTAATGAAGATTTAAGTGGTACTCTGCCCTGCTTAATTGCTGGGATTAGTCCAGCAAATGATCCAAAAATAACAGCAAGTAAGTTTGTAGATGCAGCTATGATAGGTTCAATACCTAATATGATTATAACTGGTAATCTTATTGCACCTAGAGCTATTCCCAAAAAACCACCCAAAAAACCAATAAGTAAACAAATAATGGACAAAATTATATATAGATAAATTGAATGCTCCATAATATCTAGACAATCAAGTGAGGAACNANAGCTAAAAGNACTCCAGCAACAGTAGCAGTTCCAATAACTCCTGCAATATTTGGACCCATAGCATGCATTAGAAGATAGTTNTCTGGATCTTCTTTAGATGCCTCATTTTGTACAACTCTAGCAGCCATAGGTACAGCTGAAACTCCTGCAGCTCCAATCATTGGATTAATTGGTTTAGTTAAGAATAAATTCATAATTTTAGCCAAAATTATTCCTGCAAAAGTAGCAAAAATAAATGAAACCAAACCAAGAATAAAAATCGATATAGTTTCTAACTTTAGGAAAACATTTGCGGGCATTGTTGCTCCTACGGATAAACCTAAGAGAATAATTACTATATTCATCAATTCATTTTGTGCTGTTTTAGCTAATCTATCAACTACTCCTGATTCTCTTAGTATATTTCCAAACATCATGATAGATATTAGCGGAGAAGCATCTGGAACTAATACACTTACAATAATTATTGTAAAAATTGGAAAAAGAAGTTTTGTTCTCTTAGATATTTTCTTTTCTGAATATTCCATTCTTATCTTTCGTTCTTTTTTGGTAGTTAACAATCTAATAATTGGTGGTTGAATAATAGGAACTAATGCCATGTAAGAATATGCTGCAACAGCAGTTGCNCCAACAATATCGCTCATTTCATATAAAGGTAAACTGTTACCAAGTTCTCTCATTCTAGTTGAAATAAAAATTGTTGTTGGTCCATCAGCTCCTCCTATTATTCCAATTGATGAAGCCTCAAGCAAACCAAAATTAAAAAAAGGCGTAAGACTAATTAATAATGCACCTAACAAGGCTGCAAAAACACCTACTTGAGCTGCAGCTCCAAGCAATAGTGTTTTTGGATTTGATAAAACAGGTTCAAAATCAGTGAGTGCTCCCATCCCTAAAAATATTAGTAAAGGTAATACGTCATTATTCATTCCTATATTTTGAAAAATTCTAAGAAAGCCATCAGGCTCTCCATTGCCTCCTTCTCTAAGTAATTCACCCATAGGTAAATTAGCTAATAAAATTCCTGTTGAGATAGGTACTAAAAGTAGAGGTTCCTTCTTTTTGTAGATACCAAAATAATAAAGAAATCCTGAAATAAACCACATAATTATCATACTGGGATTTGAAATTAAGTCGTTTATTCCTTCAATTAATGGCTCTATATATTCAATCATAATGACAGCTAACTTATCTCAACTAATGGTTGATCGTATTGAACATTATCATCTACTTGAACAAATATATTTTGAACTTTACCTTTTTTATTGGAAGAAATCACATTTTCCATTTTCATTGATTCTATAACAAGCAATGGCGTTCCAGAATCAACATTTTCTCCAGTCTCAACCAAAACTTTTAATACTTTTCCTGGCATTAGAGCCTTAATTGAATTATTATCAATTTTAGCGTTTGTATTTTCTGGTAAACTTTCAGTTACATTTTTTTCTTGATTTAAATTCTCTTTAGGTTTTTCTATTTTCTGAGAAATTTTTGGTTGAGGAGTTTGATTCAAAATCTGAGAACTATCTTTATTGACTATTATCAATTCTCCATTCACAGATACTTCATATGAATCTATTTGTTCTGAAATTATTTCTACATTAAATGTTTGACCATTTATACTTAATTTATACTTTCTCAAATTAGGCCCTTCTAGCTTTCTTTTGCATCATTCTTGATCTATTAATAGTAACCCATGCAGATTCATAAGAATTTTGATTAGGTTGACTTACTATTTCTCCTTTATCATTTTCATACAAGGAAACAGCAACTGCGGCTGCAATTTCACTCGTTTTATTCCTACTTTTTTGAAATAGAGAAACTGCAATTGCTGCAGCTATATCTAAAAGACTATCCTGCTTTTCATTTGATAAATTTTTGTTTTCAGATATTTGTTTACCATAAGTTTTATTTTCAAAAAAAGTAAGTAGCTTAATAGAAATCAAAATTAAGATTAGAACTATAAAAACTACAAAAATTCCTATAATAAATAAATATAAACCATCAAGNAATGAATTATTCAAAAGTCTCCTCGTTTACAGCAAAATGCTGATTATCAGCTATCGACATTATACTATTATTTTGAGAAATTTGAACTGAAATTAATCTGCCATTTATTTGAAGTATTTTGTTTGTATAATTTTCTAAATTGATTTTTTCAAAATCTGAGTTCATTTTTCTAAATTGTTTAATTGAATCTTCAAGAGAAATTCTTACAAAGCTTATTGGAGAATTAACAGGAGTTTGAGTCAGTTTAGAAAGATCAAGCTTAGGTATAGAACCTATTTTTTTATAACCACCGGTTGTCTGGGAATCGTTAAGTAAAATTATAGGAATTCCATCTGGAGGGAGCTGTACTGTTCCAACTGATACTTCAGATGATATTTCATTTTGATCATTAAAATAACTTAATGGATTTCCTTTCAATCTTAGGCCTTGCCTACTTAATTGATCTGAAACTANATAATCCATTTTTTCAAAATCATTAATAAAATTATTACTTATGTTATCCTCAAATATTATTTTTATTTTCTCAGAATTAAAAATATTTTTTTCAAAAAAATCATTCTTAAGTATCATCAAACTAGAATTGATATTATTCGAGAAGTTTATTTTATCTCCTGCAGAAATTTTTAATTTTTCAGTAATATTTGAGGGTTGATGATAAGATTTAGAATTTAATATATCTTTNATTTCATAGCCGCCTGAAATAGAAAGATAATAAATATTGCCTTTAGAGGTATATGGTAGAAATAATTCATCTCCTTTAGATACGCTTATAGATGAATTTGTTTGATACACAAAATTATTGTTAATTGAAAAAATTTCAGATGGCCCTGTTACAGAAATCAATGCTTCCTTATGGAAAATGCAAGTAAAAGGNCCATTAATTACCTCGATACATGCTTCATCTATTTTATTTTTTACCAATTTATTTGCTAGTTTATAAGAAAATAAATCTAAACATCCTGACTGAGAAACTCCATACTTCTTTTGAGCAAACCTTCCTTCATCTTGAAAGCTAGATAACATACCTGTACTTATAATTTCAATCATAATTTTAAAAACCTTAATTGAGAAATATTTGATAAAAGAGAAGGAGGATTTGCATCAACATCAAACAAACTNAGTTCAGTTCTTCCAATTATATTCCAACCTCCAGGAGACTCAAAAGGATATATTCCTGTTTGTTTACCTGCAATACCAACAGAACCAGCAGGAACTTTTATCCGAGGAGTAGATAATCTTGGAAATGAGATTCTTTCATCTAGTCCNCCTAAATAAGGAAACCCCGGCATAAAACCTATCATATAAATTCTGTATATTGCGGAACTATGAATATTTATAATACTTTCCTCTGAAATATTCAGTTTTTTAGACATAATTTTTAGATCTGGACCAAATTCTCCACCATACTTAACTGGAATTTCTAAAACTTTATCATTTGACACATTTTTGTCATAATTATCTATAATTTCAAATATAAGAGGCTCTATTTTTTTCTTGAGAGCTTGATAATCAATAGCTAAATTATCATAATTTATTACCAAACTTTTATAAGTTGGATAAANATCCTTAATAAATAAATTTTTGTATAAGCGTTTCTCAGTTTTAGAAAAAACAAATTGAACAAGTTTATTTGTATAAACGTCTATATCTTTTCCAAATTCTATTACAAGGGTTGAATCTCCATGAAAATTTATTTGGAAAAATTCTTTCATTAAATTATTTTAGACATAGGTGTGATAGTGATATTATTTTTTTCAAAAGAAGTATTTATTTTTTTTGCAATTTCTACAGCGCCTTTTGTATCCCCATGTAAACAAATTGAGTCAAAATCAACATTTATTACACCTCCATCAAAAGTCTTTACTTCTTTTTTTTGGACCATTCTTATTGTTCTTTCTACAATTAGATCTGAATCTTCAATTACTGACCCTTCAATTGAACGGGGGCACAAAGTTCCATCTTGCATGATTTCTCTGTCAGCATAGGTTTCTTTTGCAATTTTAACATTTTTATCCTGAGCTATGCTTTCCCATTTTGATCCTGCTAAAACGACATGAATTAGATCACCGCTAATAGATTTTATAGCTTCAATGACGCCTAGAGCAGTATCTTCATCATTCACAGCTTTATTATAAAGTGCACCATGAGGTTTTACGTGTGATAAATTATCAATTCCCACAAATCCAGTAAGAGCTCCAACCTGATACTTAATTAGATTCTCAACTTCATTTTTGGATAAAGACATATCTCTTCTACCAAATCCTGATAAATCCGGATATGACGGATGAGCTCCAATAGAAACCTTATTATTTATAGATAATTCTATTGTTTTTTGCATCCAGTTAGGATCTCCAGCGTGAAAACCAGTAGCAATATTTGCCGAAGAAATGTACTTTACAATTTCCTCATCGAATCCTAATTTATATGATCCAAAAGATTCACCAATATCAGCATTTATATCTACTTTGAAACTCATTTTATGTCAAAAAAATTTTTTGCCCTGTTGAATATGAATCAAAAATAGCATCTGTAAACTTCATATACTTAACACCATCAGTGAAATTAGTGTGTGTAATTATCTCCTCACCACGAATTGCGTTTATAAATTCTTCTTCAACTCTCCAACCACCAATTTCTTCATTAGGAACTTTTATTTCTTCTAGTGTTTTTTGACCTATTTCAGCTCCATAAAGCTTTAATGCCGGAGCACCGGGATCATCCGTTGTTTCAGTTTTTACAACTATGGTACCTTTAGTTCCATGAATCCACATTTCTGATTCTGGAGCCATTCCTGAAACCATAGTAAATTGAAGATTGGCAGTTCCCCCGCTTATCATTTCACATAATACATCAAGATGATCAGGAATATCAGTAAAAGCATAATTCCCATCATAATCAATTCTTGGATTCATTATTGTCTGCGCATTTGCAACGACTGATTTNGCAGGACCAAGCCATCTCATAATTGCCTCATACCAAATTCCCATTTGCATAATATTATTACCAGATAGGTCTCTATTATTTCTCCAATGAAACTCTTGATTTTCTTTAGGAAAATCATTACCTGCGGTAACCATTCCTCTCAAATTAATAAGATCTCCTATATAACCTGAAGATATCAATCTCTTAATCGTTTTATCAATTGGTAACGTATGAGGAGCTGGAACAATTTGAGAAACTAAATTAGGGTAAGTTTGAGAACAATCAAGCATTTCTATTGCTTCATCAGCATTCATACACATCCTNGCTTCACAAAGAACATGNTTTCCTGATTGTAATGCCTCTATTGTCAGTTTCTTATGCATGTAAGGCCAAGTGCCAATAACTATTGCATCGAGTCCTGGGTCATGAACTACATTTACCCAATTATCATAATAATTTTTAATCTCAAACTGAGAAGCAACAGCACTTGAAGACTTTATTGATCTATTAGCCACTGAAACAATTTCAACTCCATCAATTTTTTGCAGAAGTGGAATATGTTTTAAGACTGTATTCCCTCCAGCACCTACAACACCAACTTTTATAATATCACTCATAATTTCACCTATTTATAATAAATTTTGTATATAANTTTTTGATTTTCTANTAATATAANTTCTAAGATAGAAAATCATTTATGAATCATATTATTTTATGGAACCGAAATCTGTAAATAGATTAAGCGATGGCTTAGAAATTATTTGGGATAATGATGTGTCATGCGTATATCCTTATAAATATCTTAGGCTTCAATGTGCTTGCGCTCTCTGTGTTGAGGAATTAACTGGGAAAAAGCTTCTTAAAGTAGCTGAAGTNCCTGACGATATAATAATTGTTGAGTACTTAATTGTAGGTAAATATGCAATACAACCANTATGGTCAGACGGTCATGAAAGTGGAATATATCCATACAACAGTTTACTGTCTTATGCCTTGAATGACGATGCAGTCATTTGTAAAGANAAATCTAAACTNTTGAACGATCTAAAAAAATCAAATATCTAAAATATTTTTTACTGTTTGAAGAACATCATCACTATCAGGCATAAATTCATTTTCTAATTCTTTACTGTATGGCACAGGAGTATGGGGAGCTGTGACTCTTTTTACAGGAGCATCAAGATAATCAAATGCTTTGTCAGAAACTATTGCAGCAACTTCACTAGCAATACTTGCTTTTGGATTATCCTCGTCTACTATAACTATTCTATTAGTTTTCTTGACAGACTCTATGATGATATCTTCATCAAGAGGTGATAATGATAAAAGATCTATAACTTCAGCATCAACTCCAATTTCTTTAAGTTTCTCAGCTGCTTCTTGACAAACTACTGTAGTGTAACTCATACCAACTAGAGTTATATCACTTCCTTCTTTTAGACATCTTCCTTTTCCAAGTTCTATTTGATAGTCTTCATCTGGTACAAAACCAGTCATATTTATCAATTTTTTATCATTTACAACAAAAACAGGGTCATCATCTCTTATAGCTGCTGAAAGTAACCCTTTTACAGAATAAGGATCAGTTGGGGTAACAACTTTTAAGCCGGGTATATGTGCAAGGATTGAGTAAAATGCACTTGAATGTTGTGCTGCATGACCTGTTCCTCCACCTGATCTTGCAAAAAGGGTTAGAGGAACCTTGGTTTGGCCTCCAAACATGTATCTACTTTTTGCAGCATTTGATAAAAGTTGATCAAATGCTACCGTTGTAAAATCAAAATACATAAGATCAACAACTGGCCTTAATCCAGTAAGTGCAGCTCCTATAGCAGCTCCCACAAATCCAGCTTCAGATATTGGTGCATCCATTATTCTTTCAGTTCCAAAATCTTGAACTAATCCTTTAGTTGCCGCAAATGGACCTCCCCATGCATCTAAAGGTTCTTTAGTTTTTTTATCAAAACCTCCAGAAATGTCTTCACCTATAATTAATACATTTTTATCGNATTCTAGTTCGGCTCTAAGAGTATTGTTAAAGGCATCTCTGTATCTCATTTCATTACCTTTTACATCATATCCTGGGCCTAAATAGCTTTGATTATTAATAGTCATTTTTTCCTCTCGATTTACCTTAATCCTCTTAAGTCATTTGAATAATTTACATAGACATCTTCATACAGAACTTCTTGAGGTGGAAGTGGACTTGAAAGGCCAAATTCTACTGCATCTTCAATCTCTTTTTCTATATTTTTTTTCAATTTATTCAACTCAGCTTTTGTCATTAATTTTTGCTCAGTAACTTTTTTCTCAAATGTTTTAATACAGTCTCTATTTTTCCATTCATTCTCTTCATCCTCTGTTCTATATTTTTCAGTTTGATCTGCATGAAAATGACCATGGTATCTGTAAGTTTTTAATTCCAATAATGTTGGTCCAAGTCCTTTTCTTGCTCTTGCAACAGCTTCTTCTGCTGCTTCGTATACTTGAAATACATCCATTCCATCAACTATCACTCCCGGAATATTATAAGAAGCTGCTCTGTCAGCAATATCTTCTACAGAAACTGCATACCATGACGGAGTAGCTTCGGCATATTGATTATTTTCACAAGCAAAAATAACTGGAAGTTTCCAAATTGATGCAAGATTCATAGACTCATGTAAAACACCTTGAGACGAAGCTCCATCTCCAAAAAATGCAACTCCTATAGAATCTTTTTCTTTNCCTTGATATTTTGCAGTCAAGGCTGCACCAACAGCAAGGGGAATTGACGCCCCCACAATTGCGTTAGCCCCAAGCATGCCTTTAGAAAAATCAGCTATATGCATAGAACCACCTTTTCCTTTACAATTTCCCGTATATTTCCCCATGATTTCAGCCATCATTTTGTCAGTTTCTAATCCTTTTGCTATGCAATGACCATGGCCCCTATGAGTAGATCCAATCCAGTCTTTTTCAGTTAAGTGAGCACAAATACCTGTAGGAACAGCCTCCTGCCCATCAGACGGATGTGTTACCCCCATAGAGTTTCCTTTATAAGTTTGTTCAAGCATCGATTCTTCAAAAAATCTTATCCTGCACATGGTCTCATAAATCCAAACTAATTTTTCTTTCTTAATCAAAATTTACCTTTCAAAAATTAAATAAAATAAATACCTTTTAAAGAATATTGCAATTAATTTTAAATATTTGCATAAAAATAACGTCCCTTTTAAAGAAAAAAATAGTAGAATGTTCTAAGATTAATGTACATTAATGTAATTCTAGTAAAAAACATCAGGAGGGGTATTAATTGGATCCGTTTGCACCCACAGCAGGAGAGTGGAACGAAATAGCTAGGTCTATAACTTTTTTGACTTTAGCTCTTATTTCAGCATTCTTAACTGGACCAGTCTTTTTGGTAGCTCATGCTATTATTCCTTCTGCTGTTGATTCTAAGACCATAAGCAATAAATTTAATAAGTTAAGGCCAATGCTTTACTTAATTGGATTTGTAGGTCTAGGATCAATTATTACATTTTTTTTATTAGCATTTTTCAATATTTATCCTGTACTGGAAAGAATTTATCCGAGTTTTTGGCAATAACCTGAAAATTATTGGAGATAAAAAATTATTAGAAATATAATAAATAGATTAAGAGAATTGGATAAGACTACCCCCATGTGGGTTAAAGTCTTGGTGCCTCTTGTTGGTCTAGGAGGTTTAACAACTCTTGCAATATTCTCAATTTTATTAGCTGGACTATTTAATGCTTGGCTTGGCCAACCATTACCTGTTCTTGGATTTGAACAAACATTTGATCAGCCAATTAATTTCCCTCACACTAAACATGCAGCACCGGTTGAAGAAGGTGGAATAGGCATGGATTGTACTTATTGTCACAGAACAGTCGCTAAAGCTGCCTCAGCTCACATACCAGCTGTTGAACTTTGTGCTAGTTGTCACAGAGCTGTTGGAAGTTATGAAAGTGAAGATCTCATCAAGCTCAGAGCTACTTCAGGAATATTCGAAAATTCTGAGGATAAACAGGTAGTTGTTGATTCTAATGAAGCTTCACCTATTAATTGGAGAAGAGTTCATAGGCTACCTGATCATGTGAGATTTGTTCATTCAGCTCATATAAATTATTTAACTAATCATCCATCTGCTATAGAAAATGTACCAGATAGGCTTGATCTTGAAGGAAAAGAAGTAGTACCTCCCTCTCAAGTTTGTTCAACTTGTCATGGTGATGTAGCTAGTATGGAAAAAGTATATCAAGTAGAACCATTAAAAATGGGGCAATGTGTAAACTGTCATAGAAAAAATGGAGCACCAACAGATTGTGCTGCTTGTCACCATTAATAATTAATAAGAGGAAAATATGAAAATAAACAGGAGAGAATTTTTATCACTTAGCGGAAAATCAGCTGCTGGAGCAGTAATTTTTGCTGCTTGTTCAATTCCTGAACAAGAGCTAATTGTACAAAGTCCTGTAGATATGCCTGAAGATTTAGTTAGAGGTATTGATTCATGGTACGCTACTTCATGGTCAGAAGGAGCTTCTGGCGATGGGGTTTTAGTAAGAGTTCTTGAAGGAAGAATTAAGAAACTCAAAGGGAATCCTGACCATCCAGTTAATAGAGGAGGAGCGAGATCAAATCTAGATGCATCTATTCAATTACATTATAATCCAGACAGATTACATGCTCCAAAAGTAAGAAGATCTAAAGATGGAATCCAATCAAANACATCATTTTCTGAAATGGATAAGTTTGTAAAAGAAGCAACTTCAAAAGGTAAAAAAATAGTAGTTGTATCTAACCCAACTAGAAGTACTGAAGGATGGGTTTCAGAAAAATTTGCTGAAAGCAGAGGAGGAAGATACCTTACTTATGAAGCATTGGACCAAACAAATTTACATAACGCATTAAATGAATTGTTTGACACAGATGAAATACCTCACTTCGATATAGCTCATGCCGACAATGTTTTATCATTTGGAGCTGACTGGATAGAAAACTGGATATCACCAGCTCAATACGGACATGCACTTGGTGAATTGAGATCAGGTAACAGAGGTTTTTTTGCACATGTTGAACCAAGATTTTCATTAACTTCTGCCAATTCAGATATATGGATGTCGCCATATCCAGGAACTGAATCTGATATTGCTCTTTCAATTGCAAATGTGATTATAAAAGAAAAGTTGGTTCCAGAATCTCAAATAAATGAATTTATTAGTAAACTCCCTGAGGGAAAAATAGAATTTGGTTACTCTCCTGAAGATGTTGAAAAAAGAACAGGTGTATCTAAAGAGAAAATCAAAGAGATAGCCCATAAAATTTCAACAGGAAATAGTGTTGTTTTTGCAGGTGGATCTACCTCGGCCTATACTAATGGTAAATTCAATACATACGTAGTGTATGCATTAAATATTCTACTAGGTTCAGTTGGAAAAGTTGGAGGTTTGATATTAAATCCTGAGGTAAGTAAAGAAAATATTGGTGGATCTACAAAATCAAATACCATTAAAGATTGGCAAGAAGAAATTGCTCAATGGAGAGCTGGTTATGTAGATACAGTTATTATAAAGGGTGTTGATCTTGTTTATTCAATGCCAAATTCATTAGATATAAAAGGTGCATTAAAAAATGTTGAAACAGTTATATCTTTTGGAAATATTATGAATGAAACATTAGAATCTTCTGATGTCGTTATACCTGAAACAACATTTTTCGAAGAATGGGGATCAGAAATTCCTAACCCACTACCAGGATATATGACAGTTTCACTACAGCAACCTGTGGTAGTCAAAGAAGGACCAGGAGCAGCTGGTGCAATTAGCTATGTCGACAAATTGCTTGAGTTAGAACCTTCGATAAGTGGATCAAATAAATCTTTAGTTAAAAAGGTATTTGATAATGAATATAATGAATCAAATAATACAGGATCTATTAAAGCTGAAAATAAAAACTCATTTATGAACGGAGTGCAACAAAGAGGTGGTTATTGGAATAAATCTGTTACTGCTGAACAGAAAAAAATAAGACTTAAGAATCCTTTTGATTTTGAAGGTAACAATAATTTTTCACAAACAGATAGCAATTATGGTGAAGAATTTTATTTAATNCCATTCACCAATGTACTCATGGATGGTAAGCTTTCTAACAGTCCACTTGCACAACAAGCTGCAGATGGGATAACTTCTGCTGCATGGCAAACTTGGGTTGAGATAAATAACCACCAAGCTGAAGAAATGGGAATTGAAGAAGGTGATATTATTTATTTGAAATCTGACTCAGGAGAGATAAAATGTCTTGCATATCCTCANCCTGCTGTTCAACCAGGGACATTATGTGTTCCAACTGGATTAGGCACAGAAAAGGGAGGAAGATATTCTGAAGATAGAGGTTCAAATGTGTTAAAAATTTTATCAGGCATAATTGATGAAGAATCTGGATCATTAGCTTGGGCTTCTACCAAAGTTTCATTGAAAAGAGCTGGAGGTAATGAAAAGTTACCTAAATTTGAAGGTGACGTTACTGCATTCCCAGTTGAACCTGGAGTGCCTGTACTTGTGGTAAAGCCAGGTCAAACCGCTCATGATGCTGAATATGAAAACCATCATAAATATCAAGAGTCTCTAAACTTTAGAGAACCTCATGGTCATGGAGATGATCATGGTCATGGAGACGATCATGATGGAGAAGATAAAGATAAAAGTTCTCATTAGATAATAAGAGGAAATATTATGGTAATAGAAAAAAATAGAAGTTGGGGAATGGTAATTGATACTGATAAATGTAATGGTTGCAGTGGTTGCGTTACAGCTTGTCAGGTAGAAAATAATATTCCTTTAAATGACCAGAATAAATTCGAAAGAGGCAGAGTAATGTCTTGGATCAGAATTGAAAGATATTGGGAAGGTGAATTTCCCGATGTTAAGGCCAGATTTATACCTGTTTTATGTCAACATTGTGGAAATGCTCCATGTGAACCTGTTTGCCCTGTTTATGCAACNTACCATAACAATGAAGGATTAAATGTTCAGGTCTACAACAGATGTGTTGGTACAAGATATTGCGCAAATGGTTGCCCTTACATCGTGAGAATGTTCAACTATTGGGAACCAGCTTGGCCAGAAGAATTTAGAAATCACTTAAATCCAGATGTGACTATAAGAAGCAGAGGGATAATGGAAAAATGTAGTATGTGTGTCCACAGGATTAATAGAGGAACAAGAAAAGCTAAAGAAGAAAATAGAGAACTACAAGATGGAGAAATTAAGACAGCATGTCAAGAAGCATGTACAACTGGAGCTATTACTTTTGGAGATCTGAATGATCCAGAAAGTGAAGTCTCTCAGCTAGCTCAAAGTGATAGAAAATATACTCTAATGCCACAATTAAATACTCAACCTAATGTTGTTTATTTGGCTACAGTAGATCCATACAAAGATAAAAATTTAGGAGAAGCAAAAACTAATGAGCACTAACGAAGAACATCATTATTGGCCTCCTACTGATCCAAAAGTGGTTAAAGAAGAACTCATTACAAGTACTTCTAGAGGAGGTAATTTTCTGAAAAAACTTATTTGGGTTTTTAGCCTTCTAAGTATTTTAGGGATTGTAGGTCTTGTTGGAAAGCTGTTTTTAGAAAGTGATGATCAAACTCAATGGGGATATATAGCTGCAGTTCTAGCATTTATTTTAAGTACAACTTCAGGAGCACCAATGGTGGCTGTAGCTCCGCTGATAGCCAAGGCTAATTGGGCTAGACCTATTTCGAGAATTGCTCACATTATTGGAGTTGTAGGAATAGTTAATATCATAATTATGATTCCAATCTTATGGGTTCTTCCTCCGCTAGTTGTTGAGGGTGCTCGAAGAAGATCTATATGGTTTGAAGCTCCAAATTATAGTCCACATTTTTGGGACACTCTTGGTCTAATAATGCTAGCAATTGTTGGACTTGCATTGCTTTATTCTTCAGCATTGCCAGATTTTGCAACTATGAGAGACAACTCTAAAGGAACTAAGCAAAAAATTGCAAAACTATTAGCAAGAGGATTCGTTGGAAGTACCGTTCAATGGAGTACATTAAGAATGAGAATTGGTATGATGAGTACTTTTTACTTTTTCACACTAATATTTGTTCATTTTCTAATCTCAGTAGACTTGAGTATGAGTATGGTTCCTGGTTGGAGGGACGCTATATATCCAATGGCTCATGCAATGGGAGGAATTCAAGGTGGAATAGCATCTGTAATAATTCTTGCTTGGATTGTAAGAAAATATTGTGGTTATGAAAATTACATAACATTAAATCAATTTTGGGCACTTGGTAGACTTATGTTTGCTGCTAGTCTTATGTGGATTTATTTCTTCTATTCTGCGTTTATAGTATTTTGGTATGGTAAATCTATGTCTGATACAGCTTGGCTTGATTTATTAATCAGAGGCCCTATGATGTATGTCTTTATTTTAGGAATGCTTTTTAGCTTTATTTTCCCATGGTGGTGGTTAATTTGGAATAAGGTAAGAAACTCAGTTAATGGTCCTTTTTATGGAGCTATATTAGCAATNATAGGTGTATTTTTTGAAAGAATAAGGTTGTATGTACCTGCATGGTCTGTAGACCCNAAACTCATACATGATAAATGGTTATCAGTTATACCCAAAACNATATACCCAGACATTTGGGATATATTAGTTNTAGTTGGAGCTGTAAGCTCTGTTTTCCTAATAGTTATAGTTGTATCAAGACTAGTTCCATTTATTGGGATTTGGGAAATACAACAATTCAACTTACTAGCAAAACCAGTTAAATATATTAAAGCTCATGGCGTTAGGGTTGCAAAGCCAGATTAATAGAGGAGAATTATGCAACAAAGAGATAATGAAAATAGACTAAGTCAAGAATATACAAATACTGTATTACTAAACGGTACTTTACAAACCCCNAAATGGTGGCCTTATTTAGTTTCAGTTCTTGGATTCTTTGTTGTTATAGGGTTTGTACTATTTGGTATTCAAATCAGGTATGGTTTAGGAGTAACAGGATTAAATAGACCAATCTATTGGGGACTNTATATTACAACTTTCGTTTTTTGGGTTGGTATTTCTCACGCAGGTATTATGATTTCTGCCATATTACGTTTAACCCAAGCTGAATGGAGAAGACCTGTAACTAGAGCTGCAGAAATATTAACAATATTTTCACTTGCAACTGCTCTTGTTTTCCCTCTTATTCACGCTGGAAGAACATGGAGAATAATTTATTGGTTAATTCCATATGATGCGTCTAGAGGTATTTGGCCGAATATTAGATCTCCTTTATTTATGGACCCAATCGCAATATCTACTTACCTAACAGGGTCAACCTTGTTTTTATTTGTTGCACTTCTACCTGACCTTGCTGTTCTTAGAGACAGAACAACAGGTTTTAGAAAGGGCTTTTATACAATATTAGCCTTAGGGTGGAGAGGTAACCCTAGACAATGGAAAATGCAAGTTGTAGGTGGTATTCTTCTATCAGCTTTGATGCTCCCTATTTTCGTTTCAGTACACTCTATTGTTTCGTGGGACTTTGCTGTTACAACAGCTGTTGAAGGTTGGCATTCAACTATTTTTGCACCATATTTTGTTATAGGAGCTGTACACTCTGGAGTTTCTGCTGTAGTAACCATGATGGCATTAATGAGATGGGGCTGGGGCTGGAATGATTTCATTAGGCCAGAACACTTTGATGCACTTGCAAGATTATTAACCGTTGTTGCAACTGCGTGGCTAGGATTCACATTCCTAGAACTTTTATTTGCCCTTTACGGTCTTGATGCGCCAGAAATAGCACTAAGAGAAATGCAGATTTTTCAATATCCATGGAATATGTTGTTTCTACTTTTCTTGCTAACAGGATATATACTTCCTGTTCCCATGTGGATTTTTAAGCGTATAAGAACTAATATAGCTCTAATGTTTTGGAGTTCTATACTAGTAAATATTGGAATGTGGTTAGAAAGATTCTTGATCATTGTTCCTGGACTTGCAAGAAGAACACCATTTGTATTTACTTGGGAAGCTTACTCTCCAAGCTGGTTTGAATGGTATATATTATTTTGGTCATTTTGTTGGGTAACATTACTAATGTTGATTTTCTCTAGGATATTTCCATTAGTTCCACTATTCGAGCAAAAAGAAAGTGAAGTTTTTAGCGACGACATAAAAATAGGTCGCGCGACAGTTCCTACTATATTTAGGGAAGAAGAGGAGTAAAAAATGAAAAGCTTATTAGGTTTATATTTGGATCCAAATGATGCTGCTAATGCCATGGATGGGTTGGCAGAAGGTGGTTTTGAACAAGGGACATTTGATGTACTAACAGGAACCCCATATCCAGAGGGAGCCTTTGGTGAACATGTACCTCAACATAGATTATTCAGATTCCCTGCATTTGGTGCAATAATTGGATTTAGTTTATCTTTATTTCTTACTACTGCTACTCAATTAGCTTATCCTTTGATAACAGGAGGAAAACCAATATTATCTATATTTGCGATGCTTATAATAATGTATGAAATGACTATGCTATCAGCTGTTATTTTTAGTGTTATTGGAATCATATTTGAATCCAGACTTCCAAATATTGCTCCTGGGGTGTATGACCCAAGAATCACTGAAGGTTATATTGGGGTAGTAATATCTGTTGAAGATTCAGAATTTAGTAAAGCAAAAAAAATACTTGAAAAGTCTGGCTCTGAAGAAATAAAAGAGGGATAAAAAATTAATAAGAAAAGTGATATGAAAATAAGTAAAAAAATAATATTTATACTCACGTTATTGTTAATAATGATGACTGCTTGTGTCCAACAAAATAACACATATCCTGTGGAAATCTTTAGCGAAATGCATTATAACCAAGCTCAAAAATCACAAGAACCACCTAGAGTGCCTGCTCATCCTGATAGTGTAACTTTTTCAGAAATTGGTTCTGAAAAAGAATTAGATATGAGTTCTAATCCAGCAAACAATTATGATGGTTCCTACCTATATGAAGTAAATTGCACCTTCTGTCATGGAGCAAATGGTAATGGAATTGGACCTGCTGCTAGTAAAATATCTTCAGAAGAAAATTATTGGTATAAAGTAACNGGTGAAAAACATAAGAATCCTGCAAATTTATTAACCTCTGAGCTTTCTAAAGATAATGCTGTAGTTTTCATCAAAGGTGGAGCTGGACTTATGCCAGCTTATGAGAACATGTTGACGGAGGCTGAAATTAGAGCAATCGTTGATTACGTTTGGGATGATTTACGATAAATTTTTTTTAACAGGTCTTCTTTTAATAATTCTATTGTTAAATTCTTGTGTATTTTCTGAATCAGAATCAGATTTATATATAAAACTTGAAAAAGAAATAATGTGTCCGGTGTGTGATGGTCAAACGTTAGATCAGTCTCAATCACTTATTGCTGAAAATATGAAAGACACAATAAAGAAAAAAATTGAAGAAGGATACGACGAGAAAGAAATTAAGAGCTATTTTATTTCTAGATATGGAGAATCAGTTATTGCTTATCCAACCTTTCAAGGGTTTAATATAGTAGCTTATTTGATACCAGTATTACTTATCACTTTAGGATTAGGTATACTTGGATTTTATATAAAAAAGGATAAAAAAATTAGTGAATAATTTTGGATATTACATATTAATTTTAGGGTTTATATTATCTACATATTCAGGGATTATGTTTATTTTTGGATCTTATAAAGATAATAAAGTTTTTATAAAAAGTGCCACAAGAGGATTTTATTTATCATTAATAATGATATTTATCTCATCTGTGACATTAATTTCATTATTTTTGTTAAATGATTTTTCNAACATTTACGTTTTTAATCATTCCAGTCTGGACATGAATAGAGCTCTAACATTTGTTGCTTTTTATGCTGGAAATGAGGGTTCTTTGTTATATATTTTATTCATTCATGCTCTACTAAGTGGNATTATGCTTTATTTTGCACCAACAGGTATAAAAAATAGCCTTAGTTATTCTTGCGGGATATTATCCTTAATTAGTGCTTTTTATTTGTTTGTTTTAGTTTTTTATGCAAATCCATTTGAAGTTTCTGATATGAATAATTCAGATGGAAGAGGTATAAATCCTCTATTAAGACATCCAGGTATGTATATTCATCCTCCCTTATTAATGTCAGGTTTAGCATCAATATCTATACCTTTTGTAATTTCTCAGGGTGCTTTATTTGATTCTAAAAAAAATAATAATTGGTTCAGTCTCTTAAGAATTTGGAGCTTGATTTCATGGACTCTGTTAGGTGCTGGATTACTTATTGGAGCTTGGTGGGCTTACACAATATTGGGTTGGGGAGGTTATTGGAGTTGGGACCCTATAGAAAACGTAGGTTTAATGCCTTGGTTGGTACTAACTGCTCTAATTCATTCGATAATGGTTGAGGAAAGAAGAGGAATGTTTAGACTATGGAACATAATTTTAGTTTCACTAACCTTTATACTTGCTCTTTTAGGGACCTTTATAAATAGAGGAGGACCTGTTGTATCAGTCCATTCATTTGCTGCATCAACCNTAGGTTTTTTATTCCTAGGATTTATGATAGTAATGACTTTCTTTAGTCTATTAACAATTATTTATAAATATAAGAATATTCAAAAAAACGCAAATAAAATAGAATCTTATCTCTCAAGAGAATCTTCTTTTCTTCTTAATAACGTTTTGCTTGTTCTAACCTCAATAATTATTCTTTGGGGAGTGCTTTTTCCAGTTGTNTCAATTTTATTTACTGGAACAGAAATAAGCGTATCTGCTCCTTATTTTGATAAAACTGCTGGGCCTATTTTGCTAGGAATAATTATTCTGATGGGGATAGGGCCTATTCTTTCATGGAGACAAACTACACCAAAAGCAACATTATTCAGAATACTTCCTTCATTTGTATTAACAATTNTTTTACTTATATATCTTGTAATAATAGGTATTACAAAATTCTTTGCACTGATTTCATTATGCTCAATATTTTTTGTTTTAACTATTATATTCAGAGAGTGGATTGGAGGTACTAAGTCTAGAATGAAAAATTCTTTAAATCCATTTTCTGCTTTCATAAAAATGATTATTTCAAATAGAGGAAGAAATGGGGGTTATATTGTTCATTTAGCAATTCTTTCTCTAGCTTTTGGAGTAGTGGGNACAAAATTTTATGATGAAAGATTAGATACTAATCTTAATGTTTCAGAAGTTATAAATTTCAAAAATTATAATATTCAATTTGATAGCATTGAACAAGAAATAAATAGTGGGAATTCTATAACTAAAGCAAAATTTTCTATTTTCAATTCAGATAATGATTACAAAGGTAAAATAGAAGCTATGCACTCTTANTATCCAAATTATAATCAAATAAGTGTAAGATCAGGGATTTTGAGTACACCTATCGAAGACTTATATATTATTCCTAAAGATTTCATTGATGAAACAAAAATGACGGTTAGAATAGCTGTAAATCCTTTAGCATGGTGGATTTGGTTATCAGGTCCTATATTGTTAATAGGAACTTTAGTTACATTATGGCCATATAAACAAAAGGAGGACTTATGATAGAAATTATTTTNTCTATAATTTTCTTAATTTTGACAATTGTTTCAACAATATTAATACTCAAACCTCTCTTAGGAAAAAATGAAAAATAAATTCAAGAAAATAAAAGCATATTATTTTATACTACTAATCNTACTTATATTCTCAAAAATCCCAGTAATGAATATAGAAGCTGAAGGAAATATTAGTGATATTTTCATAAAAGAATATAATATGTCTGTACTGTCTGTTGATCAAAATAATCAATCCTTATCTATTATTACTGCTGTAAAAATCACAAATAAAAATGAAGATATTTTTGTACCTAATTTTAATGATGTCGCTCAGACAGGAATGAACTTCATAAGGTTTAGTCTTCCTGAAGGTTTTTTTGATTTGTACGTTGAAACGGATTTACCAAGTGGAAATCTAATTGAAATACCTCAGGGTTTTGCTCTCACATCAGAAGTTCCATCAGGAGATTCAAATATAATTTTTAGTTATTATATTAACTATGATTCTTCAAAATTTGAATTCCCTTTACATTTTCCACATGGTACAGATACTTTTAAGATAATAGTTCCTGAAGGTTCAGGAAAAATTTCTGGTGAAAGGCTTTCTTTTGATAAAAAAGTAGACATATCAGAAAAAACTTTTGATGAATATATTGGGAATAATTATGCTAAAGGTGAATATCTAAATATGGAAATGACAAATATTCCAACGAGTTTTGTAAATAAACTATCATCATCCCTAAATTTCCAAGTAATAAATTTGGTTGTAATTATACTTATGGTGAATGTAATAATAATATTTTTCATTTTAAGATATTTCAAAAATAACAGTAAAAAAAATGCAACCCATTAATATTAGAAACATATCTGTTATAGCTACATTCTTATTTTTTATTTCTTTTTTTGTATTCTTAATATTTGGAACTATAAGTGATAAAGCTCCCAAAATTCAAAATGGAGTTAATACAACTATGGGAGAAGTTTCAGTTTCTGCTCCTAATGGAACAAAATTTGAAGTAATCAATCTAAATGGTCAAACAATAAAACTAGACGATTTTGCTGGAAAACCCTTAGTAATTGACTTTTGGTCATCATGGTGTGGACCTTGTATTAAAGAGGCAAAAGTACTTTCAGATGGTTATAAAGAATGGAACTTTAGAGGTGTTGAATTTGTTGGAATTGCTATTTGGGATGAAATAGATAGTATAGAAAATTTTATTAAAAATAACGATATTCAGTATGAAATTTTGATTGATAAAGAAGGTTACACTGCCGTAAACTTTGGAGTAATAGCTGTACCCGAAAAATTTTTTGTGAAAAGTGATGGAACTTTTGCATTTAAGATAAACGGGCCATTAGATACTAAATCTTTGGATGATTATATAGCAAGGCTTTTAGAGGAGGATAAAAGATAATAATGGGATTTAATTCTTTTTCAGTAGGACATGAATTTGGACCTTATGAGGTCTCAATTGATCAGAAGGCATCGGAAATGTATTCAAAAGCAATCATAAACAGAGATTTAGAAAATCATTCACCATTTGCAATTGTATCAACATCTTTTGGAAAACTATTAGCTGATGTTGATTTAGAGGATGGAGCAATACACTTAAATCAGTCAATTAGCTGGGATAAAGAAATTAATGAAAAAGAAATGATTTATGCAAAACCTATTATAGATTCTAAAACTGAAAGAAGAAATAATGTTTTCATTAAAATTAGAGTAGAATATTGTGATAAATCAAACAAAAAATTAGGTGAATCAATTAGTACAATATTAATAAATTTGGATGGAGAATAATATTACAAACAAATTAGATATTAAAATAACTCAAGAAATGATCAATGATTATGCAGAAGCATCAAAGGATTACAATCCAATACATATTGATGAAGAATTTGCATCAAAATCACTNTTTAAGTCTAGAATCGCACATGGGATGCTAACAATTTCAATTATTATGGAATATCTATATAAAATTTATTCAAAAAAAATNATTNAAAACACTATTTTTGAAGCAAGATTAAAAAATCCAGTTTATCCAGAAGAAAGTATTCAAATTTCACTTGAAGAAAAATCAAAAGAAAAAATTAATATAATTTGTAAAAAAGAAAATGGAGATGAAGTGATAACTGCTTCGTTACAATTTAAGTAGGAGAAAAAAATGAGTGAATTTGACGGTGTTATAGCTTTAGATGCTATGGGAGGTGATTTTGGTCCTTCAGTTACTGTACCTGCAGCGATTACTGCTATGAAGGATTATGGGATCAAAGTTATATTAGTCGGAGAAGAAAAAGAAATAAAAGAAGAGCTTTCTAAATATCCTAAAGAAATAGCCCAGTATATTAAAATCATCCCTTCTGAAGGGGTGGTCAATGAGGGAGAAAGTCCTGTTAATGCTTATAGAAGTAAACCAAAAGCTTCAATATTTGTTTCTGCTGGCTTAGTTAAGAAAGGTTACGCTCAAGGAGTAGTAAGNATGGGTTCTTCTGGGGCAACTTTAGCTGCAGCATCAATTTTATTTGGAACTATTGAGGGTATTGAAAGAGGATCAATTGGTGGCCCAATAATTGGTTATTCTCCNGAAATGGTTTTACTGGATTTAGGGTCAAANGTTGACACAAAAGCAACTCAACTAGCTGATTTTGCTGCGATAGGTGATCAAGTTTCAAGAATGATGTTCAATAAAAAAGAACCAAAAGTAGCACTTTTATCAGTTGGATCTGAAGAAGGAAAAGGAAATCAACTAGTAAAGGATTCCTATAAACTTTTATCAAAAAGTTCACTAAACTTTGTTGGTAATATTGAACCTGAAGATTTATTTGAACAAAAAGTAGACGTAGTCATTTGCGATGGATTTGTTGGGAATATTCTTCTTAAGACTACAGAGAGCCTTGGGAAAAAGATCTCAAATGAGGTTCTAGTCAAAACTGGAAATAAAGATCTATCAGATGAGATATTTAACAAAACTAATGTAGTTTCAGAATCTTATGGAGGAGGACCTATTTTTGGAATTAATGGAGTAGCAATAATTGGTCATGGATCNTCAAAGGTTTCAACTATTGTTAGTGCTATAAATACAGCAAAGCTAACTATTCAAAATGATTGGGTTGAAAAGCAACAAAATGCTATCAATAAAATCAGATCAGAAATTAAGGAATAATATTATGGAAGAAGTACCAAGAATAGCACTTATAACTGGAGCATCTAGAGGTATCGGACGAGCAATAGCTATAAGACTTGCTAAAGCTGGCCATAAAATTGCTATAAATTATAATTCTCATAAAGAAGATGCAGAAGAAGTTCTTGATCAAATTAAAAAAGTAGGTTCTGATGGAATAATTATAAAAGGNGATGTCTCTAAACTAAACGAAGTGCAGAATATGGTCAAAGAAGTGGAAGGTAAATTAGGAAATATTGACATCCTATATAATAACGCTGGAATTATTTCAGATTCATTGTTAATGAGAATGAAACCAGAAGATTTTGATAAGGTAATTGATACTAATCTAAAGGGTACTTTTTATTGTACAAAATTATGTATAAATAACATGATTAAGAATAGATGGGGAAGAGTAATAAACATTTCTTCAGTAGTAGGTATTAGAGGAAATATAGGNCAATCAAATTATTCTGCTTCAAAGGCTGGAATTCATTCTTTTACAAAATCCGTAGCAAAGGAAGTAGCAACGAGAAATATAACTGTAAATGTAATTGCTCCAGGATATATCTCAACCGCCACAACAGATGTACTTTCAGACAAAGTAAAGAATGAAGTTATGTCATGGATCCCAATGCAACGTTTTGGTGAACCAGATGAAATAGCTCCAATTGCAGCATTTTTATCAAGAGAGGAAGCTAGGTATATTACAGGAGAAATAATAAGAGTAGATGGCGGAATGGCAATATGATGTTTAGTGGTAAAACATTACTTATTACAGGTGGTTCAAGAGGTATTGGGAAGAAAATATGTTTTGAATTTGCAAAAAGAGGATGCAATATTATCTTTACTTATGTAAGAAGCAGTTCTGAATCTAAGAAAATAGAAAGTGAATTACTAAAGTTTGGAGTAAATGTTATTTCAAAAAAACTAAACTTGAATTCAAATGATGATATAAAAAAATTTGTTGAAAATATAAAAAATTTAGATATAAAAATAGACTTCTTAATTAATAATGCTGCTTCTGGAGTAATGAAAAATTCTATTGAAACTACAGAAAAACATTGGGATTGGACAATGCAGATAAATGCTAAAGGACCATGGATTTTGTCTAAAAGTATTTCTAAATTAATGCCTAGTAAATCAAGAATTATTAATATTTCTTCACCAGGATCAACAAAAGTATTGAATAATTATTTTTCTATAGGCGTTTCTAAAGCAGCTTTAGAATCAATCACTAGATATATGGCATTTGATTTAGCTTCTAAAGGAATAAATGTTAATTCAATATCTGCATCTATGATTGAAACTGATGCAATAAAGCATTTCCCTAATCAGGATGAAATAGAAAAAATTATCAGTAGAGAAAATCCTAAAAAACAAAAATTACTAGCAGAAGATATTGCAAAAGCAGCTGTCATGTTGTGTTCAGAAGAATCAGAAATGATTATTGGACAGAATATACTGGTTGATGGAGGAGATACACTTTTACTAAGTTAGAAGCTTATCTCAGAATTAAAAACTAAATCCTTATATTTTTTCCTAATAAGACACAAACCAACGAATTCATTTGAGAACTTCTGAACAGACATAACTCTTCCTATAAATTTTGAATTTACTTTGATTTCAGAATTGATTTCAACCTCGTCATTTGATCGAAATTTTACAATTTCTTTACTAACTTTCTGATAATTGTGAAGCCTTGCTATGACTTCTTGTCCTACGTAACATCCTTTAGCAAAGGAAATTAGATCTATATAACCTAATTCCAGTGGATTAACTTTAGTCATAGAACGATCATAATTTACATATTCAAGTTCAATGTCTGCAAGGTTTTTTTCTTCAAAAGACAATTCTTTATATAAACTTAAATCTATTGAATTTGTTTCTGATTCAGTCATAAAAACTTCAAACCTATTAATTCCTTTGAAAGTTTTATCAAAATTAAATAAGCTAACATCTTTAGAAAATTCTAATTCCTCTTGATTTGAAGCAGTGTAAACAACTAATTTTTTCACTTCAGACAATACCTTAAACTCTACATCGTCAATAATTACATGTTTTGTCATATAATCAATAGATTTTTTTGAGTTAGTAACAGATACAAAGATTATTTTCGATTGATCTATAACTTTATATGAAATAATATCAACAATTGATCCTTTGTTATTAGTAATGACTGTTTTTGAAGATTTTTTTTGATTTATATCATTTGTTGACATTCTATCTAAAAAAGATATCACATCATCTCCAATCATTGAAAATAAAGTATACTTCTTGTCATAAAATATAGAACTAGATAGATCTTTTAAGATATTTTTTTTCATCAAATAGAAAAAGAATCTCCGCATCCACATGAGGATTTAGCATTGGGATTCTTAAACTCAAACCCTTTACCATTNAGACCATCAGAAAAATCAAGTAAAGTTCCAGCTAAATAAACATATGCTTTTTTCGGAATATATACATCTAAACCATTTTGAGTGATGATCTTATCTGATTCATCTGGCCCATCTACTATTTCTAAAACATATTGTAAACCTGAACATCCACCACCTTTTACAGCAACCTTCAAGCCATATTTTTCTTTCGACTCATTCTTAGCAAATTCTTTAACCTTTTCGAAGGCTTTATCAGAAATTTTTATGGTATTTATTGGAATATTTGTATTCATTTGCAAACAATCTTTTTCATAAATATAAATTATTTATAAATAAATTTGAAAATTACATGTACCATTTATTATATAAATAATAAAAAAAAAATAAAAGTTTTGGTCAAGTTATATACAAGAAATGGTGATGATGGAGATACTTATTTACTTTTTGGAAANAAAGTTTCTAAGNATGATATTNGAGTAGAATGTTACGGNGCAATAGATGAGTGTATGTCAAATCTAGGAGTAGCAAAAATCCTATCTGAAGATCAAAACTTAACTAGTATAGCTGAAGTAATTATAAATATCCAAAGNAAGCTATTTATAATATCAAGTGAAATAGCTTGCCCTGTTGAAAAGTACAAAGAGATGAAAGATAAATACAGCTTTATAACTCAGGAAATGATTGATGAGATAGAAAGTCAAATAGATTATTTTCAACAAAACTCTCCAGAAATAAAATTTTTTGTACTTCCAGGCAGTAGCTTGTTATCATCCCACATAGATATTTCAAGAACAATATGTAGAAAAGCTGAAAGATTATGTGTAAAAATTGCTGAACAAAAACTTCTAAATAATAAAAAAAACTTAATTTTGCTAAATAGATTAAGTGATCTACTTTTCATTCTTGCTCGCTACGTTGATAGAGATAAAGAATATGTAAAAGCCTCGGAATAAATAATGACAAGAATCTCTATTTTAGACACAAAATCTGCAAATTTCCATAGTGTAAAAAAAGCAGTAGATTTGTATGAAAAAGATAACATTATAACGTCATCAAAAGAAGAAATCTTGAGAAGTGAAGCATTAATAATNCCTGGAGTTAGTTCTACNGATACCGTTCTGAATAATATATATAATGCCAAGCTAGAAAAAATAATTTTGGAATTTTATCAATCTGAAAGACCAATACTATGTATTTGTGTTGGAATGCAAATCCTTTTTGAAANGTCCGAAGAAGGAATTTTACCAGGGCTTGGTCTTATTGAAGGAGAAGTAAAAAAAATACCTTCAAAAGATAATAAAAATAAAAAATATAAAATTCCTCACATGGGTTGGAATGAAATAGATTTTTCTATAAATTCAAAGCTTTTTGACGGAATAAAAAGTGATAGTGAATTTTATTTTGTTCATTCTTACCAATGTGTTCCCAAAGATCAGGAAATTATATCTGGAACAACAAATTACTCAAATAAGATTGTTGCTTCAATAGAAAAAAANAATCTTTTTGCTGTCCAATTTCATCCAGAAAAAAGTGCGAATTTAGGGCTAAAGATTTACAAAAATTTTATAAATCTCATAAACTAAAAATATGAAAATTTTTCCAGCAATTGATATAAGAAATGGTAAGTGCGTAAGACTAATAAAAGGGAATTACGATGAAGAAATTATTTTCAATGATGATCCTATAATAGTAGCTAAAAACTTTGAAGAGATCGGAAACAAATATGTACATATAATTGATCTTGATGGAGCAAAAGATGGAGAATCAAGAATTAGGGATAATATAGCAAAAATAATAAATAATACAAAATTAAAAATTCAAATAGGCGGAGGAATAAGAACTTTTGAAAGAGCTGAATCTTTTTTTAATTTAGGAGTTGAAAAAATTATTTTTGGCACAGCAGCCCTTGAAAATAAAAAAGAGGTCATAAAGTCAATCGATAAATATAAGTCTAAAATAATAGTAAGTATTGATGCATCTAAAGGAAAGATTAAGACCAAAGGTTGGCTTAATAATAGTGATGTAAAAATAGATGATCTTGTAAATGAACTCGAAGAAATAGGCTGTAAAAATTTTATTTACACTGATATAGATAAGGATGGAACTTTATCCCATCCAAATTTTGATTATATAAAAAAGTTCAGAAAAATTTGTAATTCTGAACTCTATATTGCTGGTGGTATTTCTACAATTGATGATGTTATCAAGCTTAGAGATATAGGTGTAGATGGAGCTATTTTAGGTATGTCTATTTATACTGGGAATATTGACTTAAAAAAATTATTGAAAAAAATATAATCATGCTAAGTAAAAGAATCATACCATGTTTAGATATAGATAACGGAAGAGTAGTCAAAGGAATAAATTTCGTAGATATTAGAGACGCTGGAGATCCATCTGAGCTAGCAGCTTTTTATAACGATGAAGGAGCAGATGAACTTGTTTTTCTAGATATAACTGCAACTCATGAAGATAGNAAAACAATGGTGGATGTTGTTAAACAGGTTTCATCTAAAGTTTTTATACCTCTTACTGTGGGCGGAGGAATAAGAGAAATAAGGGATATGCAAATTATGCTTCAAGCAGGAGCAGACAAAGTTTCTGTAAATTCATCTGCTATAAAAAATCCTAATTTTTTAAGAGAATGCTCTAAAGAATTTGGTAGTCAATGCGTAGTTAGTGCAATAGATGTAAAAAAAATAGATTCTAAATGGATTGTATTTACTCATGGTGGAAGAAAAAAAACTGANATAGATGTTCTAGATTGGGTTAAAATAATTGAAGAAAATGGTGCTGGAGAGATTCTTTTAACTAGTATGGATAGAGATGGNTCATATGATGGATATGATCTTGAAATTCTTCAAAAAATAAATCAAATAGTATCTATTCCTGTAATAGCATCAGGAGGAGCTGGAAAATTAGAGCATTTAGTAGATGCATTTTCTGTGGGGAATGCTGATGCTGTGCTTGCAGCTAGCATATTTCACTATGGAGAATTCAGGATTAGNGAAGCAAAAGAATTNCTAACTAATAATGGTATAAAAACTAGGATATGAAAAAAATAGACAGCCCAAAATTTATAATATTCGATTGTTTTGAAACTATTGTTAACAATGATTTATCAGCTTGGAAAAATCTTTTTGGTAGTTTTATAGATGAAAATAAATGGGAAATAGAAACTGAAAAATTATGGGAATTATGGAAAAGTAAAGAAATAAATTTCAGAGAGATACGAACAAATCTAAAAGATCTGAATTCAAACCCACCATTTAAGTCATATGAAAAAGCTTGGTCAGATTGCTTCAAGAAAGTTTTTGAAGAACTAAAATTTAATGCTAACCCGGATGAATTTGCTAGAAGATGTGTAATAAATATGGGAAAAAACAAACCATATGAAGATACAAGTGAATACTTAAATAAATTATCTANACATTCAAAAATAGGTATTATTTCAAATGCTGATAATGATTTCTTGAACCCAGTTCTAAAAAATATANATTTCAAATTTGACTATGTTTTATCTTCTGAAACTGCAAAACTTTATAAACCTGATNGAAGAATTTTTTCTATATTTCTAAAAGAAAATAANNTANNAGGAGAAGATTGTTGGTATGTTGGAGATAAAGAATATGATGATGTTTTAGGATCCAGTTCAGTTGGGATGAAACCATTTCTCATAAATAGATCAGTATATAATGAGATAATGGAAAAAAATGAATATGTATCTATTTCAAATCTAATTCAACTTAATAAATTAATAAAAAAATAAAATATGAAACCTGATTTTAATAAATATAAAATAATACCAGCAATTATTCAGAATAAAAAAACAAAAAAAATCCTAATGCAAGGATGGATGAATAAAGANTCATTTGACAAAACAATTGAAACAAAAAAAGTATGGTTTTTTTCAAGGTCAAAAGATAGACTATGGCAAAAAGGTGAATCATCAGAAAACTACTTAAATGTTGAACAAATCAAACTTGATTGTGATAATGACTCTATTTTGATACAAGTCACTCCAGAAGGTCCAACTTGTCATACTTTAAACGAGTCTTGTTTTGATAATGAATTGGATAATGACATACTAGAAAAAGATTTCAGTCTAGAAGCTTTAGAAGAAATTATTGAAGCAAGAAAAACTGAAATGCCTGATAACTCATATACAACATCCTTATTTAATGAAGGTATAAAGAAAATCACAAAAAAACTTGGCGAAGAAGCATCAGAAGTCATTATTGCATCTCTAGCGGAAAAAAGGAGCGATCTAATTTATGAATCTGCTGATTTGATATATCATCTTTTAGTATTACTAGCTAATGAAGATATTTCTTTACAGGAAGTTGTAGATGAACTATCATCAAGACATAATAAGAATTAGCTTATTTTATTAGCTTCATCTAATCTGATTGATTCATTTATTGCAGAAATTGCTACTTCAACCATCTCGTTGTCAGGCTCAGCTGTTGTTAGTTTTTGCATCAAAATATTAGGATATGATAAAAGTCTTGAAAAAATATTATCTGATGTAATACTGGAAAACCTTATTAATTCATAAGATATTCCAGCTACTAAAGGAAATAAAAAAAGTCTTGAAGAATACAGTAAAATCAACGGCTCTCTTGGTATAAAAACATGCAATATTATCGAAACCAATATTACTGTCATTATAAAACTGGTTCCACATCTAGGATGTTCCTTATTATATTTTTGAATACTATCAATGTTACTTGAGTTTAGTTTCTTATTATGTTCATAAGCTGCTATAGTTTTGTGCTCAGCTCCATGATANGCAAATACCCTTTTAATATCTTTACTAAGACCAATAAGATATACATATAGAATAAAAAATATTAATCTTACGATTCCTTCAACAATATTATTTACAACAAAATTATTTTCAAAAAAGACAACTCTATCAGATAAAAAGAGAGGTAACAGAAAAAAAACAGATAGAACAATTAATAGAAAAACNGTACTAAAAACATAAGAAAAAAGTTTTTCTAACAAGGACATTTGTTCCTGATTTTCTTCAAGAACTTCGGATGATTTAGATAATGACCTAAAGCCAATTATCATCATTTCAACAAGAATAAATAACCCTCTTATGAATGGTATCTTTTTTAATTTAGAATTAGTAAATGAAGGAAGATTTATTTGATTAATTATAATCTCTTTTTTCTTATTTCTTACGGCTACAACACAATTGGTTATACCACGTATCATTACACCTTCAATAACAGCTTGACCGCCATAGAAATGTTTCTTCATTGCAACAAGACTACTTTAAGTTATATCTTCTCTTCATNCTATCAACCCTACCCTCTGTATCAACAATTCTTTGTTCCCCGGTCCAAGCAGGATGACAAGCACTACAAATTTCTACTGAAATTTTTTCCCTTGTAGATAGAGTTTTCCATGCTACTGTACCACAAGCACATGTAACATCAGTTTCAAATAGTGTTGGATGAGTTTCCTTTTTCAATTCTTAACCTTTTCTTCAGTATAAACATTCAATCTTCTCTTGCCTTTGCTAGCCCAATCAAAAGATACTATTCCGTCTATTTTAGAAAACAAAGTATGATCTCTTCCTAAGCCNACATTTTCTCCTGGAAGAAATTTTGTTCCTCTTTGTCTAACAATAATAGAACCTGCAGTAACAAATTTACCTCCAAAGGTTTTTACGCCCAGTCTTTTGCCTGCGCTATCTCTACCATTTCTGCTGGTACCTCCACCTTTTTTATGAGCCACTAGCTTTACTCCTTGTCTTCTTAATTGAAATACTTTCTATAAGGACATTAGTTATTTGTTGTCTATGCCCAGTNTTAACTCTATGTCGAGTTTTGTTCTTATATCTAAGTGAAATAACTTTCTTTGCTTTTGATTGATCTTCAATTTTAGCTTTTACAACAGCACCCTTAACAATCGGTTCGCCAACATCTATTTTACCTTTGAGGGAAGTCATTAGTACGTCTTCAAATAAAACTTGATCTCCTGCCTTACCATCAAGTTTTTCAACTGTTAGAGAATCACCTTCTCTGACTCTATATTGCTTTCCGCCTGTTTTTATAATTGCGTAATCCATATATTCTCCTTATCAAAGGACGTACAAAATTTAATTGTACACAAAAAAAACAAAATATTCCTATAAATATTCTTATCTAATAGATGGTATTAAAATTCTTTTTTGCAAACAAAGTTCAATTATATTGTCATCAATACTTATTTTATTTGAATCATTTAATGAAATTTTGTTTTTTGTTTCAGAAATCCATCCAATGTAATCATGATAAATCATGTGATCAGAAATAAAACACCAAGGCGCTAGATAATATTCACCAGATTCAGTTGTTAAGTATTCTAATTCATTTGAGCTTTTATCTAAATTAGTAAATTCTTCAACATAAGACTTAATCATTTTTGTATAACTAAATTTTTCCTGAATCATATCTTTACCACTAATTAATTTATCTTTATTTTTTAACAAAAATAATCCTTTAGAGACAAAATCTTCAGCAAAACCGAAAGGTATTGATTCAACTCCAGGTATATCTCTTAAATCTCTAAATGCACCAACTGCACTACATAAAGATGGAGTTAGATTGTTTACAGATTCTAATGGAACTAGACCAAATGACTCAATAAAATTTCCAGGGCATAAAGTTAAATCACCAGAAGAATAATAATCATTCATATCTTCAATAGGAATCCAATCATGAAAATATAACTCACCATTATTAGATATAAATTCATCCTTATATTTATTTGAAGTTATATTTGAATTTTTCTTATCCCTATCTAATTCTTCATTGAATTTTGGGACCTTTAATACAACCTTTTTCCATAAGTTAGTCTTAATAAATTCATTAGCAATTTTTAATGCTAAATTAATTCCTTTTCTTGGATCTGGTCTATGAGGAAATAGTAAAATCAAACTATTATTTTTAGTCTTGATTGAATTATTTGTAGACTTTGAAATTGCATTAGGTATTACAGATAAGTTTTTTGTTTTATATTTTCCTGCAGGTATTGAAGAATGAATTGTTCTCAACAAGTATTCAGAAGGAATAATAATCTTATTTGAATTAAAAGCAAATACTGATGAAACTGATTCTTGATATATTAGGTCATGAATACCACTAATAATTGGTTTATCTAAGAATTGTTCACGTAATATCCACCCGTCTCCATGTAAATAAATCCTGTCTGCCCATCTTGCTATTTTGTTTAGAGTAATCTCTAGTTCTTGAAAATCATAAAGAGGAATTTCGAAAGGAGAGGGAAAGGATCCAGATAGATTTAATATTTTTTCTATCTTAACGTCACCTATAAAACTATCATTAGATTGAAAATTTTCTTTAGGACAGAAAACTCTTACCTGAATATTATTTTTTCTAAGACCTAAAATAATATCATTTAAGACTTTCTGAGAACCTCCAAGAACAAATTCTCCGTATAGTTGAGCTAGAGATAGNCATGCTATTTTCATAAAATATTTTCAAAATTTCCCTTNTACCAAACCAGGGGGTCTTTGGTATAGAATTCCATATTTTCTACTTCAAGAAAATANACCATATGATCTCCTACTCTNAGAGATTTATGNTTTACACAAAAGAAATATCCTAAACAATCATCTATAAAGAAAACATCTTCTTTACTAGAAAAAAAACTTTTATTTTGATTATTAGATTTAGAAAATGACAAAGCAACATTTTCTTGTTTTTTTGTTAGTAAAGAGACCGAAAAAAAATCTGCGCTTTCCAAATGGTCTAAAATAGTTCTTTCTAAACCAACTGAAACCATAATAATTGGGGGTTTTAGAGAAATGCTCATTATTGAACTTGCAGTCATTCCATGAAAATTATTATCTTTATTTTTTACTGCAAGAACTGAAACCCCTGTAGGGAAAAAACTCCAAGATTTTCTAAATTCCAACTCATCAATCATTTATTCTTCATCAGTATTTTCAGTCTCATCAATATTTTCAGATTCAGTATCAGTTGAAGATTCAATAGTTTCATCAGTTTCAGAATTTTCTTCTTGTTTGACTAACTTTTGAAGATCTACCTCTTCTCTAGCCTTTCTTCTATCTTCTAAAACTCTTATTCCACTAATGGCATCTCCTGGACCAGGATCAACAATTTTTACTCCTTGAGCAACTCTACCAGTTCTTCTGATTTCTCCAAGTCTTGTTCTAAGAACTTGTGCTTTATCAGTTAGTAAAAATAGCTTACCTTCAGAATCCTCTACTAATTCTTCACTAACTATTGCTCCAGCTGCAACTTTTCCTGTATTTGATGTAACTTTCAAAGTTAGTAGACCTGAACCTCCTCTGTTTTGAGATCTATAATGCCTAAACGCGCTTAGCTTACCTTTACCTCTTCTTCCTACTATTAAGAGATATCCATCATCATTAACAACATCGCTATATACAACAACATCTTGAGAAGTTTTCATTCTGATACCTCTTATACCTCCAGCACCTCTTTGAGTAGGTCTTACTTGGGATGAAGGGAATCGAATTGACAAACCTTCTCTAGTTACAATTACTACATCCTCATTTTCATCTGCTAGAGAAACCGAAACAAGTTCATCTTTTCCAAGCTTAAACGTATTTAAACCTGCTCTATTCATGTTTCTTAGCAAGGGCAAATGCATTCTCTTGACTTTTCCTGCTTTTGTAACCATAACTAAGTAAGTGTCTTCTAGTAGGCTTGATACAGTAATCATTGCTGTAACTTTTTCACTTGGACCCAAATTAATCACGTTAGCAACAGGAGTACCTCTTGAAGTTCTTGATTGGTCTGCAGAAAGCTCAAATACTCTTAAAGAAAAAACCCTACCTTTATCTGTAAAAAACAGAAGAGTATCGTGTGTATCAGCAACTTGTATGTATGGCACTATATCTCCATCTTTAGTCATTCTTTGGCCTTTAACACCTTTTCCACCTCTGTGTTGAGCTCTGTAAGTACTTGATAATATTCTTTTTACATACCCACCTTTAGAAAGAGTAATTACAACCTCTTGATGAGGTTCCATATCTTCTCTTTTCCACTCCTTAAGGTCAGTTTCATTGATTATAGTTCTTCTGTCCTCACCATATTTTCTCTTCAACTGAAGTGTTTCTGTTTTTATCACACTCAAAATCCTAGACTGATTTGACAGTAAGTCCTCTAAATCAGCAACCAGTTCAGTTAATTCTTTATATTCATTCTCAATTTTCTCAATCTCTAGAGCTGCAAGTCTTCTCAATTGCATATCTAATATTGCCTGAGATTGAATTTCAGTCAAATTAAATTCTTGCATCAAAGAATTTCTAGCAGCTTCCACATCTTCAGATGCCCTAATCAACTCTATTACTCTATCAAGATTTTGAATAGCAATCCTTAAACCTTCTAATACGTGAAGCCTAGCCTTTGCTCTTCTTAAGTCATACTCAGCTCGCCTTCTAATCACCTCTTCTCTGAATGAAATGTAATGATTGATTGTTTGCTTAAGATTCAATATTTGAGGGGTACCATCAACAAGAGCTATCATATTTACTGAGAATGAAGATCTAAGCTGAGTTTGCTTATACAAGTTATTAAGAATTAGACTTGGAGAAGTTCCTCTTCTTAATTCAAGTACAATTCTCATACCTTTTCTGTCAGATTCATCTCTAACTTCGGAAACTCCTTCAAGTTTCTTAGTTTTAATCATCTCAGCAATTTTCATTATTAGTGATGCTTTGTTGACTTGATAAGGGATTTCAGTAAAAACTACTCTTTGACGATCTTGTTTCTTAACATCCTCAATCATATGCTTTGCCTGAACCACAACTCTACCTCTTCCAGTTGCAAAAGCTTCTCTTATACCAGATAGACCCCAAATTTCTGCACCNGTAGGAAAATCTGGNCCTTTTACGACTTTCATCAAATCATCAACATTAGACTGNGGGTTNTCTATNACAAGNGCAATTCCATCACATATTTCACTTAAATTNTGAGGAGGAATATTAGTAGCCATNCCNACAGCAATACCAGAAGCTCCATTAACTAAAAGATTTGGTAAAATAGCAGGCAAAACCGAAGGTTCTTTGAGAGATTGGTCAAAGTTATCTACCCAATCAATAGTTTCTTTCTCTATATCGCCTAATAAAGATTCAGTAATTGGAGAAAGTTTACACTCTGTATATCTCATAGCGGCAGCAGGATCACCATCAACACTACCGTAGTTACCTTGGCCATCCACTAGAGTGTATCTCATTGAAAAAGGTTGAGCCATCCTAACTTGTGCAGCATAAACCGAACTATCTCCATGAGGATGATATTTACCTAGAACTTCTCCAACTAGCCTAGCACTTTTTTTATATGAGGAATTAGGTCTCATACCTTGATCATGCATCGCGTACAAAACTCTTCTCTGAACAGGCTTCAATCCATCTCTAACATCTGGTAAAGCCCTAGAAACTATCACACTCATTGCATAGTCTAGATAAGAACTTTTCATCTCATCTTGTATATTAACTTTTCTGATTTCTCCTAAATTATCAGTAACCATAAATTCCCCAATAACAATATATAATCACAAGCTATACTTTCCCACGCGCGCGCGCAAGCGCGCGAGGGCTTAAATTTTACTATTCATTACATCTATCTAGAAAAACAGTAATTATTTTTTCAAAACCTCTAGGGTTTTCCTCAGAAAAAATATCAAATCTAATTCCAAATTGCCAATCATTCCCGGGTTTTTCAAATCCTAAAACTTCTCCATCTTCAGATATGATTGAAGCAAAAAAATTATCCGATAAATCTTTATTCAATATAGTTTTTTTAAGCTCAAGATTGCCTCTGACCCATCCAGACCCACCTATAATGTGAGAGAGTTTTGCACCTGGACTCAGAAAAACCTGTTGACAAATTTTGTCATTTGTAAGGCTAGGGCTCCCTCCAAAAAATTGATTTAATGCATCAAAACCATTTTGTACTCCTAAAATTGGAATTTGCAATTCATTTGACTTTGCTAGTGAGATTTTTTCAGAATTGCTAAGTGANTCATCAAGAATAATTAGACCTTTAGAATTGACATCAATCTCTTTAGCTATTTCTAGTTTGGGTAAATCAATTTTACTAATAGCTTGTAAAAAATCTGAAGTATCTCCAATAACAGTTATCTTCAAAACGGTATCCCCCAAATTCCTAGCCATTTTTTTTCTGTATTTTCTAGATTTACTTTTCTTCTAATTAGATAATTATATAAATCTTTCTCATTATCTTTATTTCTTATTTTTTCATCATCTGAATTTGGAGAAAAAGGATAAAAAGATTTTGTATCAACTCTATAGATCAAATAAATTTTTTCTTTAGTCTCTTCTAAGAGAAATTCTAATGGTATTACTAAGGCTAAAATATTTGACAAAGAGTCATTTGCATTAAGGGCATTTATACATGTATATAAAGATGATAAAAGGTCATTAGAATTTAGATCCTCAAGAATTAGCCAGTACATATCAGAACTATCATCAATAACATCAACTAAAGTTTTAGTTGCAGATTCACCTTCATTTAATATCTCTTTTATATTTTTTTTAATATTTTTTGTAAAATCATTATTTGTATGATCAGAAATTAATATTCCTGATTTATCTAATAAATTAATCCTTGACTTAGAATTAGAAATCTCATCTAGTATTATCTGAAAATTTCCCCATAAATCATCCAAAAAATTATTTTTATTAAAAAACTTAAACAATTTTTCTCCTTAAAATTTTTCACCCATCATTTATCATAATTAAAAATATATTACAAAATATAAAAAAAATGGACGAATACATAAAAAATCAAATAAAAGAGACTCTAATTGAATGTATTAAAGATTCATTAGACCTAATCTTAGATTCTTCAAAAAAGAAAATTAAGATTTCCGACAAAAATCAAATAAAAGGAGATAATCCTGTTACTGAAATAGATATCAATTCACAAAAATTAATAGTTTCTAAAATAAAAAAAAGATTCCCTGATCACGAAATCTTAGGTGAAGAAGGTAAAGAGGATGAGATAGTTGAATCGGATTATCTATGGATAATAGACCCCATAGACGGCACAAAAAACTTTATAAATCAAATCCCTTTTTTTTGTGTAGCAATTGCAATAATGTATAAAGGAGAGATTATTGGGGGAGGTGTAGGTCTACCTTGGAAAGAAAAATCCATAATTTACGCAATAAAAGATGAAGGAATCACATCAAATTTTTTACAAGAAAATTTTCAAGAATTAAAGAATGTTCCAATTCCTGGAATTTTATCTTTTGCACCTACTTACTTTAATTTGTCTTACATAATAAAAAAAGAATTCTACAAAAACTCTGGAGAATTAAGAAATTTAGGTTCAGCTGCAGCAGAAATATCACTAGTTGCTAACGGAAATGCACAACTTGCACTATCAGGATTTGCGTTTTGTTGGGATTTTGCAGCAGCATGGATAATAATCAAAGAATCAAATAAAAGTATTTATCATGGGAATATGGAAAAAAATATTTGGGAAGATAAAAACCCATGGCAAAAATACTTCCAAAATGGAACTTATAATCTAGGAAAAATGAAAAATTGGAGGGGTAAATTTTTTGCATCTAATAAAGAGATTGAAAAATTNATNCTAAAAAATGTTANGCCAAACGGAAGGTCNAAAANAGATTTTTACAGAAGNCTAAAGAANTTTTTATTCCTAAGATGATACTAAANTAATGGATAAGGGACATTNNTGTNTGGATCTAATTCNGGNAANCGNCTATCTTTTAAAAGTTTTTTTATTCTAGCAATTAAACTCTCAATTTCTTCTTGAGATAATAACTCTGTAAGAATCTTAAGTAATTCTTCTTTTCTTTCAAGTNTTTTTAATAATTTTTCAACCTGTGATAACAAAAATTCATCAATTTTCATCTTATTATACTCAAACATAACCGTACGAATTCTTGTATATGGATTGAAAGTTAATGCTTGGTCTATAGCCCATATTTGCTTGTTCGCATCTAGAATTATTGATCCTGCTTTTCTGTCTGTATTTAAAATGATATGATCAAAAAACATAACTTCTTTTAGCTGTTTTTGAAATTCATCAAAAAGATTAAAATAATTATACTTAGGATCATGATCTATAAACATTTGAAAGCTTCCGAATCCAAAAGGACCATCTCTGTTGACCAAAGGTGGTAAATTTGGCCAACCTAATTGTTTTGAAATTTCATAAGCTGCTAATTCCCTAGAACATAAATTCCCAACAAAAAAATCTCTTAGTGGTCTTTCTCCCTTAATAGGTTTATAAATTGATAAAANTTTTTTTTCGGAGCTTTCATCAATCATTTCACATAGAAAAACTCTATTAGAACCATTGAAAACTTCCTTAATACCTTTAACTGAAAACTGTTTCAGTTTCTTTTCAGTATCTTTTTTANACAATTTTTATATTCTCTATATGACCGTTCAATTTTATACAAAAATGTCCATCCTCATTTATTGGGTTAAAACAAAGAGAACAAATTGGCCTACCTTGTGAAACTATTTTCAAGCTTTCGTTAGCAAAATACTGAGCATATTTATTATCATAAAAAAAAGTAGCTGCTATTCCTTTGTCTTGATCATCTACTCCAACAAAATAGAAATCAAAACTATTTGTTTCAGTTTGAAATTCAAGTGCGAAATCAATTAATTTATAGTTTGTATTTTCTTCTTTTAGTGAAAAAGAGTTTATCTCCTGAGTTTTAGTAAAAGATTTATACTTAGTAATATTTTGAGATATAGATGCCAATTGTTGTTTTTCTAACCATAAATTAAATGAATTACCAGAACATTTGATATCAATTAAGAAAGTTCTTTTACCTGGTTTGCCAAATGTTTTTGGAGTAAGGCTGTCACATTTACCTAAATTTATATATTTTTCTTTATCTTCCAAATCACTCTCTTAGGCTTTAAATATTATTTTAACTTATTTGAGTTAGATTATTCTTAGAATAATAGATATATTATTAATGTTACATAAAATAAAGCCTATATTCCTCATGGAAAAATCAGAAAAAATTGAAATATATGACACTACGTTAAGAGATGGTACTCAACAAAGTGGAATAAACTTATCTCTTGAAGAAAAAATTCTTATCACAAAAAA
>NZTZ01000007.1 GCA_002703265.1 Chloroflexota bacterium
CAGAAAAACCAGATTTGTTTATTAGAGGAGTTTTAGGAAGATTTGGNTTTGATAAGCAAAAATCTGAAACAAGAATAGAAAATCTCTCAGGTGGAGAAAAAACAAGACTATTATTTTGTCTNATGAGTTATCATTCTCCAGATCTNTTATTGATGGACGAGCCTACAAATCATCTTGATATTGATTCTAGATTGTCATTAATCAACTCNTTAAATGAATTTGAAGGTGCAATAATTTTGGTTAGNCATGATAAAGATATTATTGAAAAAGTTGCNGAACAAATNTTNNTAGTAAAAGATNGTCAAGTAAATCTATTCGTAGATGATATTTCTGANTATGAAGATATTTTGAAGGATGANTTAAAACCAAATAAGGGNNATAAAAANAAAAATANTTATGANTCNAATAAAAAAAGTAGAAAAATTGAAAATAANATCAATAAATTGATTGTAATAAAAAAAGAATTAGAAGATAAGATGAGCTCTTTAGAAAATATCGATAATTTTGAACTTTTAGAAGAACTTTCAAATAGCTATAACAAAATTAAAGAGGANATATCAGATTTAGAAAATGAGTGGATTGATAATAGTAGCTAAAATATGGCGGAGGGGACAGGATTCGAACCTGCGGTACCCTTACGGATACTCCTGTTTTCAAGACAGACGCTTTCAACCACTCAGCCACCCCTCCATATTTAAAACAACATTCTAATTATATAAGAAATTACTCTAAACTACCCCAGCTTGAGCCTGTTTTTATATCTACTAGTACAGGGACATCAAGTTTTATAGCCTCAGGCATGATTTCATTTATCATTGAACCAAGTTCCATAAGTTCTCCTGGTGCAACTTCAAATATCAGTTCATCATGAACTTGAACTAACATTTTTGATCTCATTCCTTCATACCTTATTTTTTGACCTAATTTAATCATTGCAACTTTTATTATCTCTGCAGCAGTTCCTTGAATGGGCATATTAATCGCAATTCTTTCTGCAAAACCCCTAATTCTAGCATTTGGAGAATTTATATCTTCAAGATANCTTCTTCTTCCAAGCAATGTTTTTGAGTATCCAGTCTTTTTTGAGTTATCAATTTGCAGTTTTTGAAAGNCNTTNATNCCCGGATATTTTCCAAAATATAAATCAATAAATTGCTTACCTTGTTCTCTTGATAAGTCTGTTTGTTGTGCAACTCCGTGTGGGCCTAGTCCATATAAAACACCAAAATTAAGTATTTTTGCAATTCTTCTTTGCTCTGAGTTTACCTCATTAGTTTCATACATTANTTTAGCTGTTGAATTATGTATATCTTCACCATTATTAAAAGCCTTAACTAAATTTTCTTCTTTGGATAGATGAGCCAAAACTCTTAATTCTATTTGAGAGTAGTCAACTGAAAGCATTTGATAATTTTTTTTATAATCTACAATAAAAGCTGATCTTACTTGTTTTCCAATTTTTGATCTCACAGGAATATTTTGGACATTTGGATTTTGACTTGAAAGCCTTCCAGTAGAAGTTCCAATTTGATTAAATGTTGTATGTATTTTTTTTGTTTTTTTACTAACTAAACTTGGTAACGAATCAACGTAAGTTGACTTTAGCTTTGCGAGCTCTCTATATTTTAGAATTCCTGAAGAAATTTGTTGTACTCTTTCATCTAGATCATTATCTTTTGAGTATTTTTCAAGAACTTCTGCATCAACTGAAATTCCTGTTTTAGTTTTTTTTATAGGTGGAGCGTTTAGATTTTCTACTAATATTTCTGAAAGTTGTTTCCCTGAATTTAAGTTAAATTCTTTTTCTGGATAAATATTATGAATAGTATTTTCTATCTCTTTGAGGTCTATTTCTAGTTTATTTGACATGTTTCCTAGCAAATTTAAATCTAGATTTATTCCACTAAATTGCATATCTATAATTTCATTAATTAAAGGGATTTCTACGTTGTAGAAAAGATTTTCTTGATCGAATTTTTTTAATTCTTCTATAAAAAAATTTCTTAGTTTGAATGTTATTAATGAATCTGCTGCAGCATATTTATAAACTTTACTAATATCTATTTGATTAAGAGTTTTTTGATTTTTTCCAGTTCCTATTAATTCTTCTATATTTGTCATCTTTATGTTGAGTATTTCTTCTGATAATGACTTTAGGCCTAAACGTTTTCTGTTACATAATGATGCTGCTATGACTGTATCAAAATTCAAATTATTNACATCAATTCCATAACTTTTTAGTACCATCAAATCAAAATTGGCATTGTGAGCTGATTTTGATATTTTGGGATTTAAGAAAAGTTCTTTTATCTTCTCGTAGATATTTTTATCAAAAAAGACATTTTCATTGTCATGTTTTATAACTAAATACCATGCTAAGTTTTCTGAATTACTAAATGATATTCCTATAATTTCGTCATCTATAGTATTTAATCCAGTAGTTTCTGTATCAAAAGAAAAATGGTCAGAATTAATTAAGTCATTAAACATTTTTTCAAAGGAATTTTGATCATTTACTAAAATCAAATTTTCTTCTGGAATAGATTCATAGTTATTTAAAATAGATTTATTATCTGATAAATTATCATCAAAATTAATAATTGATCTTAAGTTATTTAAACTATTTCTAAGTTCATAACTCTCGAATACTCTAATGATTTCATTAATATTATGATTTGAAAATTTACATTTATTTATTTCAAAATCAATATCAACATCTCTTACAATGTTTGTTAGTTCTAAACATTTCTTTGCAATCTCAACATTTTCAGTCATAATAGCTTGGATTCTTTTTGCGCCTCTAAGTTCAACATTCTCTATTTTTTCTAAGTTATCAAATAAATTATCAAAGTGTCCGAATTCTAATAGTAATGTTCTAGCAGCTTTTTTTCCTACTCCCGGAACACCAGGAATATTGTCTGATGGATCTCCTTCCAAGGCTTTTATTTCTGCTACAAATTCTGGTCCCAACCCATCATATCTTTCTTTTACTTTTTCAGGATCATATATCCTAATATCTCCAAATCCAGAATACATTAANACTTTAGTTTGTTCGTTTACNAGTTGTAATTGATCAGCGTCTCCAGTAAGGATTAGNGATTCAANATGGTTTTGATTAGCAATTGAACTNATTGTTCCAACAAGATCATCCGCTTCAAATCCATCTTTTTCAAATACTGGTATGCCTAATGAATCTAATAAATCTNTGGCTATTGGTATNTGTTTGTGTAAATCTGGATCAGCNGGCGGTCTTTGAGCTTTATATTCTGGAAAAATTTCATCTCTAAATGTCTTAGCTTTTGTATCAAAACATACAGCTATGTGTGTAATTCCATTTTCTCTTATGGATTTTATTAGTGTGTTTATAAATCCATAGGCTCCTCTAGTATCAATATTATTTGAATTAAGTCTTTCTGGAATTGAAAACCATGCTCTAAAAACCATAGCATGACCATCGACAATTAAAAGTTTTTCTTTTTTCATACTCATAATATGATACTAATGATAATTTTTATTTTTCTCAATCAACAGTTATTATCTTATGAGTTTTCTTCCCTTTAGAAATTATTATTACTTTATCTGCTTTAAGGTCACCATATGTTATATTTTTTTCAGGGTCCAATATCTTGTTTCCATTAATTGAGATACCGCCTTGAGAAATCAACCTTTTTGATTCACCAAGAGATTTACAAAGATCAAAATCAACTGTCAATTGCTGAATAGTTATCCCTTCATCAATTTTTTCTCTACTAAGGTTGGAAGATTTATCAGAGTTTTTATATAAGTCTTCATAGTCTGTATTTTTGAGTACTTCCCATTTTCCTTTATTCAAACCCTCTGTCTGACGCAGGGCATCATCTAGACCTTTTTTACCATGAACAAGAAATGTAATTTCTTTAGCAAGATATATTTGAGCTTCTCTTTTAAATGGTTCTTTGATTGTAACCGATGTCAATTCTTCAAAATCTTTTTGGGTAATATCTGTGAATAATTTTATATAATCTAAAACTTCTTCATCGGATGAGTTGAAAAAATATTGGAATAATTTATATGGTATTGTTACCTCGCTATCAAGAGTTACTGCTCCATCTACACTTTTTCCAAATTTTTCTCCACTAGAAGTTGTAAGCAGGGGATATGTGATTCCATGAGCCTTATTTTTAGAGCTGACTTTTCTTATCAAATCTACTCCTGCAACTATGTTACCCCATTGATCTGAACCTCCCATTTGAAAAGTACAGTTATATTCTTCAAATAGATATAAAAAATCGTAAGCTTGAAGCAATTGGTATGAAAACTCTGTAAATGATATTCCTTCATCTCGGGATAATCTATTTTTTACAGAATCTTTACTCATCATATTATTTATGTTGAAAAATTTTCCTGTATCTCTAAGAAAGTCAATTAGATTAATCTTTTTCAACCATTCTGCATTATTTATTATTTTTGCAGGATTTTTTTTGGAATCAAAATCNAGAAATTTTTCTAGCTGTGATCTAATTCCTTGTAAATTTTCTTCTATTTTTTCTAGAGATAATAATTTTCTTTCATCAGATCTACCTGAAGGATCACCTATCATTCCTGTTCCACCACCTATAATTACAATAGGTGAGTGTCCATACTTTTGAAGCCTTTGAAGACCTAGTATTGGTATTAGGTTTCCAATATGAAGGCTTTTGGCTGTCGGATCGAATCCGTTATAACAGGTTATATTTCCATTAATTAATTCAGTATCAGCACCTGTAGTGAAATCCTTTAGGGCATTTCTCCATCTTAATTCTTCAATTATATTTTTGAAATTAGGCATTTTCTAATATGTTTGTAATTTGAACAATATCTTTATCAATTTGAAATCTTAATTCTTCTAATGAATCATAATTTTCTTGATTTCTAATCTTACTTATGATTGATATTTCTATTAATTCTCCATAAATATTTTTGTTAAAGTCTATTATATATACTTCAATTTTTCTTGAATCATCCTCCTTTATTACAGGTCTATTTCCTATAGATAATGCTCCTTTATANATTTGGTTATTCACATTAACTTTAACAGCNTATATTCCATCGCCAGGAATAATAAGATNTTTTGAAACAGATAGATTTGCAGTNGGTATNCCTATGGTTCTTCCTATTTTATCTCCTGTTTCAACTTTTCCAGANATTNTGAAAGTTCTTCCTANCATAGAATTTGCTTTATCTATTTCTCCATTAGAAATATGTGTTGAGACACTTGAAGAAGAAACNATTTTATTATCATCTAAAGACATTTTNATAGAATTAAAACTAATTTTTAANTCTTCACATNTTTNTTTAAGATCATTNCCNTTTTTTTGATCATTTCCTATTTTAGTATCTTCACTAACAACTAAAGAAGTCAGGTTTATTTTATTTTTAAGGATTTCTAAGAATTTTTTTGCAGAAATATTTCTTATNTTATTATCAAAATTTATCTTAATAGTNTTATCTACTTTTTGTGACTTAATNTTTTGAATTCTTTCTTCAANAGNAATAATATAAGGTNTACTCAAAGACGGGTTAATGATTTCTCTTGGACGTAATTCAAAAACNAATACTACAGANAAAAGATTATTANTTNTGGAANTTTTTACTAATTCTTTAAATAATTTTTGATGACCTCTGTGTACTCCATCAAAAGTTCCTATACAAAGGGAAGTTCCTTTNGTAGAAACTTCTTCTGATAATTGATCAATTATTTCTTGAAAAGAATTATCCATTTATTATTTAATNTAGCAGATTATTGGCTTCTANAATTATCTCTTCTGTTTTTTCCCATCCTACNCATTTNTCAGTAATGGATACTCCATACTCCAAATCTTCAATATTTCCCAATGATTGGCTTCCAGGNTTAATNTTACTTTCTAGCATTATTCCTATAATTTTATCGTTTCCATTTANCCTTTGATCNAATATNTCTTTGAAAACTATAGGTTGNCTATTATGATCCTTATTAGAATTTCCGTGTGAACAATCAACAACTATNTTAGGTTCTANATTATTTTTCTTCAGCAATTCTTGNGCTTCATTTATTGAATCTTTATCATAATTAGGACCAGATGCTCCACCACGAAGAATTACATGATTGGCTTTATTCCCTTTTGTTATTACTATTGATGTTTTTCCATCATCATCAATACCAAGAAATGCATGTTCTCCATTACATGCTATCATTCCATCAATTGCTAGTTGNACTGAACCACCNGTNCCATTNTTAAAACCNATTGGCATNGATANTCCACTNGCCATTTGTCGGTGAGTCTGACTTTCTGCNGTTCNAGCTCCTATNGCACCCCAAGATACTAAATCTCCNATGTATTGAGGTGTAAAAGGGTCTAAAAATTCTGTTGCAGTAGGAAGACCTATTCTNGTNACTTCNGATAAAAATTCTCTAGCTATTTCTATTCCTTTNGGTATATTGTAACTTCCATTTAANTCNGGNTCGTTTATTAGTCCCTTCCAACCTACAGTAGTNCTTGGTTTTTCAAAATATACCCTCATTACTATATAAATATTTTTACTAACTTTNTCAGCGAGNTCTTTTAGTTTTTCAGCATACTNAATTCCTGCTTTNGTGTCATGTATNGAGCAAGGACCCATTAGAAGAAGTAGCCTGCTATCTNTTCCTTCAATAATATTTTCTATAGTTTTTCTTGATTCCTTTATTAACGAAGTTTGTTGTTCTGAAGAAGGGTATTTTTTTTGATAAAACTCAGGAGATGGTAAATTTGATAGTTCTCTGATATTTATATTTGTTATATTTGTCATTCTTCTTATCCTTTGAATATTTATTAATAAAAAAAAGGCTCTATATTTGAGCCTTTTATTTAATGAAAATTAGAAATTACACACACTAAGCAAAGACTCTAGCGCCTAAAATAATAATATGTNTAAATAAATTGTTTCATTTTTTTTCTCTAACAACNAGTCTAACTTAATTTAATAATTTTTGTCTACAAATTTATTTTAAATCTGTTCTTAAAACTGTTGCTCCATTTAGATAGACATGTTTTATTTGATCTTGATTTAGGTCAGTATTCCAATGGATTAATATTCTTATACAGCTGCTCAATCCATTGGGATTATCTATTTCTTGCATATTAAGTAATGGAACTGAGTGCAAGGATAANATTTCTCTTGCAGCTACAGCNGGGAATTCATTAAAAACATCAGANGTAGTNGTAAAAATTATAGATGCAATATTTTCTGAATCTATNTNATTTTCTGAAATCATCTTTTCTAATAATTCTGCTGTAGAACTAACAATTTCNTCTTTGGTATTCTCTGAAACAGTAGTTGCTCCTCTTACACCTCTAACCAACATTAAATATTCCTTATAAAATCTAAATTAGACTTGAAATAAACTTTCCAGCCACATCAACAATATTATCATCTTTTGATTCTCTTATCTTATTGATAAGTGCAGATCCAATAACTGCTGCATCAGCAAATTTACCTATTTCTGTTACATCTGATCTGTTTGATACNCCAAATCCTACTGCAACAGGAACNTTTGAATATTNTTTTNCTTTATCAGCTAAAATCTTGACTCTATCAAAANTNACTTTTCTCTCNCCTGTTACNCCNAGAACAGAAATACAATATACAAANCCTGTTGCNAGCATACTTGCTTCTTTGATAATTGATTCTGAAGAGTTTACCGATAATAAAGGGATATAAGCTAAATCATACTTTTTAGAAAGTTCAATGACTGATTTAGATTCAAAAACAGGTANGTCTGCAANAATCAAACCATCTACACCTGANTTTTTTGAGTTTGAACAGAATTTCTCAGAATCNTAAGCAATTATATTGTTATAGTACCCCATNAGTACNACAGGAATNCTCAAACCTTTTTCTCTAGCTTTCTTTACTATGTCAAAGCAAATATCAGTATTAACNCCATTNTTAAGAGAAATTGTGCTTGAGTATTGTATNGTTAGCCCTTCTGCTAAAGGGTCACTATTTGGCATNCCAATTTCAATAACAGTTGANCCNGAATTTTCTAGAGACAANAATAAATCAACGAAATTCTCAACATTTGGNTACCCACANGTTATAAAAGGTATTACAGATGTTTTTTTATTAGAATTTATTGCTTCAGATATCAAATTTTTCTCCTATTGATACATTATAATGCTTGAGTCGTCATAATAAGTGCAAAAATATTGTGTAATGAGTGCATTATTACGGTGGAGATAACACTTTTAGTTTTATATCTAATAATAGANAGAGATAATCCTAAAATAGTAGCAGGAATAATTGCACTTGGATCGAAATGAATTATTCCAAACAATATAGAATTTATTATTATTGCGTGTTTGATTGTATATTTAGAATTTATTAATTTATAAANAAATCCNCGAAAAATTATTTCTTCACAAATAGGAGCTACAATACAGGCTAAAAAGAAAATAATTATNANATTATTGTTTAGTGATTCAATAATTGTTTTTGAATAATCAGAGTTGAAGAATTCAAGATCATAGTAATTAATTATTGTTCCCCAAAGAATTATTGGAGGCCATGCTAAGAAGTAGTAAAAAAAATACTTAATNTCGCTATTTGAAATTTGTTTTANGCCTAACCATCGAAATTTATTGGTACTATAAATTTTTGATATTATNAACACAAAATATAAGCANCCAAAATCAATAATTAGGATTTGAATAAGTATATTTAAGCTTGATTTTATAAAGAAAGAATTCAGGGTTGTAACTAGAATAGCTATAGTGAATAACTTAACTATTTTTTTTCTCGATATANCTAATTTAGTCCTATAAAANTCCACACATAAAAATATCGGAATAAAAGTTATCAAAAAAAACAAAAATGAAAAAATTNTATTGTTTTNTTCTTGTATATTTCCATTATCCNATCCAAAAAAAAGATTAATAAAGAAATCAANAAGCTGTAATGTAAGAATTAATAATATTGCAGAACTAAAAAAAAGAAATAATCCATTAATTGGTTTTTTCTTTTCTAATTTTTCCAAGAAATATCTCCAAATATATTATTTTTATATTGGAAATGATTAAATTCATTTATAGAATCTTCTATGGTTATTGATTCTCCATGGCCAGGAAGAATTATTGTCTCTTTAGGGAGTAAATATAATTTATTTTTAATTGATTCGAATATCTTAGTAAAATTTCTTGAATCAATAGTTTTACCGGGNCCTCCTGGAAAAAGAGTGTCACCGCTAAACAAGAACTTTTCATCACCTNAGTCTAAAAAATAACAAACTGATCCTTCGGTATGACCGGGNGTATAAAATAATTTAAGTTTAATTATTGAATTTTCTATATATTCTTGATTTCTTAGCCTTGTTACNTTTCCAGAATAATTAAGATAGTTTGCATCAACATAACCTATGTATAAATTTAGCAGTCCTAACCTTTCTCCAAAAATATCTAGTCCTTCTATATGATCATAATGACCATGAGTTATAAGAATTTTTATTTTTTCTAAGTTTTCTGACTTATTGAGTCTGTTTCTTGGAATTTTATTAATTAATTCCATAGGTTTATCAGGAACATCTATGACTATAGAATTACCATCTTTTTTTGAACTTATGAGATATGAATTATTCCTCAAAGAGCCAGAAATAAATTTTTCTAACTTGATNTCATTATTCTCAAAAATGGTCATGAAGATTGAGGTTCAGGGAATCCTTTTTTTTGCTTAGTAGTCTCTGTTTTTTCCTTTGTNTGAGGTTCAGGTTTTGATACCTCTTTTATATTGAGGGTTTTACCTTCCATCAGAGTNCTAAACTGNTCAGCATCAAGTGTTTCATACTTGAGNANTGCATCAGCGAGTAATTCTANTTGTTTNTTATGTTTCTTTAGAATTTTNTTTGCNTTATTTTTGCCTTNTTCAAGNAATGANGATATTTCTTTATCTATNTTTACAGCAGTTTCTTCAGAATAGTCTTGTTCTTCATTTTGTTCACGTCCAAGAAATACTGCCTGCTGTTTTTTTCCATAGGTTCTTTGTGGNAANTNTTCAATCATTCCGTANCGCATAACCATTTCTCTNGCNATTCTAGTAGCTTGCTCGAAATCATTNGAAGCGCCAGTTGTTANTACTCCTTTGTGAGTAATCATTTCTGCTTCTCTNCCNCCCATAGCAGATGCGATCATAGCNTCNAGTTCAACTTTAGTCATTAATGATTGATCTTCTTGCTCATATCTTGTAAATCCACCAGCATGCCCTCTAGAAACAATNGTTATTTTTCCAACACTNTTCCCTTCAGGCATAAAGTGAGAAACAATAGCNTGACCTGCTTCATGGTATGCAACGAGTTCTCTTTCTTTATCGCTAATGACTTTAGATTTTCGAGCTGGGCCCATGGAAACTCTGTCGATAGCTTCTGTTAAGTCTGCTAGTGTTATTTTTTTTGAATTTCTTCGAGCTGTAAGTAAAGCAGATTCATTAATCAGATTTGCTAAATCAGCACCTGAGAAACCAGGAGTTTGTTTGGCAACATCTGTCATTTCTACTTTTTTATCAATAGGCTTCCCTTTTGCATGAACATTAAGTATTTCTGTTCGACCATTAACATCTGGGTTATCAATTGTTATCCTTCTATCGAATCTACCTGGTCTAAGTAATGCAGGGTCTAGAATATCAGGTCTATTTGTTGCTGCAATTACAATTACATTATTATTAGTATCGAAACCGTCCATTTCTACTAAAATTTGATTTAGGGTTTGTTCTCTTTCATCATGACCTCCGCCAAGACCTGCACCCCTGTGTCTTCCTACTGCATCTATTTCATCTACAAATATTATGCAAGGGGAGTGTCTTTTTGCTTGTGAAAATAGATCTCTTACTCTAGATGCTCCAACACCAACAAACATTTCCACAAATTCTGAACCTGATATTGAAAAAAATGGGACACCTGCTTCACCTGCAACTGCTCTAGCTATAAGCGTTTTTCCTGTTCCTGGAGGACCTACTAATAGTACTCCAGAAGGTATTTTTGCTCCAATTGAAGTGAATCTTTCTGGAAATTTCAAAAAATCAACAACTTCTTCTAGTTCTTCTTTTGCTTCAGGAAGACCTGCTACATCAAAAAAAGTCACATTCGCTTTTGTTCCAACAAACATTTTTGCTCGACTTTTTCCAAAATTCATTGCACTGTTTCCTGAGCCTTGAGCTTGCCTCATTATAAAAAAAAGGAAACCAAACATAAGAATAAATGGTAATAGGCCTATTAGAATTGAGAAAATTGTACCTACACTTCCTCCATTTTTAACAACCACCGAGTAAGCAGAAGGATCAACGTCTGAAGCAGACATTATTTCATACACACTTGTTCCAGATTCTTTTGAGGCTTTATAAACTTCTCCATTTTTGGTGTATTTGAGTTTATCTCCATTAACTTCAATTGTTACTGGATTTGCAGTGCCTTCTGCGCTTTTAGAAATACGCACTAAATGCCCTAAATCTTTCTCTTCACTTGATTCAAATGATCGACCTAAAAACAGGTAAAATGCACCTATCATCAGAAGACCTGCTATGACATATGTTATGCTGTTATTGAGAAATTTTTTGTTCATGGAGTAGGAAAAATTTTTTATTATTTATAATAAAATCCTATCATAAGAACAAAAAAAAAATAATAATTTATTATTATGTAAATATATTTTTCTTATCAACTATTGAGTTCTTGTGATACTATAGATTAGTAGACTTTTTATAATCAAAAAATTGACACCTAGGAGTAAAAAATAGCAAAAGAATATAGGGTTAATGAGCGAATTAGAACTAGCTCTGTTAGATTAATTTCTGGAGAAGACCAATCCAACTCTAAAATATTGAAAACAAGTGAAGCTCTACAAATGGCTATNGACAATGGCTTAGATTTGGTTGAAGTTTCGCCAAACCAAGATCCTCCTGTGTGTCGTTTATTAGATTATGGAAAATTTAAGTACAATCTCTCCAAAAGAGATAAAAAAAATAAGAGTAAAACAACTCAGACTCAAAGAGAAGTAAGGTTGAGGCCAGGTACATCAAAGCATGATGTTGATCTAAAAATCAAAAAAGTTAGATCATTATTAGATGATGGATCTAAAGTCAGAGTTGCTGTGATGCTTAGAGGAAGAGAAGCAGCTCATCCAGACTTTGCTATGAAAGTTTTGAGATCTGTTGCAGAAGGTGTTAAAGATATGGCTAAATTGGATAAAAGACCTTCTAATGAAGGAAGAACATTAAGTTTAGTAGTGTCACCTGCATTCCCAATAGGAACAATGAAAAATAAAGAAAAAGATAATCAATAAATTACATGCCAAAGATAAAAACAAATAAAGCTGCAAAAAAAAGATTTCATGTCACAGGATCTGGAAAATTAGTAAGAACTAAAGGTCCAAAAAGTCATCTCAGAAGAAAAAAAGCTAAGAGAGTCAAGAGATTATTTGGAGGAAAAGTTGAATTAGATTCAACTAGAATTTCAGATAAAATAAAAAATCTAATATAAGGAATTTGAGCAAATATGTCTAGAGTAAAAGGTGGGATGACCACCAGAAGAAAACATAAATCAATTTTAAAACAAGTAAAAGGTCACAGAGGAGCTAGCCGTACCAGAATTAGAGCAGCTAAAGAATCTCTGACTCATGCATTGAACTATTCTACAAAACATAGACATCTCAAAAAAAGATCTATGAGAAAATTAGCTATTACAAGAATAAATGCTGCTGCAAGAGAAAANGGATTATCATACTCTAAGTTTATGAATTTGCTTACTCAGAGAAATATTCAGATTGACAGAAAATCATTAGCTGAACTGGCAGTTAGGGAACCTCAGGGGTTTGCATCTTTAGTGCAACAAGTTAATTCTTAAAAAATTATATTTCTAAAAAAGTCACTGAACTATCAATCATTACAGCACCAATCAGTAGGAAAAGATAAAGTAAAGAAAATTTGTAAGTAGANACTGCTGAGGGCCTATCTAAATTCTTAAATAGTTTATAAGACTTTACAAGCAAGATAGTACCAAGAAGTATTGAGCTACTAACATAAATCCATCCCAAGCTTGAAGATATAGTTACAGTTAATAAGCTAATAAACATCAGTAATACACTATATAGTAATATCTGCAATGAAGCATTTTTTATCCCCTTTACTACAGGAAGCATTGGTATTTTTGCCTTTTCATAGTCATCCTTAATCATAATAGCTAAAGCCCAAAAATGAGGGGGTGTCCAAAAGAAAATTATAAGAAAAAGATATAGTGCCTCAAGTGTTATGTTGTTGCTTATAGATGCATAACCTACTAAAGGAGGAAAAGCTCCTGCAGATCCACCAATTACAATATTTTGAATAGTTCTTCTTTTGAGATACAAAGTATAAATACCAACATAAAAAAAACCTCCAGCAAAAGCTAAAATAGCTGCAAGTAAATTATTTAATAGAAATAGTGATATAAATGAAACTAGTGTTAGGAGTATCGCAAAAACTAATGCGTTTTTATGAGAAATAGTACCTTCAGCTATTGGTCTATTTTTTGTTCGACCCATATCCTTATCAATGTCTGTTTCAAAGTACATATTTAAAGTTGCAGCTGCACCTGATGCACAATAGCCCCCAATAAATAGACCTATGCTCTCAGTAAAGTTTGGTATTCCTTGTTTTGCTAAGAATGCTCCTCCAAAACTACTAAATATTAACAATGTTAAAACCCTTGGTTTAGTCAAAAGAAAATATTTTTTTATGGGAACATTCATTTGTAAGTCACTATGGTTTTTTTACTTTTATCAACATTATAATTGATACAGTAACCATCCATACAATAGTTGCTAGACCAAGATGCAATGACCTCGACCAAACTGAAAAATCTGATATAGGAATAGTTGCACCTATTATAGTTTGCAGAGTACCCATTGCTAATAGCAAATATCCTGCTTTACTAAGTATATTTCCTGATTGGGTTTTTATTAGAACTATAGAAAGCCTTAAGATATGTAAAATTAATACTAGGGATATAATTCTATGAATCATATGTATCCATTGATTAGTAAATCTAGGTATTAAGTAATCATCACATAATGGCCACCTGTAACATACGGATCCTGCTCCTTGCCATACAGCATAAGCTCCAGAAAGTAGTGAGGCTATTGCCAAAAAAGCAGTTATAAATGCTAATATCTTTATCTTGTTATTTGTTTCAACTGGTTTTAAATATTGAATGATGAATGTAGCAACCATTAATGCTGCAACCGTTTGGGCCCCTGCTAAATGAACTGTTCTAATTGCAGGATTTAGTTCAGATAAAACAACTGCGCCACCAATCCCTCCTACAATAATAATAAGTAGTAGAGTAAAACTGTAAATTTTTACAGTGAAATTAAATTTTTTATAGACAAGATAAGATAAAACAACTAAAAATATTGAGACTATACCGAATAAAGTACCTGAAGTTCTATGACTCCATTCAATAATTGCATGTATATCATTTAGAGGCGGAATCCATGAACCGAAACAGGTAGGCCAATCGGGGCATCCATCTCCTGAATCCGTAACTCTTGTAAAAGCTCCACATGTTGGTTGAAAAAAAGAAAAGAATATACCAAGTAGAGCAAAAATGAATAAAAATTTTTTTGTAGTAAATTTTTTTTTCTCCATATTTTAATTAGACTAAATTAATTCAAATTAATATATATTTAAAACCTCTTCAAAAAAAAAATAAGAAAAAATAATGACAATTTTGGGTATTGAAACTTCATGTGATGAAACTGCATGTTCAATAATTGACCTTGAAGGCAATATTTTGAGCAATGTTGTTGCATCTCAGATTGAAACGCATGCTCCTTATGGGGGTATAATTCCTGAGCTTGCTTCTCGAGCTCACATCGTTAATATCCATAAGGTAGTTGAAGAAGCTATTCAAGTAGCTAAAGTGTCAATAAATGAACTTTCTGCTATTGCTGTTACTAATGGGCCTGGGCTTGCAGGGTCTTTACTGGTAGGTGTAAATTTTGCAAAAGGTTTATCTAATTCATTAAATATTCCACTCATAGGAGTAAACCATTTAGAAGGACATATATCAGCGTGTTTTGTTGAGAATGAAAAATTNAATTTTTCAAAAAATGAAATTTTCCCNTGTATAGCTCTTCTTATTTCAGGGGGTCATACAGAATTAATTCTAATGAATGATTATGATTCTTATAAACTTTTGGGTCAAACTAGAGACGATGCTGTAGGAGAAGCATTTGATAAAGTGGCAAGGATATTGGGACTTGGTTACCCTGGAGGGCCCATTATTGAAAATTGGGCTAAAGATGCAGTAAGAAAAGACTATGTATTACCCAGAGCTTGGTTGAAAAATGATGAAGAATTTAGCTTTAGTGGATTAAAGACTGCTTCAAAAAATTTAGCTTATGAAAAAATATATAACAATGATTTATCAAATGATCAGATAAAAGAAGAAATTTCTGAAATTGCTTATGCNTTTCAGCTTTCAGCCGCTGATGTACTTCTAACTAAATCTATGAATGTAGCTAAAAAACATGGTTGTAAAAAAATTCTTGTTTCTGGAGGAGTAGCAGCTAATGGATTTATCAGGAATAGTTTTGAAAATGCTGAAATTGAATCTGTCTTTCCTGAACGAANATTCTGNACAGACAATGGATTGATGATAGCCTGCAGAGGACTTATAGATTATAAAAAAAATAAGTTTATAAGTAAGAATCAAAACTTACAAGTTATGCCTCANTTAAATGTAAANTAGAAATTATTTTAATCTTTCTAGTAAAATTTTTCTAAACTCATTGACCTTTCTTCTATTAATTGACGAGAATTCAAATGATATATCTAGTCTAGAGGTTTTAATAACCAAGGTGCTGTAAGTTGATAATAGAAAATAACTTCCAAAAAAAATCAAACCTGCAATCATACTAATTATTGCTATAGATGTACTTAAAACTGATTCGTCTAAGAAATACCAAGAAATAAGTGAAACAATAAATCCAAGAGAAGCCCAAGCTAAATTAGATTGTATGCCTTTAGTATTCTCAATTGATATAGAGTCTATTTTTTCAACTACTATATCCTTGACCTCATCTTCGTTCTTGTATCTTAGAAGGTCTCCGTGTAACACTATTTCTTTGCTTCCAGATTTTAAAAATGATCTTTTTTCCATTAATCAAATATTTTTTTTTCTATTTTATAAATTTTCTTCCGCCTTCAATCATTAGCTCTTGTATTGCAAGTGTGTTCATTATATCGTCTTGAACTATTTTGTTTTTACTTCTTGCCATAGATTCAATATTAGAAGTTAGCTCTTTTCTTTTAGGATTATCTGGTTCTCCTGGTATACCCATGGATGCAGCAAGATCGTTAGGTCCTCCAGTTATACCAGAAAGTCCTTCAACTGAAAGAATTTCTTCAAGATTATCCCAGCCTGGGACAGACTCTATTTGTGCTATTACCAACATATTGCTATTGGTCCATTCTGCATATTTTAGTTTTCCACCATAATCTGATAGTTTTTGGTCATCATTAAATTCTGTTCCTCTTCCTCCACCCCATGATCTTTTTCCTAAGGGTGGGAATAAACATGCATCTGCAAAATCCTGTGCTTCTTGTTTACTTTCTACGTGAGGTCCTACTATCCCTTGCACGCCTCTGTCTAAAAATAAGTTTATCCAGTAAGGGCTCTTATCTGGTACTCTTGCTGTAACTGACATTCCATAACCATTCGCAACTCTACATATATTATCTATTGCTTCTGGTGAAAAGAGACCGTGTTCTCCATCACAATTTATGGCATCAAATCCAGCATGGGCTGCTAACTCTACAAGTTCTAGGGAAGGGAAAGTTAATCCAAATACATTAGCTTTCTTACCTTCTTTATTTTTTTTCAAAATAGTATTTTCTATCATTTTTTTTCCTTATCTAAATTGTTTTGTTTGCTCCACCTTTAGCGTCTGTAGACTTATATGGAGGATGTTTTAAGATTTCTTTTTCGTTTAAATCTAATCCTAAACCAGGTTTATCAGTAAGTGTAACATAGCCATCTTTTTGTCTTGGGAAACCCTCAAAAACTTTAAAATAATGAGGGGAATAAAATTCTGCATGATATTCCATTATTTCGAAGTTTGGAATATTTTTTCCAAGATGCATTTCTGCAATTGCTCCAACTGGAGAACATGTATTGTGAGGGGCTATTGTAATATGCTTTCCTTCAGCAATTATAGATATTTTTTTAAGTTCAGTTAATCCCCCAGCATTAGCTATGTCTGGTTGCAAAACATCAACTGCATTATCTTCAACTAATTTTACAAAAGGAAACTTTGTGTATAATCTTTCTCCTGTTGCTAATGATAAGTTTGTTTGTTTTTTTAGAGCTATTAGTTCAGAAGCATTCTCTTCAGATACTGGCTCTTCAAAGAATAAAGGATTATATTTTTTTAACATTTCAGAAATTTTCACAGCATTCATAACATTGAANTTTGCGTGNCCNTCAATTAATATTTCTATATTTTCTCCTANNGCTTTTCTTACTTCACTAATTCTTTTCTCAGATAAAAAAAACTCTTCTTTATTCAATCTNTAGAAGTTTTTTTGACCAAATGGATCAAATTTTATNGCTTTATAACCCATTTTTATNACTTCTATTGCNTCTTCTGCATTTTGTTTAGGTGTACCTGGATTTGTATACCAACCATTTGCATAAACCATCAATTTTTCTCTAAATGAACCTCCAAGAAGGTTATAAATAGGCTGATTTAATATTTTACCTTTTAGATCCCATATTGCTATATCTAGCCCTGAAAGAGCAGTAGTTGAAATTCTACCNCCTCTTTGCATTGAATTATTATATGCGTTTAGCCAAAGNGTCTCATTTTCAATAGGGTNATTNCCTTTGTAGAATTTTTCAAAAAGATACTTTATTTCATCTATAACTCTTGAATCATCTCCTAAATAACTGGCATCTCCTATACCGTATTTTTCTGAATCATCNCAGTAGACTATTGGTATTAACCAATTTCTTGTAGCGTTATGNTGTTTNGCTGAAAATTGTCTGAATTCTAACCNATTTATTTTGTTCATAATTTAGTATAAATTTGCTTANTTTTTAATAAATAAACTTTCCTTCTTTTTTCTTGACATATGNAGATATTATATATACTCTACGGAGAACTCGCAGAAATAACTGTGGGGATTGAACTTTTAACAATTGGGTATGATAANNCCCANAATTTTGATGTGTTGCTTTTTATTTAAGTAACCAGGAGACAAAATTTTTGGTGTTTATTTCTTTCTTTGTTGATATTTTCTTCCTAAAGTTTTTCTGTGAAAAAATAAACAAATCCACTGGATTTCTGGTGGATAAGTGTTGGAGGAAAATTTATGAGTATTAATATACTACGTAAATCTGGTATGCTAGCTGGACTGCTAGTTGTTTCAATGCTAATGGTACTAGTTGTTGCCTGTGGAGGAGATGATTCTGCTGATTCATCATCATCATCTTCATCATCTGCTGCACCAGCTGCACCTGCTGCACCAAAAGCACCTGCTGCTCCTAAAGCTGCTGCCAAACCTGAAGCACCAAAAGCTGCTGCTCCTGCTGCAAAAGCAGAAAGCAAAGCAACTAAAGCTGCTAGTGCTTCTTCATCTTCGAGCGCAAAACCAAGCGGTCCAAGTGGTAAACTTGTGAGAGCTCACCATGAGGTAAACCCTGTATTTGGAACTCCATGGTCAGGACCTTATAAGTGGTCTGCTGCAGACTTAATTGGTATCGGAGAACACCTTTTCTATTTTGATAAAGGTAATGCTATGACTCCTCAGATGGCAAAATCATGGTCAGTCGACCCTGCTGGAACAAAAGTCACTATCGAACTTAATGAAGGTATGAAGTGGCAATCTCCAAAAGGATACGAAGATACTGACTTTGGTTATGTAACTGCGGAAGACAGAGTAAGATGGTTTAATACAGTTAACGGTACTGTAAACCCAGATAGCTCATACCCAGATTCTGGTGATATTGGAGCTATTTTCACAAAAGCCGAAGTTATTGACGACCTAACATTTGAAATTGGATTGGTAAGTCCAGTATTTTTCTGTTTACCACTATCTGAGTTCGGTTGTTTAGGTGCTGCTCCTGTACAAGGTGCTGTACACCACGTTGATATGATGGGAGCTGACTGGGCTTCTAAGCACGCTGTAATGACTGGACCTTATGCACACGGTGAGTGTACTGCTGGTGACAGATGTTCAGTGTTTGCTGTTGAAGATCACTGGAGAGCAAACCCACAAGTAGCAGAAATTGAGGTAATTCAGGTTCCTGAATCACAAACTCAGGTTGCTATGTTAAAGTCTGGTGAAGTAGACATGGCTGTAGTTGACTATAAACTACTAGCTGACGTTATTTCTAGTTCATCTGACTTAAGATTCCTAGAGACTATGCCAGGTGGATATGTTGGACAATCAATTATATTCCCAGGAAACCTTTGGGAAGAAACTCACGCCAGAAGTGGTGAAGCACTAAACCCATGGGATTCTCCTGTATATGCAGAAGACTATGCTTGGGTTGGTGACCCATGGCAAGAAGATTCATACCACGAAGGGTCTACAGACTCATCTGTTGTAAAATACACAGATACTAACAACCCTGCAGGTATGACTGACATGGAACAAGCAAGACTAGTAAGACTTGCTCTTTCTACAGCTCTAGATAGAAATGGTATTAACGACTCTCTATTAAACGGAATCGGAACACCAATCTACTCAGAGTACATGGGACCAGAATACCCTGGATGGGATCCTGCAAGAGACACTGGTGTTTGGGACGCTTATGGTAACAAAACTAGTGAAACTGGTGGAGTAATTTACGAACTTCCTGATGGAGACATCGAGGCTGCTGGTAAACTACTTGACCAAGCTGGTTACCCTCTAGTTGATGGTAAAAGAGACATTGACGGTCTAGTTCTTCAAGCATACGCAGCAGAAGCAGGTCCTGTAGGACTTGAGGTTGCTGACACAGTTATGTCTGACTGGGCAAGACTTGGAATTGAAATCTCAGGTTTAGTTGAAGACTATGGTGGAGTTATTTCACCTAGAATGAAGAGAAGAGAACAGTATCTTCCAGTTTTGAAGAACTGTGATGTTCACTCAAACGTATGGCCTGAAGACTGGCCAATTCCACCAGTTGACACATCAAGAACACGTCCTTCATGGGGTTGTGGATTTGAGTCAAAAGCTGGTGCAAGAAGCGTTGCTAATGTTCTAATGGAACGAGATGCTGAAAAGAGAAAAGCTATGCACAAAGATATTGTGGACTACAGTATGTACTGGCTACAATATGCTGGTGTTTACCAAGTACCTAAGGGTATCGTAGTAAACGACAGAATCAAGTCATGGAGTGCTCCTCAGCAACACTATGCTAACGTTTCTAACAACCCAGAATTAATAGTTTTAAATGACTAAAAATTCTTAATAGTTGATTAAAAGTTCAATTAACTAATAAAAAGTGGGAAGAAAACTTTATTTCTTCCCACTTTTTTTGTACTATCAAAACAACTAATTTAAAAAGTTATATTCATATAGCTTATACATATATATAAAGTAAGAGAAAAGAGAATGTTATGCTTAGATTTTTAGCAGGAAGATTGTTTTCCTCATTTCTATCTATTATTGGTGCCACATTAGCTATTTTCACCTTAACAAATTTTCACAATGATCCAAGACTTTTGTTTGTTCCTGATAGTGGAAATGGAATTACCCAAGAACAATGGGATAAACTTGGTGAGAGATTAGGTATGAATAAACCTTTCCATGAGAGGTATATTGATTGGATAGGAAGAACTCTAAGAGGTGACCTAGGTATTTCATTGGCAAGACAAATGGCAGTTACAGAAATTGTAATGGCTAAAATTCCAGCAACATTAGAATTAGCGTTAGGAGGTTGGATATTTGCTATCTTACTGGGAATACCCACCGGAGTGGTGGCAGCCGTATTTAGAGGGTCGTTNTGGGATTACGTTGCAAGAGGAGCCGCTCTTGTAGGNCAAGCAGCTCCACCTTTCGTTACTGGACTTGTGCTTATTTATATTTTTAACCAATGGATTCAACCAGGTGGTGAGCCTTTATTGCCAGCAGGAGGAAGAAAGCCTGAGTTTGATGTGAAGGATTACGTCCTTCCATGTATAGCATTAGGTTGGGGAGCAGCAGCAGCTCTAATGAGATTGACAAGATCTTCTATGCTAGAAATTTTAGACTCTGAATACATCAGATTAGCTAGAGCTAAAGGTGTAAACTTTACAACTGTAATTTTCAAACATGCTCTCAGAAATGCATTGATTGCTCCTGTTACAAGTGCACTTCTAATTTTTTCAGGATGGCTAAACGGTGCATTAGTAGTAGAAATTATTTTCTCATGGCCAGGAATTGGTTACGATGCACTATACAGAGCAGTAAATGATAATGACTTCCCTCTTTTATTAGGGACAGTATTTGTATTTATTTTGATATATTTGATATTTGCAACNATTGCAGATATTGCATACACAATAATTGACCCTCGGGTTCGATTGAATTAGTAAGGAGAATATTTTATGGCTACAGAAACAACTAGTTCACAATTTAACCCATTAAAATATTGGCTTATTACTTGGTCTTTTTTTAGAAGATACCCTGTATTTCCAGGAGTGATTTTAATAGTTCTGGTAATTGCTGCTATTATTGGTCCAACGGTGGCTCCTTACGAGAGAGATATTGGTGATGTAAGGGCAAGGCATAATCTTCCAGGAACAGTAGATATTAAATTTCCTACAAAACCTAAAGGTGGAATAGATCTAACTGATACTGACATTGCAGCCGGTTCAACTTTTATTGCCACATATGAACTACCTACAGATAACCAAATTTTTGATATAGGAAAAGATGGTTCATATAACAATGATATTTCATGGAATGAGAGCACTCCAAACACACCAGATATTTTATTTAGNAATATTACACAAGAAGGAGCAATCCTNAGTTTTGAAATTATTNCAAATGAAGATATTATNGAAGGTCANAATGACANTATAATTTTAGATGTTCAAGTAATAAGAACTGANACTAAATTATTAGATATNTGGCCNGACGGCTACCACTTTATGGGNAATGATCATGTTGGAAGAGATGTNTTTAGTAGATTGTTGCANGGTGCTCAAATTTCTATGATGGTTGTAGGTATTTCTCTTGTAGCAGGAATGACAATTGGTGTTGCNTTAGGNCTTATTGCTGGATANACAGCTAATCGCTACGAACCAAATATAGGATTTTGGATGACNTATAANGGTAAAAAAAGAAGAGTTGCAATATTTAGTCCNTGGTTAGTTGATGAATTTATTACTAGATTCGTTGATATTTGGTATGCTNTGCCGTTCCTGATGGTTGCTCTTGTAGTAACNCTAATTTTTGGAAGNGGTCTAGAAGTTCTAATGGGAGTTCTTGCTTTGATTGCATGGAGTGGTTTNGTAAGGGTTATTAGNGCNCAAACACTNATNATTAGAGANTTAGATTTTGTNGCNTCNGCAAAAATNAATGGNGCTACNGCATTCAGAATNATGTATAAACATATNNTNCCNGGNGTACTNAATACNGCNGTNGTTGTAGCNACNCTTAATACAAGTGGNTTGATTTTAGCNGAGTCAGTATTGAGTTTCGTTGGAGCAGGAATTCAACCTCCTACACCAGCATGGGGTGTTATGACAAATGAGGGTCGGGACTATTTAGCTATAGCTCCTCACCAAGTTATGGTACCAGGTGGAGCTATATTCTTAGTAGTTCTAGCATTAAATTTCTTAGGAGATTGGCTNAGAGATAGATTAGACCCAAGATTGAGACAAGTAGATTAAGANNGNTGATATGAAAAAAATTTTATTATTGATTTCAATTGCAGTAATATTNGGNTGTGGAGGNGANACACGTTCTTTNACAAANATTGTTCAAACTCAAACTGCAGAAAATATGNTAGGTAATGCAACTGCAACTGCTGTTGCNGAAGTAACNGAATGTACAGCTGANCAAGGTATTGTTTATGATACNCTTTCAGAANCTGAAAAAGCAAAATGGGTAACTGAATGTGAAANCTCTTNNACAGCNGCAGCNCAAGCTGTTGGAAANGATGCTGCNGCNTCTGCTGAAAAAGTAGCNATGTCANTAACTGCNACNGCTGANGCNGGNGGNGAAGCTGCTTGTANNGGATCNNTNTGTGAANANGAAGAAGTAGTAATNGATATNGAAATGCCTGAAGGNCCTGTTNTAGAAGGTGTNGTTGANATAANNATTGGTCAAGGTGGTGTTATGGAACCNCAGACAGTAAAAGTNAAGNCNGGGAACAACTGTTAGTTGGTTAAATCCTAAAGGTGCTGCTAGNTCATCAACATCNGACGAAGGACAAGANGATATGTGGGATTCNGGTGCNTTCAACAAAGGGCCNTTTGATAAACAGCCAGANCAATGGACNTACTCAAGAGAATTTACAATTCCTGGTTGTTTTCAATATAGGTCTTTATATAGTGGAGATGCTGATACTGGAAACTTTGGTGTAGTTTGTGTAGTGCCTGAGTAGCATTATCCTCCACCAACAGGTTTGACTATTTCTATTCTGTCTTCTTCCATAATGATTGTTTTGTCGTAATCTTTTTTATGAATTATTTTCATATTGATAGCTACAGCAATCATTTTTTCCTTCAANCCCTGAGAATCTAATAAATCATTAATAGTTTGTTTCTTTTGAATCTTATTTTCTTTTCCATTTAGATAGATTTTAATCATAGTAAGATTTTAATTTTTTNATAGTTTTTTCTAAATTATTTGTATTTGNTAGTTCACTTATCATAGCTACACCTATAGCATTTGATTTTTTTATAGCATCTATATTTTGTAAATTGATTCCACCTATTCCGATAACAGGTTTCNTTGATAGTCTAACTAATTCCATAAATTTCTCAATACCCAAAGTTGGCCCATTAGGATGTGAATTTGATTTGTAAATTGTACCTATAACAAATGCATCTATGTCCAAGTCATTATTATTTTCATATAGCTCATCTTTAGTATGAATAGATTTAGAAATCCATCTTGCACCGCTTTCTGATTTTGCAAAATCACCTGTAATTTTTTCATTTGATTTAATATGAAATCCATATGGAGAAATAATCTTGGATGATTCAAAGTCTTGATTTACTATAATTTTTGTATTTTCTTTATCTACAATTTCATTTATCTTTTTTGAAATTTCTATTTTTTTACCTTGGTCTAAATTATTAAGCCTTATTTGAATAAAATTTATTCCATAAAATGAAGCTAACTTAATATTTTCTAAGAAAGATTTTTCATTATCAAATTTATCAATATCTGTGATGTAAATAATCATTAAGTATTTACAATATTATCCTTGGGGCTACTAGGATTTGCTTCTTTAGTAATAGGTATTCTTCCTGATAGGAAAGCTTTTCTTCCTGCTCTTACACCAAGCTTGAAAGCTTCTCCCATAGTTTTGGGATCATGTGCTCCTGCTATAGCTGTATTTACTAGTACGGCATCTGCTCCAGATTCCATTACTAGAGATGCTTCTGATGGAACTCCTAATCCTGCATCAACTACTACAGGAACTCCTGATTGTTCAATAATTATTTGTATTTCTTCAAGAGCTAGAACTCCTCTTCCTGATCCAATTGGTGATCCAAGAGGCATAACAGTNGAACAACCAACATCTTCTAATCTTTTAGCTAAAACAGGATCTGGAGAAATATAGGGGAGAACAATAAATCCTTCCTTTACNAATTTTTCACAAGCTTCAAGCGTTCCTATTGGATCTGGTAGTAGGAATTTAGCATCAGGAATAACCTCAACTTTTATCCAATTAGATTGAGTTACTTCTCTTGCTAACATAGCTGTATAAATAGCTTCTTCAGCAGTTTTACTTCCAGCTGTATTGGGTAAAATGTTATATTTGTCCCAATCAATAACATCTAGAAGATTTTTTTCTTTTGGATCATCAAAATTTATTCTTCTTATAGCAACTGTAATCATCTCAGTTTCAGAAGCAACAATAGAATCATGAAGATCTTTCGAACTACGGTGCTTGCCAGTTCCAGTAATTAGTCTAGATTTAAACTTTTTACCCGCTATTACTAATTCATCCATAATATAATAAGTTTATGATTAATATTGTTTTAATCATAAACCTGTAGATTATAACTAGAAACCTAAATATATACTATTTTTTGGTAAAAAAATTTGAATATAAAGATAAATAAAAATACAAAAACGCCTGAAATAGAAGCTGCTCTTTTTGATCTAGATGGAACTTTACTAAATTCAAAAGAACAGATCCCTGTATCTATTCAAAATAAAATCAAAGAGATATCTAAAATTATTCCTGTTTCAATAATTTCGGGGAGAATCTTTTCTTCAGTTTTGGAATATTCTGAGCAACTAGGTTTAATTTCTCCTCAAATTTCTGATAACGGAGCAATAATTTTTGATCCAAAGTTAGATAATAAAATTATTTTTAGAAAATCTTTAGATAGTGATATTGCTTATAAAGTTTTTGAGTTATTAGATAAAAATAAGTTTGAGTATTTTTCTAGTGCTGAGGGGAGAACTATGGATAACACCATGAGTAATAAAACATCTTCAAATGTAAACATTATTACATGTTTTTATGAGGATGCTCGACCGTATTTGGAATCATCTGATTTCATTGATACTTCTAAAATATCTCTTGTTCATTCTTCAGGTAGTATGGAAGAGGAATACATTAGTTTTATGCCAAAAGATGTGAACAAAGGAGTAGCATTGAAAAAGTATTCAAGATTACTTGGTATAGATCAATCAAAGATTTTTGCAATTGGAGATGGAATGAATGATTTAGAAATGCTTGAAGAAGCAGGTATTTCGGTTGCGATGGGCAATTCGGTAAAAGAAGTATTTGAAGTTAGTAATTATGCAACAAATAAATATGAAGATAATGGAACTGAAATTGTACTAGATTGGATAATTAGAGGTTTATCTTAGTTTCTTAAAGCTTTATATCCAGCTTTTAAAACATTTCTCCATACTTTTATTTCATTAGAAACAGATTCTACTAACTTATTATGTCTCATGTCAATTTCTTGAAATTTTTTTATTCTTGTTCTTATCAGTTTTCGCTTACTTGTGTAATTCAAAACAGATAATTCATTAATAAGATTTATCTTAATGAGTCTAGACATATCTTCTAGCCCCTTACTTGCACCCAATGGTGGTTCCTTTATGATTTTGTCTATGATACCTGTTTCAAGGCAATCATATGAGTCTAAAATATCTTTTCCTTTGCTATCTAGTCCTGTGTTTAAGATAGAATGTTCGAGCATTAGTACACTATCTGAAATAAAATATGGTAAAGAGCCTTCTGATGTTGTTTCACCTGTTATTATTGAAATTAATGGTTCGTCGTGATTCGAGAGTAACTTTATATTTTCAGCTAATGAATTAGCAATCCCTGAAATTTCATTTTCGAAAGTATTGTTTATACCTTTATTGTCTACAAAAAATATTATCGGTAACTTAAATTTTTTAGAAAACCGAATAGCATCTTTTATTTTTTCAAAATCATTAATGTTTAATTTCCCACCATTAGTTTTATTGATTCTTTGAAAGTTTTGTACTAAATAAATAATTGATTGAGATCCTAATTTAGCTATCCCTAGAGTTGAAAGATTTTTCTCGCTATTATCTTTTAGAGGTATAACATCTTCAAAAATACTATAGAAATATTGCTTGGCAGAAGGTCTTGATTTCTCTATTTTTTTTGTTTGATTTGACTTTATGAATTCTATTTCAGGAAGTTCTAAGTCTACTTTTTTGGGAATTTTATCAGTTGATGTTAATGACTCTAAAATAGATGCTATTTCTTTTTTTAAGTTGTTTCTAGCTACTATATTATCAATCAATCCATTCTCGAAAAAATTTTCTGAAGTTAAGTCTATTTCTTTATTATCTATTGAAGTTTTTCCTATTTCATTTCTTGAAAACATTCCAATTATTGCTCCAGGTTCAGCTATTTTTATGTCTGCTGAGATTGCAAAAGAACTATATACTTGCCCTCCTGATGGATTTGTTAGTAATGCTATATGAGGAAGTTTTTTATCATTTAGTTCATCTGTGGCATTTGTAGTCTTAATCATTTGAATCAGAGAAAAAATTCCTTCTTGAACTCTTCTCCCTCCACTTGAAATTACTGATAAAACTGGTAACGAATTTTTTTTAGAGTATGAAAAAGCTTTAGAAATTTTTTCACCTACTATTATTCCCATTGACCCTCCTAGAAAACCAAAATCAAGTAATATAATCACAGTCTTTATACCTCCGATATTACAGGTTCCAGTAACAACTGCTTCTTCAAGACCAGTTCTCTCTCTAGTATTCTTAACATTTTTTTTGTAATTAGGGTTGAGTTTCAAGTTTTTAGGTTTTCTAACGGAAATATTTTTATTGAATTCTACAAAAGATCCTTGATCTGATATTACTTCTAGTCTTTTAGCAAAATCTATAGAGTAATGAAAATTACAATATGGACAGATTCTATATTTTTCATAAAAATCAGTTTCACTAATCTTTTCTTGACAGCTAAGGCACTCTCTTAGATTTTCACCTAAGCCAATATAATTTTCTTCCTTATTAATCATCCAACTAAAACCCTCCTAGGCTTTCCGGCCTCTCCAGGTCCTACAATACCATTCTCTTCTAACTCATCCATTAATCTTGCAGCTCTAGGATAGCCTATTCTTAATCTCCTTTGGAGTAAAGAAGTTGATAAAGTTTTGCTTTGTGAACTCAGGTCTACAGCCTGTTCATATAGGGAATCTCCGGAAATCTGAGTATTATTTATATTTTCCTCCTCTAAAATTTCAAGCATTTCTAAAGGATATTTTTCGTTGTATGGTTCCCATTGAGAAGTTATACTTTGTATGTCGTTTTCAGTAAGAAGAACTCCTTGAATTCGACTCATTTGTGCATTGTCAATTGGACTAAATAACATATCTCCTTTTCCTATAAGCTTTTCAGCTCCTACACCATCTAATACTGTCCTTGAATCTATTTGTGACATTACAGCAAATGAAACTCTACTAGGGAAATTTGCTTTTATTAATCCTGTCACTACATCTACTGATGGTCTCTGAGTGGCTACAACCAAATGAATTCCAGTTGCTCTACCTAATTGAGCAAGTCTAACTATTAGTCTTTCTATTTCACTTCCTGCTTGTAACATCAAATCTGCAAGCTCATCTATTACAACAAGAATATTCCACATTTTATGACTCTTACTCATCTTTTTATTAAAGTCTGAAATATTTTTTACACCAACTTTTTCAAGAATCTTAAATCTAACCATCATTTCTTCAACGGTAGCTGACAAAACAGAAACTGCTTTTTCTGTGTCAACAATCACATCTTCAGTATATAAATGAGGGATATTAGCATAAGGAGTAAGCTCTACTCTTTTAGGATCGATTAACACCATTCTTACATCATCTGGCTTTCGTGTACTTAGTAGTCCCGTTATTATTGAATTTATAAAAACGGATTTACCAGAACCTGTAGAACCTGCTACTAAAAGATGAGGCATCCTACTTAAATCAATTATTCTAGGAATACCATCCATTCCTTGACCTAGAGGAGCAGGTAGTAAATATTTTTCAGAATCCTTAAGGTTCTCAAATTCAATCACTTCCTTAAAATCAACTGTATTTGGTGAAAGATTAGGAATTTCTATTCCCATAGAGTTTTGAACTCCATCAAGTACTGCTTCAAATCTGATGTTTGGAGAACCTAATGCTAGAGCTAAATCTTTTTCCCTTCTCAATACTTGCTCTACTTTCACTCGCTTTTTTTCATTTTCATCTACCCATCCAGGCTTTAATTGGTACATAGTAACTGATGGACCAGAGGTATGTTTTTCGATTGTAGTATTTACTCCATGAGCTGCTAATGTATTTATTATTATCTTTTTTGTATCAGTAATCTCATCTTTACTTAGCTCTTCTTTTTTAGAAACCATAAGATTTGATGTGTCGATTCGAGGCCATTTGAGTTTTTCATATCTAAATTTATCAATTTTATTATCTTCAAAATCTTCTTTTACAGTAGTAATTTTTTTCATTTCGAAGACATTATTATCGTTTGTAAAATTTATGTTTTTTTCATCTAATAAATCATCATGTTTATTTGGAATTTCTTCCGTTGATGCAACTGTAATATTTTTATTTATAATTTCATTAGTGTTTTTACTTTGTAAAGAATTTTGAATTGATTTTTTTTTAATATCAACTTCTGGAGTAATTTTATCTTCAAAAAATTTTCTTTGAGGTCTTATCTTTTTTATATCTATCTTATTTATTATTATTTTTAGTAATTCAAAAATTTTAGTAATAATTGATTTGAAAAAATTAAATAAAATTTTTTTTACCATGTCTGGCTTATAGATAACCAGTATTACAAATAAAGGCAAAGATGTTCTAAATATAATATCAATATAGTTAAGAATGCCTGCATTATAGCTATTCCAATAGTAGGGTGATTTAGCAAGAAACTCTCCATATTTTCCTGATAAAGAATAGTCAAATGAAAAGTTTGAGCTGGATACATAGCTAAAGGAACCTAATACTATATAAAAAGATAAATTTATAAGAATTATAGAAAATATATTCTTATAAGACAGATAGTTTATAGAGTTTCTAACAGAGTAACGTAAAAGTATAGAAACTAAAAATATTGTTGAAGATAATATTAATGGTGCTAATCCAAAATTATCTCTGATTCCACTAAATGATATAGGAATTAGGGTAAAAACACATAAAAGTAATACAAATAAAAAATAATTTTTATTCAATACTATCTCAGTAATTCTACCGAATAATATGTTGTTGCTATTTTCCATTTTATTTGTGGCTATTTTTCAATAAATAATGATTTAATAAGATACTTTTTGTTAAATTTATCTAATATTAATTTATATAAATTCTTGCTAAATTGCTTAGTTATTTCACTCCAGCCTTCGTCCGTATTGAAAATTTCATTCATACTATGATTTAGAATAAAATTATTTACTTCATTTATAATTTTTATATTATTAGATTTGTCAAATAATTTTATGTCTATACTATTTTTGTCCTGAATTTCTTTTATTTTTATAATGACTGATAATATGTTCTCGTTATAGATATTAGATTTTTTCTCAGTATTCATAGCAAAATTATCCCTCAATACTACTTCATCTATAATATTTTCATGATCAGTTATTTTAGCTTCTCTTGACGTGATTTCAAGATTATCTCCATTTGATAGAACAAAAATATTTTCTTTTTTTAATCCGTTCTTTAAGCCAATCTCTTTATGAGCTTTTAACATTTCTAAATTTCCGTGTATTGGTATAAGATATTTAGGTTGTAAGGATCTAATAACATTACCTAACTCAGAGTTATTAGAATGGCCAGAAACATGTAACTTATTTTCTATATTGCTAAAATTTACTTCAGCTCCAAGACCATGAATTCGATGGATAACCTCAAAAACTTTTTGTTCATTTCCAGGAATCACTGAGGAAGACATAAGAACTATATCATCTTTTTCTATACTCAGATTATTATAAATACCTTTAGACATTCTATTCAGAACAGAAAATTCCTCTCCTTGAGATCCTGTAACGAAATAGACTACATTTTCATTCTCAAGGGATTTTTTATTCTTTTTATTTAGTAGAACTTGATCCTTATCTTCAATGATTCTTAGATTTTTTGAGATCTTTAAATTTTTTTGTAATGTACTGCCAAGAAGAACTATTTTTTTATTTGACCTTTTAGCTACATTAAGTGCCATCTGGATTCTTGAAATTTGTGAAGCAAAAGTACAAATAATGATTTTCTTATTTTTCTTAAAAACTCTTTCAAATGTATTCTCAATCTCTGTTTCTGAAAAACTTTTACTATAAATCATTGCATTTGTAGAATCAGATAATAAAACATCACATTTATTATTTATTAATTTGTTTATTTCTTCAAAGTTTGTATTTTTCCCAAAAATTGGTTTTTTATCAAATCTAAAATCTCCAGTATGAACGATATTCAAACTATTAGTTTGAATTAGTAAGCCACATGAGTCAGGAATAGAATGTACAACTGGGAACCATGTGATCTTAAAGTCTTCAAAATTAAAAGGTTTATAAATTTGAATATCTTTTAATAAATGATGTTGATCTCTTAATATTTTTTTTTTGATCAATTCATTTGCAAGAGGAGGCGAGTAAATTGGAACATTTAAGAAGCCTAGTTTAGAGATTCCTCCTATATGATCCTCATGGCCATGAGTAATGAAAATACCTTCTATTTTATGTTTGATTTTTTCTAGGTAATCTAGATCAGGAAGAATAAAATCTATTTCGGGATCAGAAGAAAATTTAATCCCTGCATCTATGATATATACTCTAGAATTTATTTCGAATAGAAGTAAATTTTTACCGACCTCACCTAGTCCACCTAGGGGAGTAATTTTTATTTTTTCCATTTTTTTCTCATATCTAATTGTCTAAAAAACTTACGATAGACTAAATAGACTAGATAAAATTGAGAATATTTTAGACTTTAGAAGATATGTAATCGACGGCATCTTGAACTGTTCTAATATTTTCAGCATCTTCATCTGAAATTTCAATTGCCTTATCATCAGTAGAGAACTCTTCTTCAAGAGCCATTATAAGTTCAACAACATCTAGAGAATCAGCTTCTAAATCTTCAGTGAATGATGATTCAGGTTTGACATCTCCAATGTCTACACTTAATTTTTCTGCTGTGATTTCTTGTATTTTTTCTAAAACTGAAGCCATTCTATCCTCCAAAATTTTAACCGCAAGTTTATGTTATTGAATTATGATCTAAAAGTCTATCTTACCATAGAACTTAAAACACCATTTATAAAGTTTTTAGACGTATCTGAGCCAAAAACATCTCCTAATTTTACTGATTCATTTACAATAACCCCAACTGGAGTTTCTAAACCACAAGATATTTCAGATATAGCCATTCTCAAAATTGACAAATCAGTTTTGGGAATTCTTTCAATACTTTTATCATTCGTATACCTTATTATACTTTCATCAATGGAATTTTTATTCTCCAAGGCATAACTTAATATTTTTTTTGCAATCTTTTGTTTAGATTTATTAGATTTCTTAAAAAAAGATAGTTTTTCAATATTACTTGATTTATAGTCTTTAGAGACTTCGCTTTCAAATAATGACTGAACTACTGATGCTCGTGCCATTGTAGTACCAAAAATTGATTGAGTTTTTTCTTCAGAAATAAATTCTCCGTCAACAGTATTGTTTAACTTATCTTGAACTTCATGCATATTATGAAAACGCTAGCTTCTTGACTCAACGTAATCTAATACTTGATCATAATTTCCTATGTTTTTTACATTTAGATCAGAATTGATTCTTTTAATCATTCCAGAAAGTACAGAACCTGGTCCTATCTCATAGAAAGTATCAACATCTTGATCAATCATATATTCTATGGAATCACTCCACAAAACACAGTTTTGAAGTTGATTCTTTAGTTCATTTCTTACTAAGTTTTTTTCTGTTATAGGCTCAGCACTAGTATTAGCTATNATAGGAACAACAGCATCTTCAAAATTNGCTTCATCAATTACATTGTTTAGTTCTTCTTGAGCTGAGGCCATTAGACCTGAATGAAATGCTCCGCCAACTGGGAGGGGAATAGCTTTTTTTGCACCAAGTCTTGAAGCAAGATCCATGGCATTTACTAAATTTTCTTTTTTACCAGCGATAATTATTTGATTAGAGGTGTTGATATTAGATAAATATGTACCTGTTTCTTCACAAACTTCTTTAACAGCAGTTGCATCAATACCTATTATTGCAGACATTCCTCCTGGGGCATTATTACATGCCTTTTCCATTAGTTCTCCTCTTTTAGATACTAGATCTATTGTATCTTTTATGCTTAGAGAACCAGCGGTGGCTAATGAACTATACTCACCTAGACTATGTCCAGCAGTAAAATTTGGAATTTGAATAGATCCCATCTCTGATTCAATAGCTCTCCATGCAGCAATTGATACAGTGGCTATTGAAGGTTGAGCATTTTCTGTTCTTGTTAATTCTTCCTTTGAGCCTTCAAATATTACAGTAGATAGCTTTCTACCCAAAATATCATCAGCCTCTTGGAAAACTTCTCGCGCNGCTATACTATTCTTATATAAATCTAATCCCATTCCAGGAGTTTGAGATGCTTGCCCTGGAAAAAGAAAAGCAACTTTTTCATTGTTCATTAGTTCACCTATATAAATTATATATCTCTATTGTTTCTATTTTTTTTAAATTTTTCAATAAATTTCAATACAGAAATACTTCAAATCATCTGTAAATGACAATAAACTTGAAAAAAGCAACCATAAATTTATAATATAAAACATGATTATTTTGGGAGTTGATCCAAGCCTTTCTAACACAGGTTATGGCATTTTAGAATCAGTAGAAAGCAAATTAAAACCTATTGAAGGAGGGGTAATTAAGACCCGGTCATCAGATCCTCTTTCGCAGAGACTTTCAATAATTTCACAAGAGTTCGATAAAATTATTGAAAAATTTTTACCAGATCATATAGCTGTTGAGGATTTACATTCTAGACCAAAATTTGCTAAAACTTCTATACTAATGGGGCATGCTAGAGGAGTAATCTTATCAAGCGCAGGTATAAAAAATATTCAAGTTTTTGACTATCAACCTACCCAGGCTAAAAATATAGTTACCGGTTCTGGTAGAGCAGATAAAAAACAGGTAATGTTATCAGTTTCAAAAATATTAAATAATCAAAATTTATTAAAGAATGAACATGTTGCTGATGCATTTTCAATAGCGATCTGCCATTCTATAATCAATAATTCAAAAACAAAGATTATATGATTAGTTTTCTTAATGGTGAAATTTTAAAGTTTCTAAGTGATCCAAAAAGAATCGTATTATTAGTTAATGGTATTGGATATGAAATTTATATACCTGAGTACTTAAATAATTATTTTGTTGAAAACAAAGTAACGATCGGATCNAATTTAGATCTAGAAATCTATTATCATGTTACTGAAAGGCAGCCTAAGCCACTTCTTGTAGGATTTATTTCATACTCTGATAAAGAGTTTTTTGAACAACTGATTCAAGTTGAAGGGATAGGACCAGTAAAAGCTGCAAATTCTTTAGTTTTTCCTATAAATATAATAATTAATGCAATCGAAACTGAAGATAATTCTTTACTTGAACAAATGCCGGGAATTGGATCACGCGCAGCACAGAAAATAATAGCATCTTTGAATGGTAAGTTAACATATCAAAATGAAGTTAACCTGACTGATAATGCTGAATTCAAACCAATAGATTCTATTTTTGAGGAAGCTTTGTCAGGACTGATCAGTTTAGGATATAAAAATAATGAGGCTAGAAATGCTATTAATGAGGTTCTTTCAGAAAATGAGAAAAACCTTGATGTAGAAAATATTGTCAGAGAAGTTTTGAAGAAAAATACAAGAAAATATGTGTAAANAAAATTATGTCAGAAGATCTAGAAAATAAAGAAATAATTTTTTCAGAACAAGATTCGGATACAAAGAAAGTTGATAATAATGACTCAGAATCTATTGTTGATACAAATATACTTCGTCCTAAATCTTTTGATGAATACGTAGGTCAAGAAAAAATTATACAATCCTTGTCTATAGCTACACAAGCTTCAAAAAAAAGAGATGAGTCTCTTGATCATGTACTTTTTTATGGTCCGCCAGGCTTAGGTAAGACAACTTTGTCATATATTATTTCAAATCAAATTGAATCAAATTTTATTCATACTAGCGGGCCTGCATTAGAGAGACCCGCAGATGCTGTTGGTTTATTATCTAATTTGTCTCCTAAAGATGTTTTATTCATTGATGAAATTCATAGAATACCTAAATCAGTAGAAGAGTATTTATACTCTGCAATGGAAGATTTCAGGGTAGATTTTATAACTGGAACAGGAGCGTTTGCTAAAACAATTAACCTTAAGTTGGAAAAATTTACTTTGGTTGGCTCTACTACTAGACCTGGTTTATTAAGTTCTCCTTTGAGAGATCGGTTTGGTCTGTCTTATCATCTAGATTATTATGATGACAAAGATCTGAGTGATATTGTGATTAGATCTTCAGCTCTTATGAATTTGAAAATTGATAAAAAATGTGCTCTTGAAATCGCAAAAAGATCAAGAGGTACTCCAAGAATCGCAAATAGGCTTTTGAGAAGAGTAAGAGATTACCTTGAAGTAAAAAACATTAAAACATTTAATGAAAAGCTAATTGATGAATCTCTTGAAATTGAAGGCGTAGATACACTTGGTTTGGATAGATTAGATCGTCAATATATCAATATAATTGCAAAAAATTACCAAGGGGGGCCTGTTGGAATTGAAGCTATAAGTGCCTCTTTGAATGAAGATCAAGCAACGCTTTCTGATGTAGTGGAACCATTTTTATTAAAAATAGGGTTTATTGTTAGGACTTCTCAAGGAAGGAAAATTACTAAAGATGCCATTAATCATCTTGGAATAGAGCTTGAGATACAAGATCAAGAAAGATTAATTTAGGTTATTGTAGAATTCATTATTTGTTATATCTGGAGATTCAAAGCATATAGCATCCTCCCTACCTGAATCAAGAGGATAATAGTTTTTTCTTATACTGGTTACATTAAATAAATACTTTTTGTACAAATTTATTGCTGTAGTATTTGATTCTCTGCATTCAAGAATTATTTTTTTTACTCTTAATTGAATTGAATGGTTAATAGAAATTTTTAATAATTTTTCTCCAATACCTTTTTTTTGAAAATTTTCTAAAACTCCAATTTGCTCGATATGCATGTCTTCCATAATTTTCCAAACTTTAACATAGCCAATAATAACTTCTTCCTGAGTAAATTTTTTTTCGTTTCTTCTGCTAAAGATTTCTTTGAGTAAATTTTTCTTAACTGGTAACGTATTTTCGTATGTGCAAACGAATATTTTCTTGTTTTCTTTTTCTATTTCTACATCAAAATTAGTGTTTACTTTGTCTTTAAAAAAAATTTCTGACTCAACGTCNGATAGTTGCTTTGAATCACTTGAAATTGCATTNCTAAACTTAATTTTTTCGATATTATTTTTCATTAAAGTAGAAATAATTNGTATATGTTTTTTTTATTTAATAAGAGTATAATAATCCATAGTGTTTATAAACGCTTCACAAAAACTAAAATAGATTTTAGTGCAGATTAATGTTCTTAAGCAAAAATTTAATACGAATTCTTAAGGTCCCACTAAAAAATAATAAACGAGATTTATTATTATCGATAGTTTCTATAATTTTTGCAGCCGCTCTTCAGATGTCTATTCCTTATTATTTGGGAAGATCAATTGATAAAGCATTACTTAATAATAAAACTGGGGATTTATCAATAGAACCATTTATTATTATAGGATTACTAGTTCTTTCTTTATCTGTTGCAAGAGGAATTTTCAGTTTTTTTCACGTTTATCAAGGTGAAAAAATGGGACAAACTTTAGCATTTAGTTTGAGAAAAGATTATTTTAATAAGCTTCAAAGACTTTCTTTCAACTATCACGATAAAGTTCATACAGGAGATCTCATAACTAAAGGGATCATTGACATTGAAGGCTGTAGAATGTTTATCAATACTGGAATACTTAGGATAATATTCCTTAGTATTTTTATTTCAACAGGAGCAATTTTAGTTTTAAGCGTTGACCTTTTTTTGGGTTTGTTAGCATTATCATTTGTTCCATTTATAGGTATTATTTCTTCTTATACTAGGCTAAGCCTCAGAAAACATTGGTACAGACTTCAGGAACAACTAGGAATTCTTACAAGAGTAATGGATGAGAATTTATCTGGAGTTAGACTTGTTAGATCTTTCATGAAACAAAAATATGAGTTAGATAAATACTCAATAGCATCTCAAGTAGTTAAAAATATGACTTTTAGGCAAATTACAATTAGAAGTTTTTCTATTTCTCTAAATACATTGATTTTTTTGGTTTCTATGAGTTTGGTTGTATATTATGGAGCTATTTCGGTTCTTGAAAATCGTATTACTTTAGGTGAACTAACATCATTAATTGCTTTTATGAGTATACTTCAAGGNCCTGTAAGACAAATTGGTATGCTAGTAAATGCTTTTGCTAGAGCNTCTGCAACCTCTTCAAGATTNTTTGAAGTTATAGATCAAGAAGAAGANGTAANNAATATAGAAGGNAATAAGTTTGATCAACCTATAAATAAAATTGAGGTGAAAAATCTTTGTTTCTCTTACGAAAATAGAGAGGTTCTAAAAAATATAAACTTTACAGCTACGCCAAATCATTCTATTGGAATAGTAGGACCTCCTGGGGCTGGTAAAACAACTCTTTCAAGGTTACTTCCTCGTTTTTATAATCCTAATTCAGGTTCTGTAGAAATTAATGGTGTAGACATAAAAACTTTGGATTTAGTTGACTTAAGGCACTCTGTAAATTTAGTTGATCAAGATAACTTTCTTTTTTCTGATACTTTCTTTGAAAATGTAAGATATGGAGATCCTAAGGCTTCAAAAGATTTAGTTAATTGGTCAACTGACAAAGCTCAAATATTTAAACATATTGATCAATTACCAGGAAAATTTGAAACAGTAATTGGAGAAAGAGGTGTTCAGTTATCAGGNGGGCAAAGGCAGAGACTTTCAGTCTCTAGAACTTTGCTTTTTCAATCAAAGGTAGTGATTTTTGATGATTCTACATCAGCAATAGATACTCAGACTGAGAAAAAAATCAGAGATGAAATGCTTTCTTTAGGTACAGGTATAACTTTAATTGTTATAGCACATAGAATCTCTTCAGTAATGAATTTAGATGAAATTTTGTATCTTGATAATGGTGAAATTATTGAGAGAGGAAATCATACCGAATTGGTCAAAAAAAATGGTCGTTATTCTGAGCTATATAATATGCAAATAAATCCGGAGTTAAAAGTTTAAAATGGTTAGTTTATCTGACGAAGATATAAGATCTAGGTCCTTTGATTACAACATAATAAAGAGATTTATGCCTTATGTAATGGTTTACAAAAAAGATGTATTTTTAGGCTTTTTTTTCATAATGCTTTTAACTGGAGCTTCATTACTTATTCCATTAGTAGTAAAGAATTTAATTGATAAGTCAGACTGTTTAGTTGGAGCATCATGTCAAGATATTGACCAAGTAAAAAATTCTATTTTGATAGGATTATTACAATTTTTAGGTTTAGCTGTAATNGTTGCTTCTTCTATTTTTCTATCGGATTCAATAATTGAAAAAGTTGGAGAAAATATCCTTCTTGATCTTAGAAAAAAAATGTTCATGCATTTACAGGATGTTTCTATTTCTTTTATGGATAAGACTGATGTTGGAAGATTAATGTCTAGATTGCAAGGAGATGTAGCTGCAATGCAAGAAGCATTGCAAACATCAGTTTTTGCAATCGGAGATTTTGTATTGATTTGTGGAATTATAACTGTACTTCTAAGTATGAATTTACAACTAGGTATTATGACTCTTCTTGTAATGCCATTAATGGTAATAGTTAGGATGTTTTGGCTTCCTAGAGCAAGAGAAGCTTTTTTAGATGCTAGAGTAAAAAGTTCTGCAGCTACATCATATCTTGCTGAAAATATTAATGGTATNAGAACAATTCAATCATTTAACAGACAACAATTTAATTCTCTTGTTTACGAGAATAAAGCAAATGAATTATTGAGAGCTCAACTTAGAGCTTCAAAATTTTCGAGTCTAATGCTTCCAACTGTAGAGACATTGACTGGAATATCATTTGCAATAATAATAATTGTTGGTGCAAGCCTAGTTATTAACGATAAAATAACAGCTGGAGTCATGGTTGCTTATATGTTGCTTGTACAAAGGTTTTTTGATCCTATAAGAACAATCTCCATGCAATATAATTCTATGCAAAGAGCTATGGCTTCTGGATATAGAATATTTGAAGTCCTTGATATCCCTGTTACAATCAAAGACCCCAAAAAACCTCTAGATTGCCCTCTTGATGGATCAATTAAATTCGATAACGTTTCTTTTGCTTATGTCGAGCAAAACTACATATTAAAAGATTTCAACTTAACAATCGAAAATGGTGAAAGGATAGGTATAGTAGGCCCAACTGGAGCAGGTAAATCTACTATTTCTAACTTGATTCATAGATTTTATGACACCAATAAAGGTAAAGTAATTCTTGGTGGTGTAGAGATCAGAAAGCTTTCTCAAGAATATATAGGTAAAAAAGTTGGAATGGTTCTTCAAGATCCATTCCTGTTTTCTGGGACTATTTTGGATAATGTTAAGTATGGCAATAAAGATGTTTCTTTGAATGATGTTGAAAAGGCTACGAAAGAACTTGGGATGATGGACTTTATAAATTCATTAGATGATGGATTCAATACTGTAATTGGACAAAGAGGTTCAGACTTATCTATGGGACAAAGACAACTACTAAGTATCTTGCGTGCTCTTGTGGCTGATACACAGTATTTGATTTTAGATGAAGCTACTTCATCTATAGATTCATATACTGAGAAAAAAATACAAAAAGCTCTTGATATATTGCTACAAAATAGAACATCTATTACTATTGCTCACAGATTAGCTACGGTTAGAAAATGTGACAAAATAATCGTTTTGAATGCTGGAAAAGTAGAAGAAATTGGATCGCATGAGCAACTGTTGGATAATCAAGGACTATACAGCAATTTATATAACTTGAACTATTCTTCTTTTGATGATTAGAAAATTACTTTCTAAACGTTATGACCAGGCTCTGAATCATCGTAGTCATAATCATAATTTGCCTTTATAAACTCTTTTTGATCATCTGGGACATCGTCTTCAGCAAAAATAGCACTTTCAGGACATACTGGTTCACAAGCAGCACAATCTATACATTCTTCAGGATTAATGAATAATTGATTATCTCCTTCTTTAGAATATATACAATCTACTGGACATACGTCCACACACGCTCCATCCATCACATCTACACAAGCTTTACCAATGATATAAGTCATTTTAGGACACCTTTTCTCTTATTTTTCTATAATGTATATGAAAATTNAATTTTTTAGATACCGTTATTTAATACGGATTAGTGAGCTTTTATTCTTGGCAACCACATGCTCCGCCACCACAACCACCTGCAGCTGCTTGAGCTTGAGGTTGTGCTTGACTTCCGCATCCACCGCCGCCGCCATCGCCGCATCCGCATGCTCCGCCACCACCTCCGCAGCCACCGCCTTGGAAGTTTGGGTTAGAAATAACAAATCCAGACCTTTGAAAACCTTCAACATAGTCAATATTAGATCCTTCTACAAATTTGAGACTTGCAGGATCTACTACTGTCTTGACGGTTGAATCAATAACTATATCATCGGACTCAGGTTTTTCTACAAGACCAAAGACATATTCAAATCCTCCACCTGGACCTTCATTTATAGAAACTCTTAGGTAGCTACCTTCGTTGCCCTGTTCCTTCATTATTTCTTGAAGTTTTGTACTTGCAACTTCTGTATAAGTTACGATTTGATCTGAATCTAACAATTTACTCTCCAATAGTTATTTTTTACAAAGTAATTATATTCTACTTTATTTTTTTGAAATAAATCAATGATTACATCTCATAAAAACTAAATTTTAAATAGTTCTAAGCTCTATTTTTATAGGTATAATATTTGTATCAAGTAAGAAAAAGTTCATATGGATCAAATAGACAGAAAAATAGTATCAATGCTAGGTCATGATGGAAGACTTTCTAACGCTCAAATGGCTAGGGAACTTGAAGTGAGTGAAGGTACTATCAGGCGAAGAGTCAAAAATCTGTTGGATTCTAAAACGATTTCTATTGTTGCTGCTTCTGATCCTAAAAAACTAGGTTTTTTTTCTGAAGCATTAATTGGGGTTCAATGCGAACCTGATAAAGTTACTGATATTTCAAATAAAATTGCTTCACTAGAACATACTCGATGGGTGATTGCCACTACTGGAAGCTATGACATCTTCTGTCTAGTTGCTCTTGAAAGTTCTGAAGAATTAGGAAATTTTATAAGACTAGATATTGGTTCAATAGAAGGAATAATCAGAACTGAGACTTTTGTGAATTTATCAGTAGCTAAAAGAGAATATGGAGCCTAAGTTCAAATTGAGGGAATTATGTACAGAGATTTAATGTGTGGAAAAATTTCCTCAACGAATGAGGGAAAAAAAGTAAAATTAGCTGGTTGGGTTTCTAGAAGAAGAGATCATGGCCAACTTATATTTATTGATTTGAGAGANAAGTCTGGAATTATGCAAATAGTTTTTAATCCTGAAACTTCTCAAGAAACTCATGAAAAAGCAAAAAATCTTAGAAGNGAATGGGTTATTTCAGTCACNGGAACCGTNAATAGAAGGATCGAAGGGGCTGAAAACAANGAGATTTCTACAGGTGATTANGAAATGANTGTAGANTCAATGGATGTNTTGTCAAAATCAAAGACTCCTCCCTTTGAAATTTCAGANAATAAGGAAGTTTCAGAAGAANTTAGACTTAAGTATAGATTTCTAGACNTAAGAAGAGANTCTATGCAAAACAAATTAAACCTAAGGCATAAGGTTACAAGATTTATTTGGGATGACCTTTCAAGTAAAGGNTTTACACATATTGAAACTCCNATACTTATTAAAAGNACNCCTGAAGGAGCAAGGGATTATGTAGTTCCTTCTAGAGTAAACAATGGNTCTTTTTATGCATTACCNCAGTCNCCNCAACANATGAAACAGATGCTNATGGTTTCTGGTTGTGATAGATATTTTCAGATNGCTAGATGTTTTAGAGATGAAGACTTAAGAGCTGATAGGCAACCTGAACATACTCAACTAGATTTAGAAATGAGTTTTGTTCATCAAAANGATGTTATTGATGTAGTTGAAANCTTNTACATAGACTTNATTAAAAATATAGATAAAGNAATAAAAGTAGATTCTTCATTNGAAAAACTTACCTANTCTGAGGCAATGGATAGATTTGGAACTGATAAACCTGATATGAGATTTGGAATGGAANTAAGTAATTTTACAAATNTAGCTCAATCAATAGAATCAAATGTGATTAGTAATTCTCTTAAGAGTGGAGGAATATTAAAAGGATTCGTTGCTAAAAATTTAAGCAAATATGGACGAAGAGACTTTGACAGATTAACTGAAAAGGTCAAAGAGCAAGGTGCAGGAGGATTGATTTATATTTCAATCCCTGAAGATTTTGATGGTGAAATAACTTTAGATAAAACTAGTGGTCCACTTAATAAGTTCTACAGTGAGAAGAATTTCCAAGATATAAGAAACTTAACTACAGCTGAAAAAGGTGATGTTATTTTTATGATTATAGGGGATGAAAAAATTGTTAATAATTCTCTTTCGTTTCTAAGAAATTATATTGCTAAAGAAAACGGATTAATTGATGATAATATAATGAAATTTCTTTGGGTCACTGACTTTCCTTTATTCGAGAAAGATGATGAGAATAAATGGCAACCAGCTCANCATGTTTTTTCTTCNCCAAAANATGAAGACATAAAATTTCTTGATACTGATCCTGGAAAAGTTAATGCAGATCTTTTTGATCTTGTTTGTAATGGTGTTGAACTTGGCTCAGGTTCGATTAGAATACACGATAGACATTTGCAAGAAAAAGTATTTGATGTCATTGGTTATTCATCCAGCGAGGTAAGTAATTTGTTTGGTCATTTGCTTGATTCATTTGAATTTGGGGTCCCTCCTCATGGCGGAATGGGTCTTGGACTTGATAGATTAGTAGCTATGCTTGCTAAGGAAGATTCAATAAGAGAAGTTATTGCTTTTCCAAAAACCCAAACTGCATCAGATTTACTATTTGGTTCTCCAGACATAATAACTGATGAACAATTGAATGAACTTAGTATAGAAATTATTGAAGAAGAGGAAAAATCTAAGAAATGAATGTAGATATTAAAGAGGAAAAAAATAAACAAGTAGATATTGAAATATTAGTTGATGACTTTTTAGTAGTAAAACATCTTAAGAATTCTGCTAACAAAATCGCTCAATCAACAAATATTAAGGGTTTCAGAAAAGGTAAAGCTCCTTATAGCATAATCGAAAGTCAATATGGTAAAGACTATCTGTTAGAAAACAGTTTGGATTCGATAATTCAAGAGGTTGCTCAAGAGGTTTTAGAAAATAATGACTTTGAATATCCATGTGCACCAAAAGTAGACATACTTGAAAGAGAGCCAAAATTAAAATTAAATCTAATGGTNCCAATGATGCCTGTTGTGAAGGTAGGAAATTATAAAAACCTCAAGATTACAGTGAAGAAAGATAANGTAACTAAAGCTCGTCTAGAAGAAGCAAAATCAAGAATTCTTGAATCTAGAGCAACTTGGGAGCCTAGTAATAAAAAATTAGATTTTCCAGGATTTGCTAAATTAAATATTGTTGCAAAATCTGAAGAAAATATAATTCTAGAAGAAAAAGAGTTTGATTTTTATGCAGTAGAAAATAGTAATCTAATTGCCCCAGGTGTTTCTGAGAATATTAAGGGTATAAAGAAAGGTGAAACTAAAANTTTTACATTAACATTGCCTCTAGATTGGAAAGAAGAAGAATNCCAAGGTAAAAATGCCAAATTTGAAATAGAATGTATTAGCGTTCAAGAAAAAGTTTTGCCNAAGCTTGACAAAAAATTTCTNAAAGACCTCAATCCNGATATTAAGAGTGTNAAAGATTTCGAAAGTCAGATTAANGATGAAATTTCAGCTGANAATGAGTATAAATTTAATATGGAAGTTGAGNCTGAAATATTAGAAAACTTACTCAAAAAATCNAAGTTTGAGATTTCGGAAATTCAAATTCAAAGATCTGCGGATCAAATAATTGATGAAAGAGTTAGATCNGTNTCTCAATATAANATGAAATTTGAAGATTATCTAAAAGCTATAAACAAAACAAGTGAAGATTTTTATAAAGAAACTCTTGAANCTGCAGAACAAGAAATAAANAGNTTTTTAGTAATAGAAGAAGTAATTAAATTAGAAAAATTTGAACCTAAAGAAAAAGAAATTGATTCGGAAATAAAATTGATAAAAGAACAATATAAGGATCAAAAATTAGCTGATGATGAAACTTTAAAAAATTATGTCAAAAATAACTTNAGAAGAAGAATGTGTATTGACTATNTNATAAATTCATCTAAAAAAACATCAACCAATCGAAAAAAGAAATAATATTTAGTAAAATTAAAATATCTTAAATAATAAGGAGTTCATTTTTGGAACCACAAAACTTTAATCCTAAATCATTAATCCCNTCAGTTATTGAAACTACATCTAGAGGAGAAAGAGCTTACGATATATTTTCNTTATTACTTAAAGAAAGAATAATCTTTCTNGGTACNCCAGTTGATGATTTTGTTTCTAACACTATTGTTGCTCAGCTTTTATATTTATCAAGAGAAGATCCTGAAAAGGATATTAACTTGTATATCAACTCTCCTGGTGGTTCTGTTTATGCAGGTTTGTCTATATANGACACCATGCAAATGATACCTAANGATGTNTGTACATTTTCTGTAGGATTATCTGCTAGTATGGGNACAATATTNCTTACTGCNGGNGCAAANGGAAAANGATATGCTTTGCCNAACTCAACCATGATGATGCATAGTGTTTCAGGTGGTGGTGGAGGAACTGTTGCAGATATCCAAATTCAAGCAAAAGAAATGCTTAGAATTAATGATAAATTAACTAAGATTATGGCTCTTCACACAGGTCAATCAGAATCGAAAGTAAAAAAAGATGAAGATAGAGACTTTTGGATGGATGCTGAGCAAGCTGTAGATTATGGCTTAGTTGATCAAGTNATCTATCCTGAAGGTACAAAGAAATCCAAAAAGAAATAAATTTAAAGTGACNGTTCAACCTCTTTAGTTAAGTCAATATAAGAATCTTTTTTAATATTTATTTCACCTTTAGATATNTTANATAANGTTTTTCCTAATAAAACTCTTTCATACATAATTTGCTTCTCTCTTATAGATGAGAAAATTTCTGTCTCTTCTATTTCAATTAGATTTTGATTATTGTTGTTATCAATATTAAATTTACAGAAAGATATATTTGGTCCTTCATCTAAATCTGAAGTCATTAGATGAATTGAAATTCCAGAATTTCTGGATTTAGATTCTATCAATTTTTTTATTACGCTTTTCCATGTACCATTAGGCCCATCTGGAAGAGCTGGATGAAGATTTAGTATTTCAAAGTGATTGCAAATTACAGGAGAGAATAACATATATCCTGCTGCAACTAAGATATCCACATTAAATTTTGAAATAGAATTAAGTACTTTTTTATCATAATCAACTCTTAGATCCTTCCAAGGAAGGCCTCTTTCAGTCTTAAATCTTCTAGATGATAAAGTTATAGCTTCTATCTTATTTTTCTTGACTAAATCTAAATATTTATCTGATCCTTCTTTTTCTCCATACTCTCTATTTGAGAAAACAAAATTAATATTAAGAGTTTTATTATTGTGTAACTTAATTCCCTCTTTAAGTAGTCCAAGCGAGCCACTACCATTTCCTGTTGATAACCATCCAATATTTAAGGCAGAATTAATTTCTTCCAAGATATGATCCGTCGCTTGTAGAAACATTTATTTCTTGACCATTTTCAATAAAAAGAGGAACTTGTAATGTTAGTCCAGTTGTGGTCGTAGCAGGTTTTGTAGCACCTGACTGAGTATCTCCTTTTAATCCTACCTCAGTGTTTTCTATTGTAAGTGTCATGGATGATGGAAGTTCAATAGCTAGTGGTCTTACTTCTAAAAAAATAATTGAAATACTATTTCCTTCAGAAAGATATTTTGATGCATCTCCTACAATCTTTTCATCTAATTCATATTGTTCAAAATTCGAGTTATCCATAAACACAAATAGATCTTTATCTTTGTAAAGAAATTGAGCTTCTCTAGTATCTGTTGGTGCGAGTTCGAGTTTTTGATTACCAGGGACTTTTTTTTCATACACATTTCCACTTTCAATGTGTCTTAATTTAAGAGTTAGTGTGGGTGGAGCTTTAGGTGCCTGTCTATGCTGCCATTCTAAAATTTGGTATATTTCATCTTGTAGTAAAATAGTCATATTTCTTTTTATTTCGCCTGATGAAATTGTCATTGATTTCTCCTCTAATATATATATCTTATTTTATGCTTTGGGATGAGCATTTGTATAGACATCCCGAGATTTTTCTACAGAGATATGAGTATAGATTTCTGTAGTTTTAGGTGAAGTATGCCCCAGAAGTTCTTGAACTACTCTAAGATCTGCTCCTCCATCAAGTAAATGAGTTGCAAAAGAATGCCTTAGAGTATGAGTATGGTACTTAGGATTTAATCCAGCTAAACTAATATACTTTTTCACAATATGCTGAATACTTCTTATTGAAATTCTAACCCCAGAATTACTTAGGAAAAAAGCCTTTTCTTTTTTTGAATTATCTCTAATTTCTAAGTAATCTTTTAGAATCTTTGAAGTACTCTCAGAAAATATAACAGATCTATACTTAGAGCCTTTTCCAAAAATAACTGCTTGATTTTGATTTAAATCTATATCTTGAATATTAAGGTTATTAACCTCTGAAACCCTCAAACCCGCTGAATAAATAAACTCAATTATAGCATGATCCCTTTTACCTAGATTCTTACTCTTATCTATGCAACGAATCATCTCATCAATTTCATCTGTAGTAGCAATTGAAGGCAATTTTTTGCCTATTTTAGGAGGACTTATTTCTGAAAAGAAATTTTTTTCTATTTTTTCTTGATCTATCAAATACTCAAAATATGTCCCAATATTTGAGATTATTCTTCTTATGGAAGTCTTTGATGTGCTTTTTCTTAATTCAGAAATAAATTTCCTAACTAAATCTAAATTAAATTCTTGGTCTAAGTTTTCATTAAGAAAAAAGATTAGTTTACTAATATCTAATTTATGATTTCTTATGGAATATTCAGAAAGATGTTTTTTTTGTTCTAAAAAAGTATCTATACTACCTTCTAATTTTCCTGTTATTGATTTTACCTTCATATATTTATCATAATAAAAATTTATACAAACTCTATGTATAAATTTATGCGAAATTATCAGGAATTTTTCATCTATAATTTTTAGAAATTAATTAAATTTTAGTGAATGCACTTTTCTTTCATAGCCTTTTTAAGAGCTTCGAGTGTTCTTGTTCTTCTTCTTCCAAAACCAGCCCATGCACTTTCATCTGCAGTAACCTTACATGCCTTATCTTCACAAGCAAGAAAACCTCCATCACCATTTTTATTCCTAAATCTTATCCATATCATTCTNGTTTGTTTTTCTAGATTATCATTNAGNGACTTATCACCTAAAGGAGGATCATTTTCTTCGAATTCTTTACCTGTTTCAGAGTTAATGCAAGGGGTATCTGATGAACAAATAATATTCGTTCTAAGAAAATTATATTCACTGGGATTTCTAGGATTTTCATCAGCAATCTTTTCATAATTATTCTTTATTGGTTCAAAATTATTCCAAAATGATTTAACAAAATCATTTCTGTCTAAGTTTCCATTAGATATCTGATCTAAATCATTTTCCATTTTTTCTGTAAATTTATAATCCATTACACTGTCTGAGAAATATTTTTTTAGCTCTTCAACCAATGCATTTCCNACTGGACTAATATATATAGATCTATTTATCACCCAGATATATTTTTTTTCTTTAATNGTATTTAGTATGCTTGCGTATGTACTTGGTCTCCCAACGCCAAGTTCCTCCATTGTCTTTATAAGGGATGCTTCGGAGTATCTAGGAGTATGCTGAGTGAATTTTTGTTCTTTTATTACAGATTCTAGATTTACTGTGTCTTTTTCATTAATATTAGGTATTTTATCTGTTTCTTTTTGTGGGAATAGTTTTCTAAACCCTTCAAAAACTAATTCATCGTATTCTGATAAAAACTTATATTTATCATTCTCAGAAGACGTGATTACTGTTGTTTTTTTATTTTCACTTTCAGCCATTTGGCTTGCAACTGTTCTTCTCCATATTAAGTCATATAATTTGAATTGATCTTCATTTAAGAAATTTTTTATAGATTCAGGTGTACGATTAATTGAAGTTGGTCTTATCGCTTCATGAGCTTCTTGAGCATTTGCTGATCTTGTTTTGTATTTTCTTATATTATGATAATCATCACCATAGTTAGTTTTAATGAAACTACCAACTTGACTCAAAGAATCTTCTGACAATACGTTTGAGTCTGTTCTCATATAAGTTATTAGACCTTCTTCACCATTACCTAAGTCTAATCCTTGAAATAATTGTTGAGCTAGAGCCATTGTTCTTGAAGGGCTTAATCTTAGTCTAGACGAGGCATCTTGTTGAAGAGAACTAGTAGTAAATGGTGGCCTTGGTTTAGTTTTTCTGGCTTTAGACTTAATTGAATTTATTTTATACTCTAGTTTTTTAATTTCGCTTTCTATACTATTTGCTTCAGTCTCACTTGAAATAGTGAGATTTTTTCCAGAAATCCCATCAATTTCAAATAATTTTCCTTGATAAGATTCTTTATTCTTTGAAAAGTCATTAGTTATATTCCAATATTCTTCTGGAACAAATGCCTTTATTTCATCCTCTTTATCTTTAATAATGCTTACTGCTACTGATTGAACTCGTCCAACAGAAAGTCTCTTGAGTCTCAATAATGATGAAGTTAAGCCACTTAATGAAAATCCAACAAGTCTATCTACTAATCTTCGGCCAATGTGTGCATTAACTAGATCCATATTTAATTTTCCTGCTTTTTCAAAAGCATCTTTTACTGCTTTTTCTGTAATTTCATGAAAAACAACTCTTTTAAATTTTTGGTTAGATTGGCCTTTTTCAATAAGAGCATTTGCAACATGAAATGCTATCCCTTCACCTTCTCTATCAGGGTCAGCAGCTAAATATATTTTTTCACAANTNTTTGCAAGTTTACTTAATTTATCGATTCTTGTTTTTGCACCTTTTTCATATTCCCATATTGGTTCAAAGTCTTCATCTAAACCCACAACAGGGCCAGTATATTTAGCTTTATANCCTGATTGCAAATTATTTATGTGACCAATAGATGCTTCTACTAAATACTCTTTACCTAAAAATCTTTGTAAAGTTCTTGCTTTAGTAGGTGATTCAACTATAACTAGATTTTTTGACAACTTNATACCTCAAACTGAATAATTTTTTTCTTGGGTTACTCTTATTATATATTAATTATATATTNTNCATTTTNATGGCGGAGAGGACAGGATTCGAACCTGCGGTACGCTTTAACGTACACACGCTTTCCAAGCGTGCTCATTAAGCCACTCTGACACCTCTCCATGAATTTCTGATAATTATATATTTATGATATTATTAATTGTTATTAGTCAAAATGAATAGTTTATTGAATTTTCAGAAATTTTATATGAATCAAATCTTTTCTTTAAGACTTCTCTGTCTAAACACAAAACCCAATGAAACCTTCGTCGATATTTAATTTATTCAAAAAAATAGCTAAGATAAGCTCATTTAAAGAAGATTATACTCAAACTCTAATTTCCTCTGGTGTAAAAATTATTGATACAAAATCTGTTTATATNGATGATTCTGTAGAAATATCTCCAGGTTCAGTTATATATCCNTCGACATATTTGATAGGAAAAACAAAAATTGCTTCGAATTGCATTATTGGTCCAAACACAACTATATCTAATTCATCTATAGGGAGTAATTCAATTGTGATGAGCTCAGTTATTTTAGATTCTTTTATAGGAGAAAATAATGAAATCGGACCTTTTTCATTTATTAGGGAATCTTCTTCAACTGAAGAAAATGTAGTTATTGGAAATTTTGTTGAGATAAAGTCATCAAAAATAGGAAAGAATTCAAAATCTAAACACTTGTCATACATCGGAGATGCTGAAATAAATAAAAATGTTAACTTTGGAGCAGGATTTGTAATGGCAAACTATGATGGTAAAAATAAAAACAAATCTATTGTAGAAGATAATGTATTTATAGGTTCAAATTCAACAATAATCTCACCTGTAGTCATTAAAAGTGATGCAATCATTGGAGCAGGATCAGTGGTCAATGAGGATATTTTGTCTGGAGACACAGTAGCAGGAAAACCTGCAAGGAGCTTGAAAAATTAAGATATGGATTATTTTTTATTTTTATTAATTTCAATTTTTTCAATAATTTTTTATATTTTTATAAATTACTCATTAAGTATTTTGGGTTACAGGACTTTTGGTTTGAATAATGAAGAATCTGAGTCCTCTAATCAGACTGATGAAAAACCGCTAGAGCAGTCATCAAATAGACTATCATACGAAGCATATATATTAGCTATATTTATTAGAAACCTAATAATATGTATAGGTCTTAGTTCTTTCATACTTTTTCTTAACCAAACCGGATTATTTGATGATCTTATGAATACTAATTTGATTAGTCTATCAATCCTTTACTTTTTAATATTGGTGCTATCAATCGTAATAACTAATAAAATATTTTCTATTCTGAATAATAAATTATTTTTTCTAGCAACTTTTATAGGAAAATTTTTAGAATTTTTTGCAGGCATACCTAAATTTAATAAATTTATCAGATATATAGGTCTTCCTACTTCAAATGAATCTAATGATGATGATAAAGCTACAGCCACCCTAATTGAGACTTTAGATTTACTTGAATCAGATCAAATTCCAGCACATCAAGAAGACTTAATGATGATTAGAGGTATATTGAGAATGGATGACTTAAGAGTAAGTGAAATAATGAAACCAAGGCCAGATATAGTTGCAGCATCCATTGATGAGCCAATTAATTCTATAATTGAAAAAATGACAGTTGGGGGTTACTCTAAAATCCCAATTTATAGCTCAGACTTAGACAGTATCTTAGGAATACTTTTCGCAAGAGATATCCTAGCACTAGAAACAGATAAAATAGACAAAAAAACTATCAACAATCTTATAAGACAGCCGATTTATATTCCAGAGTCTCAAAATCTTGAAACATTATTAAAAGAATTCCAAACTCATAACATATCTATAGGAATGGTACTTGATGAGCATGGAACAGTATCTGGACTTGTTACAGTGATTGACCTTATAGAAGAAATAATTGGTGAATTATCAGATGAATTTGACGTTGACCCACCTGAGATACAAGAAGTTCGTCAGGGAATTTTTATGCTTGATGCAACTCTGTCTATAGATCAAATTAATCGTAAATTAAACCTTAAGATAGATAGTGAAGGGATATCAACCATAGGAGGTTTTATATACTCTCAACTTGGACGTATCCCTTCTAATGGAGATGTTGTAGAAACATCCGATAGTTTCATAACTGTCAGATCTGTCGTTGGAAGAAGAATTAGAAGAGTTTCGTTAGCACTTAAGTAGAGACATTAATCATTTATTTTTAGCTTCTATGTATTTTCAAAAAATAAATAATCGTTAGAATTTAAAGTATAAATAAGAATCAACTTGGAGAAAATTTTGAAGAATAAATCATTTTTTTATCTNATGCTTGCTGCATCATTGATTCCTTTTCTNGTTTCAGTATATTTCTGGTTTCTAACNACTGGCAATGAAATGGAAGCAATTTTCGTAGGTATCTGGGTGCCATCAATTTTAAGTTTTGCTACATTACTTCAGGTAACAAAGAAATGAGTACAGAAGTTATAATATCAGGCGCATTTATTGTTGTTGCAATACTTTTCATAGGAGCAATATTTACAGTATTAGAAATGGGTAAGACTGTAAAAGAAGAGGAAAAAAAGGGTACTAAAAAATAAAGTGAATTACTCCCATTATTATGGTTGCTAGTAATACAAGAACACCTATTGCCTTAAGATTATTTTCACTCATAATAATATTTTATCTTCTTTTATTTAAATTTAAAACAAAAAGAACCCGTAAACTTTACGGGTTCTTTTTGTTTTCTTAAAACTTTATTAAGGGGTTAGTTTCCAGGTACTGCGTCAACAACTATTGCTGAAGTGTGAGCTATGTCACCTCCACCTGAAGCTGTTATCGCTATAGGAAATATTCCGTTACCNTCTTCATCTACCCATGAGAATGAGCTTGTTGGTAATGAAATTGTAGTTTCAAATGATCCTGCACTGTCTGCACTAAGGGCAGAAACTCCTGACTTATCAACACCAACTACATTCTTACCAAATCCAGCTGAGTTTACAGCTGAAATTGTAATTTCAGTATTAGGTGNAAATCCTGATCCAATTAGATGNATATCTANNTTNNCAGAATTTCTACTCCATTCAATAGTACTTGATCCACCTGATCCAACTGCTGTTAATCCTGATGTTGACCCAGCTTTACCTTCTTTACCTGCAGGTCCTGGTACTCCTGGTATTCCATCAGCTCCATCAGCTCCTGTTGCTCCTGGATTTCCTGGTGCTCCTGGCTCACCTGGTAGTCCTGGTGCTCCTGGTTCTCCAGATATTCCTGGCTCACCTGGTAGTCCTGGTGCTCCAGCAGGTCCCGCTGCTCCAGCAGGTCCTGTAGCTCCAGCACATGCGTACATGAATAATGAAGCAGTTACGATCGAAATTATCATTAATGATCTCTTCATATGTTTACCCCTTTATAAACAACCTTGATAAATCTATTACTAGCTCTAACAAAGCATAACTTATTTTAGTTTATTGATTTATATCCATAATATTATACACGTATAACAATAATTTTCATCATACTAATAATATTTATAAGCATATTTTATCCCAAATATACTCAAATCTATATATCATCATATTTATATTACTTTAACAATGTCAAGTAAACTTAGTGCAGATTGTTTAGATTTTTACTAATTTCATAGTTTTCATATGTGTTTTCAAAAGAATTAAAAAAAATGCTTCATAAAAACAATTATTATTGGTACAAATAATGGTATGATTTTATGGTAACGAAATAATAATGAGATAAAAGAAAGGTATAAGTCCCCATAGTAAACTAAATCGAAAAAATGATTTTGGGGTAGAAAATAGTAAATTGTCCAAAGTAAACGATCCGTCACTAAATAAATTACTCAAACATGATAAAGACACTGGTTCATCAGAAGCACAAATTATTTCTATGACTGGTAGGATCAATCAATTAAACGAACACTTTAAACACCATAAACATGATCAAGCTTCTCGAAGAGGGCTCATAAAGATTGTTGGTAAAAGAAGAAGGCTACTAAAATATTTGAAGTCAAATGACTCAGATAAGTACGAGCAGGTTATTAAGTCCTTGGATATTCGAGGATAATCTTTTTTCTATTTCTAGA
>NZTZ01000008.1 GCA_002703265.1 Chloroflexota bacterium
AATCTATGACAAAAAGAAATTTAACAAATAATATTTGTATCTGTAGCTGTTGCATGAAAAGCTTCAGGTTTCTTTAATTTGTCTTAAATCAAAAAAAATAGCAAAAATAGAAACCCCAATCAAGGGGTTTTTTTTATGTAAAAAATAATGTTAAAAGCAGAAAAAACATACTCAAATCAGAAAATACTTGGATGGATTTCTTTTGGACTTGTATTCGTATTTTCTTATGCAATTTCAAGAAGTAATTTTAATGATGCTGCAATTTGGATTGCAGCTTGTGGATTAGGGTTTACTCTTCAGAAATCNAGATTTTGTTTTGCATCTTCGTTCAGAGACTTATTTATGTTTGGTTCNGGTCANAATATGAAAGCCGTTCTTCTTGCAATTGGAATAGCTTCTGTAGGNTTTATNGGAATAATGATTTGGTTATTACCTGACCCTGTACCAGGAGAATACCCNTCTTCNGCACATGTATTACCATTTGGGATTTCAACAATCGTTGCTGGTACAATTTTTGGTGTTGGAATGGTTACAGCTGGCGGATGTGTTTCGGGAACAATATATAGAATTGCAGAAGGTTATGTTGCTTCCGTCATAACTATGATTGGAGTTTTTATTGGGACTATNTTACTAATAATTTCGTGGGATTTTTGGTGGGATAATTTTATTAGCAATGAACCAAAAATATTTTTACCNTCAACTCAATCGATTGGATATGGATTATCTTTATTAATAACTATNATAGGAATAGTTTTAGTTTATTTCATAGTAGTTTATGTAGAAACTAAATCAGGTGTAAGAAATTTTAATATTTCAAAAAAACCTGATTTAGANGAAAAAACTTTTCTTCAAACTATAAAAGAAAATATTGAGAATATATTCTCAAAAAGCTGGACAGCGACTATGGGTGGAGTGGCTCTAGGATTCATTTCAATAATTTATTTTATTTTTCATTCTCCTCCGGGAGTTACTGGAGAGATAATGAAACAATCAATGAGTATTTCAGAATCAATCAACTTATCTGAAGGCCCATTAAAAGGGATCTCATCATTAAGTGGGTGCTTAGGATCAAGTATTGGTTCTGGATTGATTTCACATACTTTTGTAAGTACTGTAGGAGTATTTTTTGGAGCTTTAGTATCTGCTTTGTTATCCCAAGAATTCAAAATTAGAACTCCTAAAGAACCAAAACGATATATTCAATCATTATCTGGAGGAGTATTGATGGGATACTCAGCAAGTCTTGGAATTGGTTGTACTATTGGTGCATTTTTTTCCGCAATTCCATCATTTTCTCTATCAGGTTGGTTATTTGGATTAAGTCTTGGTATAGGTGCCTTTGTTGGGACTAAGATTATAAGGTTTATAGGATAGGTATGAGTACAGTAAATCAAATGAACTTAATTGAAACTCCTATCAAAGATCAGCTTTTAAGAGTTGATGAAATATTAAATGAGCTTTGCTCTAGTAATGGTGGGATCGGAAATTGTAGAAAAATAGAGATATTAACTGGGGAGGAATTACTTGTGAAATATATACCTCCTAAGGCTGTTGAAAAAAAAATAAAAATTAAATTCAAATATGTAGAAAATATTTGGCACATAACGTTAGAAAAGGAATAAAAATGAGTAATGAAGAAACTAGAAAATTAGATCTCAGAGGAGAAATTTGTCCTTATCCAATGCTAAAGACTAATGAAGAATTAGATTCAAATAAGGATATAAATATTCTAGAAGTAATTACCGATCATTCACCTGCTTTATCTACTATTCCTCCTCAAGCACTAAAAAGAGGTTATGAGGTTGAAATAGACGAAATTGATAACAGTGAATGGAAAATAACATTAACAAAAAATAATTAAAATAAGGGGGACTTATGAAAAAGTTATTAATAATTGGAACATTTATAATTGGAGTGTTTTTTGGATGTTCATCAGGAGATTCTGACTCAAGTTTTGACCAAAGAGGTTACTCAAATACAGATAAATTAGTATCAGCTGAATGGTTAAATGAAAATTTAGAAAATGTAAAAATAATTGACGTTAGAAAAGCAGAAGAATATGATTCAGGTCATATTCCTGGAGCCGTTAGATTGACTCCAAACGAAGTTTTTCAATGGGAAGCTGAAAATGGGGTTAAAGGTATGTTACCTTCAGGGGATCATATAGCTGAGGCTCTTTCATCAGTAGGTATAAATGAAAATGATACTGTTATTTTTTATGATGGAAATAGTAATCTATGGGCCTCAAGAGGATTGTGGGCGTTAGAAGTTTATGGGCATAAAGACTCTAGGTTATTAGATGGGGCCTGGGTTTATTGGTCTGAAAACGATTATCCTATAAGCACTGATAGTCCTTCTATTTCAGAGTCAAATTATAAATTCACATCATCTCCAAACACTAACTTAATTGCAAGCTGGGAAGAAATATTAGATTCTGTTGATGACCCATCAAAAATTGTTTGTGACACAAGAAGTCCTGATGAGTATGCAGGTAAAGATGTTAGAGCTGACAGAGGAGGTCATATTCCTGGTTCAGAAAATGTTAACTGGGTAAACGCTGTAGATGCTAGTGGCCAATTTTTAGAGGCAGATAAATTGAGTAGTATTTATGAAAATAAAGGTATAAAGACTGATAAAGCTGTTTATACTTTATGCCAAACAGCCGTAAGAGCTACTCATACCTGGTTTGTATTACAAGAATTATTAGGCTATGATAATGTAAAAGTTTATGATGGTTCTTGGATAGAATGGGGAAACTCAGATCTTCCTATTGAAAATAAATGAGTGATGAAAATAAAGAAAATTTAGAATATGGGCTACCAAGCCATGAAGAAATGGAAAGGTCTGGAGATCCTATTACTATGGGATCCAGTCCTTTCAAATTCTTAGTAAGTGGATTAGAATGGGGTAATTTACCTGATAATTGGACACTTAGTGAGGCAACTTCTGTAGCAGTAAATAGCGTTGATGAGATCATAGTATTTAACAGAGGTACAAAGCCTATAATTATTTTTGATAAAGAAGGTAACTATCTAAGATCTTGGGGAGAAAATACTTTTTCTAATGCCCATGGAATCAGTGTAGACAACTCGGATAATATTTATTGTGTTGATTCCGGAGATAACACAGTCAGAAAATTTGATCCTTCAGGAAATCTTATTTTTCAATTAGGTAAAGAAGGAGAAAGAGCTGAAAAAATGAGTGGACTGCCATTTGCAGTTCCAACTCAGGTAGCGGTTGATGAATCTACAAATGATTTTTACGTCGCCGATGGATATTCAAACGCTAAAGTTCATAAGTATGATGAAAATGGTAAATATCTATTTTCTTGGGGAGAATCTGGAACAGGAGAAGGGCAATTCAATATTGTTCATAATATCTCTACAGATAGTGAAGGATTAGTGTATGTTGCTGATAGAGAAAATCATAGAGTTCAAATCTTTGATCAAGAAGGAAAATACATCAACCAATGGATAAATTTATCAAGAGCTGCATGTATTTATGTGGATAAAAGAGGTAAAGAAGACATATTTTATGTAGGAGAATATTTTTCAGGTATAGCTTCTAACGACACAGGTACAGACCTAGGTCCAAGAATTTCAATTTTTAATAAATCTGGAAAGTTGCTTTCAAGGCTTGGAAAAGAAAGTTATGGTCCAAGTGTAGGAAGGTTTTATTCACCTCATGGTATTTGTGTTGATTCTGAAGGGAATATATATGTTGCTGAAGTCTCTTATAGTGATTATGGACAATTTCTTAACCCTAAAAGAGAGCTAAGATCAATGCAAAAATTAGTAAAGACTAATTAGATTCAATAATTGCATTATTTATAGCTTGATAAGTAGTCTTAATTGAAGCTCCAAATAACTGATCTATACTAAGTTTTGTATCTATTTGACTGTTAGAAAAAGCAAAAAACAAGTCCCCGTCATTAGATGTATGAGAAGGTCTAACCGACATGGCAAGACCATCATTTGCAGCCACAGCCAATCTCTTGCAATCTACCTTTGAAATTTTAGCATTCGTCATAATTGTACCTATTGTGGTATTTTGAAATCCTCTTTTTTGAGGCTTACCATTTACCAATAAATCTAAAGAATCAAAAATTTTTCCATCTCTTTTTGGTCCTGCTATTATTTGACCATTTTCAGGGTTAACAATAGAACCCAAAGCATTTACTGCAACAAGTGCAGAAACAATAGTACCATCAGAAAAAGTATGGGAAGAAAATCCTAGGCCNCCTTCCATNCTNAAATCANTACCTAATAATTTACCTACAGTACATCCTGTTCCAACTCCAACCTTTCCCGTCAAAAATTCATCTTTTGCTTCTTTAGCGGCTGCATAACCTTCTTCAAAACTAGGCCTCACTTTGGAAGATCCAACTCCTAAATCAAAAATCACAGCAGAAGGAACCAAGGGTATTGTATTGCCTCCAAATTTTATCCCTATATTTTGTTCTTCAAGGTAACTAACTACTCCTGCAGAAGCATTAAGACCAAATGCACTTCCGCCTGTTAGCATTATCCCATTAATATTTGGGGCAGAAGCAATAGGATCGAGTAAAGCTATCTCTTTTGTTCCTGGAGCACCTCCTCTAACATCTATTGATGCTACAAGAGGCATATCNGATATTATTGCTGTACAACCAGTTTTATTATCTAAATCTGTCCAATGCCCTATTTTTATTCCTTGTATNTTTGAATTCATTTAAACTTAATCTAGTAAACTATAAAAAATCATGTTTTCATTTTATAAATAAATATTACATATAGCTAATTTACTAGGAGAAATAATGAAAAATAATAATTACAGCGGAGTTTATAGTATACCTGTAACACCATTCAACGAAGATTTATCAATTGATTTTGTTTCTCTCAGAAAATGTATCGAATATTTTATAGAAAAAAAAACAGATGGGATTCTTCTTCCAGTAAATGTTTCTGAGGCTTCTAAACTATCTGATTTCGAAAAGAATGAAATATTAGCAGAAACAGTAAAAGTAACTGAAGGAAAAATACCTTTGATCGCTGGAGTAACAGGAAGCTCAATTCATCATGTAATTGAACGCTCAAAATATGCAGAACAGTTAGGAATATCTTCTGTAATGGCAATGCCTCCAATAGGATATTCATCAGATNCTGATTTTTATAATTTTTATGAAGAGATATCAAAACAAATCAACTGTGATATTTGGGTTCAAAATAATAAAATGCCTGCAGGACCTTCCGTTCCTACAAANACTTTAATAAAAATAATTAATGAAATAGAAAGAGTTGATTTTCTAAAAGAAGAAAGTGCTAATTCCTCTCAAATGCACTCAATTATTAATGAAAATTGCAAACAAGGCCTAAAGTCAATTATGGGTGGGGCTGGTGGTAGATTTATTATAGATGAATACAGAAGAGGTTCAAATGGAATTATGCCATCTGGACATATGCTTGAAGCTCATAGAATTTTATGGGATAAACTAACTGAATCTAAAGAAGGAGAAGTTAGTANAGANGCAATNGAGGTATGGAATAAGATGCTTGAAGCTTTAAATTTTGAATTCATGTATAGTGTGAGCGCATATAAATATTTTTTTTGGAAAAGAGGNATAATTAANAATAATATTTCTAGAGANCCAATTAGAAATTTAGATANATATGATCAATTAGAAGCAGATAGAATTTTAGAAAGACTAAGTCATAATTTCTTTTAANTCNTAGNANTGAAAATAAATGACTAAATTCTCAGAATTCAAAAATGGTTGCTTGCAAGAAATCCCNTTACAATTAGGAGTTTTTCCTTTCGGAATTGCATATGGAATTTTAGGAATTGAAGTTGGATTNACAAATATCCAAACATNTTTATTATCAATAATTATTTTTGCAGGAGTTAGCCAGATTGTTTTTGCACAATTATTTTCTACTTTTACTCCAAGCTTCATGATTGTTGGAACTATTGGAATCGTTAACTTAAGGCATATTTTATACGGAGTTTCACTATCAAGTTATTTAAAAAAATTATCCTTAAAATGGAGAATAATATTATCTTACCTAATAACTGATGAGGCTTTCGCAATTTCATATAAAAGATTTTCTGAAGAGAAAAAAACTAAATATATGCACTTTCATTTATTGGGAAGCGGAATAACATTATGGACATCTTGGCAAATTTCAACATTAATTGGAATCTTCATAGGTCCATCAATCCCAAATTCTCTTAATCTAGAATATGTAATTCCTTTATCTTTTATAGCTATAGTAGTAGTTTCAATAAATACTAAAATTAAGCTAATCGTATTTATTATGAGTGCCTTATTTTCAATTTTATTGAGAGATTTACCTTGGAATTTGTGGATTATAACTTCTGCGCTTATCAGCATAATAATTGGAGTATTAATTTCAAATTTTAGAAAGGGAAAAAAATGATTTGGTCTGTTATCTTTTTATCTGGAATATTAACTTATGCCACACGGTTTTTGCCTTTGTCTAAAATCATGCCTAAGAAATTACCAAATTTTATTCAGGACGGATTACAGTACGTTTCAATAGCGGTATTAACTCCTATAATTATCAACTCAATAATTACTAGTGACAATAATTTTATGATTTCAGAAAATAATCCTAAAATTTATGCAGCTTTAGCTGCAATTGTTGTAGCTTTTGTTTCAAAATCAATTTTATTTACTTTAATTATTGGATTATCAGTTCTATGGATTTTTGAATTTATAATATAAATAATTTGATAAATCAGTATGATTATTGTCTTTTATTATTTTATAACTGATAAAATTATATTTACCTAAGGGCGATTAGCTCAGTTGGCTAGAGCACCTCGTTTACACCGAGGGGGTCGGGGGTTCGAGTCCCTCATCGCCCACCAGTAAATCTAATTATTGTTGTTGAATAATTATTTCAAAAATTCATTTATAATTTCTATATGAAAATATTTCTCACAACACTGTTCATTGTATTATTTTTATTCATTGGTTGTTCCAATGAAGAAGAAAACACTCTTAAATTAGTTTCTCTTCCAGAAAGTTGTGAGGAGATCAAATATTTGTATGAGAATAAATTTAGACCAAAATTGATACTTCAAGAAATTATTCTTGAGACTAATGATGATGGTATTGATGTTGAATCCTGGAAATATCTTAACGAAAATGCTGCTCATTGTAAATATAAAGCTTTCAATAAAGAAAATAACACTGAAGGTAACTGGAAAATTATTGCTAGGAGAGCAATGAATACAATAGGATTTGTAGAAATAGAAGAAAAATAGGTAAGCTATGACTAGTGAATTAATTGATTACAGAGAACATGACAAAAACTTTTGGTATGAAGAACTAGAAGAATGGGTTCCAAAAAGAATCTATGATTGCCATGCACATATGCTAAATAATAGCCTAATAGATGATTCTAGTGAGCATAAAGGTGTATTCCCTGATGCTGATTTTGAAGGTATAAGAGGGTGGCAAAAAACCGTTTTTCCAAATAGAGACGTAAATAACTTAATTCTAGGAAGACCAGCTTTAGGAACAAGAATAAATGAGTATAATGACTGGTTATACAATGAACTAAGTCATAATAAATTAACTAGATCTCATAGGCTGACTACACCATCAGATTCTTTGGAAGATATTGAAAAAGATATAAAAAATAAAGGATTTCAAGGATTAAAAGTTTACAGAATGTATTCAGTTACAGGAGATATGGCAAATTGTACTATAGATGAATATCTTCCTCATGAACAATTAGAATTAGCAAATGAATTGGGACTTTGGGTAACATTACATCTGTCTAGAGAAGATGGGTGTGGAGATGAAAAAAATCTAAAAGACTTAACTGAATTTACTACAAAAAGATATCCTAATATTAAATGGATTCTTGCTCATATTGCTAGATCTTTTACGTATAGGCCTATCCAANAAGGAATAGAAACTCTAAGGAACCTTCCAAACATTTGGTATGATCTATCGGCTGTTACAGATATAAGGCCATATATTACTCTGTTTAATAACGAAGATCATAAAAGAATTTTCTACGGTAGTGATGCGGTAGAATCAGTCTCTTTCCATGGTGCTTATACAGCATATGGCCATGCTCACCAACAGGTTGAAACAGATAATCTTCCGTCTCTAACTTTTTCTCATACAACCAATAGACCTATACTTTGTATTTATGAACAACTAATTGCAATGAAACAAGCGTCAATAATTTGTGAATTAAGTAACGATCAATTAGAAGATATTTTTTGGAGAAATGCAGTTAGAGATTTTAATGTTGATTGGTAAAATTTACTCAACTGTAACNGTTTTAGCAAGATTTTGAGGCCTATCNGGATCTAATCCTAGATTCAAAGCAGACATAAATGCGAGTTTCTGCAAAGGAATNACAGCTAAAATTGGAAATATATATTTATTATTATTTTCTATAACAAAATTATATTTTGATAATTCATTTAACTCTTCGTTTTCAGTAAAACTAATAGTAATAATATTGGCATTTCTTGAAGAAATTTCCCTAAGNCAACTAATTGATTTCTTTATATTGTCTCCAGGTCCAATTATTGAAACAATAGTTGTATTTTTATCTAATAAAGCATTAGGTCCATGCTTCAACTCACCTTCAATAAATGAATTAGAATTTATTTTTGAAATTTCTTGAATTTTCAATGATCCTTCTTTGACTATTGGAAAAGATAGATTTTTACCAATGAAAAAAACTTTTTCACTTTCTGAAATAAATTTAGAAACTCTAAGATAATCATAATCGCAACAATCAAGAACTTTCTGAACATTATTATCTATATTTGTAAAATCTTCTTTTACTTTATGGATAGTTAGATTATCTTTTTCTAATAAGCTTGCTACATACATACATATCGAATTAATCATTAATAAAGTAGATGAAAAAGTTTTTGTAGCAGCAACAGAAATTTCTTTACCAGTTTCTAACAGTAAATATGAATCAGAATTAATTGCAGCTTTACTATTTGGTTCCTCAACTATTGAAACAACATAAGCCCCTTGTTCTTTAGTATTCCTAATAGCTTCAATTGTGTCAGCAGTTTCCCCTGATTGAGTTATAGCAAAAACAGTAGTTTGTTGAGGATCAATTATTTTTTTATTTTTCAATTCAGAAGAAAATTCTACTTTTGTATCTATTTCAAGTAAATCTTCAAAGAGTAACGATCCGTACTGTGCAGCATTATAGGAAGAACCCATACCTGTAAAAATTATTTTTTTCGAAGATAGCAATCTATGTCTATTAATTTCAGGAAAAGCATCTTGAGATTTGTCAGACATTCTTTTATTTATTAAGTTTTTTAATGTGTGGTTCTGTTCTGATATTTCTTTTTCAATAATAAAATCAGTTTGTAAATCATAATTTTCATTTTTTGGGATATATGATTCTTTATTTAAATTAATATTTTTAGGTACTCTAGGTAAATTGTTTTGATCGATGATAGTTAGAGAATTTTTTGTGATAATTACTAAATCATCCTTATTGGTAAAAGTTACTGATTTACAAAATTTTTCTAAAGCAAATGAATCACTGCTCAAAAACCTATGATTATCTTTTTCACCAACAACTAATCCACCTGAAGGATCCGTTGAAAATCCAAATATAGAATCAGGAATTTCTTTGTACATTAATGCAACAGTATTATTACCTTCAATCATATTTGATACAGAAAAAATTGCTGATTCTAAATTACCCATACTACACAACATTAAATCAATCATATGAGCTATTAATTCAGAATCTGTTTGACTATTAATAATTACACCTTTTCTTATCAAAAATTTCTTAAGAAAGTCATAATTTTCCACTATTCCATTGTGTACTATAGAAATATTATTGCTGTAAGAAAAATGGGGATGAGCATTAATATTATTTATGGGTCCATGAGTAGCCCACCTTGTGTGTCCAATTCCAACATTTGATTTTATTTTTGATTTTTCTAAAGATTTTCTAAGTACGTCCACTGGATAAGTTGAATCAGAAGACTTTATTACTTCTATATTTCTATCTTCAGTTTGAATACAAAGTCCTGCTGAATCATAACCTCTATACTCTAATCTTTTTAATCCGTCTATTAAAAAATTTGTAACGTCACTTTCTCCAACGCAACCAAAAATTCCACACATATATACTCCTAATTATTTATAACAGCTATTTTGTAAAATAATCCCATCTTGCTCCTGATCTTTCAAGAATATTTTCCAAATCATATTCAAGTAAAAATCTATTACTTATCAATTCTTTTGAATAATTTGAAATCATACCCAAGTATTCATCTTTAGATTTATATCTTTCTTCTATAGATTTTCTTGAATCATTATTATCATCATCTTTTTTCTTCTTAAAAGGTACAGTTGCTCCTCTGGGTCCTCCTGTTAATCCAATTATTTGATAAGGAGCTCCAACATCTGGGTGCCTTAAGTTCCATGGAGTTGAAGTGGCAAGAGGTACAGCAACATCAGGATGCTTGATACCTGCAATTTCATTCCCATCATCATCTACATCAGAAACTAAAGAGCCATAAAATTCTCCATTTTGGGGCGGTAAATTATTAATAATACTTTCATCATCTCCAAAGTTCATCTTTCTTGGAAATGAAAAATGTTCAGGAAATGATATTGGGATTTTAGTATATTTTTCTCTCAGTGAATTAGGATTAACAGCAGTATTATCTGAAACTTTAGGGTGATTACTTTCAGGAGGCTCAGTATTGTTTGAAACCCAATTGTCCAAATTAACAAGAAGGGCTCTCATCAAAGGAGTATAGTCTATAGAGTTAAGATAATTCTGCCCTCTCATGCCATCTGCTTCTTGGGTATCAGTTGGAGGCCAAATTCCTGGACCATGCATACAGGAAGATAAATGATATACTCTAGAATTTAAAGGAGCATCAATATCTTCTTTCCCATCTGAGGTCGTATGAATTAATGACGCATCTCCTCTCCAGTATTCTGCACCAGTATTAACAAAAAAAACTTTTGCATTAGACTTTCTTTTCCTAAAGTTTTCCATCAATCCATCTTTGTCAGATTTTTCAATATCATCAGTTGGCAAAGACGCTGAAGGATATAATTGAGCTATTACAGATGGTAAATCCTTAGATGCTTGCCCAAATCTTTGATTAAATTCACCTCTCATACCACCAGCAACATGAGGAATAATACCGTCAAAAACTTCTCTATCAAGTTCATCATAATTAAAATCTAAATATATAAATTGTCTTAAAAATCTTCCAGACTGAGATACTCCAAAAGCATACGCATGCTCTATTTGAGAATTTGTTGGATTATTATCACTATCAGAATATTTTAGATAAGAAATTAGATCTCTTGTAGCTGCTAAACCTAAACCTGTAGCCTTAGCTCCATATGCTTTATATGAAATTTGATACATAATTCCAGCCTTAAAACCTTCTTCCATGTATATAAAATTTGGATTATCTAAAATTTCATTTCCATCATTCCAAGCAAATCTCCAATTTTTTCTAGGAATTACTACAGGATCATTATCAGGATATTTTTTGTAACTNAAAACAGCTTCTTGATCGTTTGTATCATATGCGGGGAAAGGAACATGCATCCTATCACTTAGCATGATTTGTTTTACGTCTTTGAGAGGTTGGAACTGTGAATATATTTTACCAATTATTGGATGTCCATTTTGATTTAAATCAGGAGAATATAATCTTAATTTTCCGTCAATTGGAGGAGCATCATTAGACCACCCAAGCCAAACAAGAGTATAACCTTGTTCCATCAGGAAACCATTCCCAATATCATCTTCAGGAGCAATTCCTGCAACCATAACTCCTCTTGATGCAGAGTTAAATTGAGATAACATGACCTTATTTCCTCTGTTATTTACATCATAAATAATTTTTTTATTTGATTTATTCATATCAACAGGAAGCATCATATGAATATCTGCTGAAAATTCAACTAATCCTTCTGAATTTCTAGGTAGATTATCTATGTCAGTAATNTTTTTATTAAGATCTAATTCAGGATTGAGCTTGAAGTTTGCAAGTCCAATAATTTCTTTATATTGNCCTGTATTTCCAAATTCTTTTCCNTCATCAATTAATTTTTCGCTTTTTATATCTATGAAACTTATGGACATTCTTCCCTCCAAAATGGCGCGCCTGGCGAGATTCGAACTCACGGCTTCAGCCTTCGCAGGGCTGCACTCTATCCAACTGAGCTACAGGCGCAAAATATTGCTTTATTATGATTGTACATAAAAAAACTGGCTACCAATTAATGTTTTCAGAGTTAACGCAATATGTTGGTAGTTTATTTTGCAAACCTTCAATAATATTATCAACTGTCATTTGTGACATTTTTTTTCTAGTTTCAACAGTCGCTGATGCTATATGTGGCAATATAGTAAGATTCTCCAGTTTCAAAATTGGATGATCCATATTTATAGGCTCCGGATCTGTAACATCTAAAGCTGCATAAGCTATTTCTCCTGTAGATAAAGAATGATAAACATCATCTAAATTTACAATTGGACCTCTGGCAGTATTTATTAAGGTAGATGTCTTTTTCATAATTTTGAGCTGATTTTTTGATATTAAATTCTTAGTTTCCGGAGTGTATGGACAATGCAATGAGACAACATCAGATCTTTCTAAAAGATCCTCAATTGAGTCCATTCTTTCCGCTCCATAGGTTTCTTGTGGTGTAGATCTATTGTAGTAAAGAACTTTCATTCCGTTATCTGAAGCTATTTTTCCAAGATAAGATCCAATTCTTCCAAATCCTATAATTCCTAAGACCGATGAAGAGAGATCATATCCTAATAAATCAAGAGGTTCAAAATGAGCCCATTTACCATTTCTAACAAATCTATCNCCTTCAGCAATTCTTCTTGCAGCAGACTGCATAAGAGTAAACGCAAAAGATGCAGTAGTTTCTGTCAANACTCCAGGAGTNTTAGCTACNGCNATNTCTCTTTCATTTGCAGCTTCAACATCAATATTGTCATAACCTACTCCAAATTCTGCTATAACTTTNAGAGAAGGNCCAGCNGCATCCATTATTTCTCCATTTACCGAGTCATTTATATGAGCAAANAATGCAGTNGCTCCTGAAATTTTTTCTTTGAGTTCTTCTTTNCTTGGGGGATTTGGAGANTCAATAACTACTAGNTCTGAAACTGCTCTTAGNCTTTCCATTTCATTTTCAAATTGAGTTCTTGTAACNACTACTTTAGGCTTATTCATGATTATTCTCTTTTTTTGGTGGCTACGGGTGGAATTGAACCACCGGCCTAACGCTTATGAAGCGCTCGCTCTAACCCCTGAGCTACGTAGCCATAATTATTAACAACTAGTTTAACATTTTACATATCGAACTGTTATATAAAAAGTGTTAGAAAAAAACATTCTATTAAAATATTTATTCTCTAATATAGGNCCCAGATTTNCCACCAGTTTTTTTATCTAGTTTAATATCTGTTATTTTTATACTTTTATCTACTGATTTACACATGTCATAAATTGTTAAAGACGCAATTGAAACTGCTGTTAAAGCTTCCATTTCAACACCTGTTTTCCAATCAGTTAAAGCTGTAGATTGNATTTTAATAGTATTTTTTTCATCATTTAATATAAATTCAACATCAACCTTGCTAAGTGGTATTTGATGACATAGTGGAATCAAATCATGGGTTTTTTTTGAAGCTGAAATTGCAGCAATTTTAGCAATATTCAGTACATTACCTTTTTCAATCTGATTTTTCTTGACTAATTGATATGCTTTTTCTGAAAGAAATACAACACATGACGCATATGCAGCCCTAGTAGTTATATTTTTTTCAGAAATATCTACCATATTTGCTGATCCATCTTTATCAAGATGTGATAATTTATCTTGTTCCATTATTCTAATTCCTTCAACTCAAAAATTTCATCAATTTTAAGATCACTAGACATTGCTGCTTCTTTAGCTAACAAATCACATTCCTCATTTTCAGCATGGCCCTTNTGCCCTTTTACCCACTTAAACTTTACACTAAGATGATAATCACATTGATCTATTAGTAGTTCCCAAAGATCAGAATTTAATGCTTTATTTTTCTTATCTCTCATCCAGTTATTTTGCTTCCATTTTTTTGCCCACCCTTTTTCAATACCATCAATAACATATCTTGAGTCAGTTGTGATTAGGACATTTTGAGGTTTTTTTAATTTTTTCAGAGCAGTTATTGGACCTAGAAGTTCCATTCTATTGTTAGTTGTTTTTCTGAATCCTTCAGAAATTTTTATTTCCTGGTCTTTCCATCTCATAATTACCCCATATCCTCCCGGACCAGGATTACCAAGNGATGATCCATCAGAAAAAATTGTTATTTTTTCTAACATTATTTTCTAACCACCAATCTGAAACATCTCAATTTTTTTATGATTTTTTGTAGATAGTTTATGTCTAATTTCTGAATATCTATCATTTCTGTTTAGCCANACACCTGTAATAATTTTATGCAATTCTTTCTGAGAACAGCCATCNCTTAGTGGTTTTCTTAAGTCAAATCCACCATTTGCAAAAAGACAAGTTACTAATTTACCATCCATTGTTATTCTTGCCCTTGTACAAGTTGAGCAGAAAGGTTTTGAAACAGAACTTATAAATCCAAATTCAGTTGAGTANTCTTCTAGAATATATCTTTTAGCAACTTCACCTTGATAATTTTCTTCTAANGGTTTTACTTTATATTCCTTCTCAATGATTTCTAAAATATTTTTAATAGATACAACCTGTGATAATTCCCATCCATTAAGATTACCAACATCCATATACTCTATAAATCTAACAATATTATTTGATCCTTTTGTATAATTTATAAGGTCTAGAATTGAATGNTCATTAACATNCTTTTGAACTACACAATTAATCTTTATTTGATCAAATCCTTTTTTGTTAGCTGTCTCAATAGCCGACAAAACTTTATTTACATCAAAATCTTGGTCACTCATTTTTTTAAATGTAATCTCATCAATAGCATCAAGAGAAACAGTAATTCTATTTAGCCCTGCTTCTAAAAGAGAGTCAATTTTTGGTTCAAGTAAATAACCATTTGTAGTCATAGCTATATCTTCTATNCCATTTATTCTTGAAAGTTTTGATATTAAATCTTCAATATTTTTTCTAACTAGTGGTTCTCCCCCTGTTAATCTTATTTTTGTAACTCCTAAAGCTGCAAAACTCTTGGCAATTTTTTCGATTTCATCGAAATCAAGCAATTCTTCTTTTGGTAAAAATTTAAAAGCTTCTCCATAAACTTCCTTAGGCATGCAATAAGTACATCGAAAATTACATCGGTCTGTAACTGAAATCCTTAANTCTCTAACTGGCCTGTTNTATTTATCAAAAATATTTTTCATCATTTAAATAATTTTATCTGTAATAAGCATTTTAAGAAATTTATCTATTGACTTCCTTCTATGTGAGATATTGTTTTTTTCATCTTTTGACATTGATGCTGTTGTTTCATTTTTACCCACTGGAATAAATATAGGATCATAACCGAAACCATTTATTCCATCTTTAGTATCAGAAATAAACCCTTCCATTATACCTTCTGAAAAAAGAGGTTCTTTATAAAACCCTATNCCGCATATGACAGATATAAATCTAGCACCTCTTTGGATAGATTCAACTCCATTCATATTTCTTAAAACTAAATCAACTCTCTGATCATCACTTAAGTTTTTGCCACCATATCTTGCTGAAAATATTCCTGGCTCCCCATTCAAATAATCAATTACTAAACCTGAATCTTCAGAAATAGTTGGAATTTTAGATATATCGTAGTACTCATTAGCCTTTATTAAAGCATTTTCACGAAAAGTTTTTCCATCCTCAACAACATCTATATCAATATTAAGATCTTTGAGACTTAATATTTCAATTTTTGATGGAAATATATCTTGAAATTCCTTTATTTTACCTAAATTTGTAGTAGCAACTAATATTCTCATAAATAAATTATTTTATTATGTTTTTTTTGATAATTACAATAAAACCCAATAAATGCTATAATTCTTGGTGTCTAAAACAGTAAAAAATCTTACAATGGATTTAGAATTAAATTAATTTTAATTTATCTAAATCCAAAAAATTATATGTATAAGAGAATTAAATCTATAATTGGGCTTGGTTTGATGTTTTCGCTATTACTATTTGTAATAGCTTGTAACTCAGATAGTCCTCAATCAACATTTGATCCCCACGGTCCCATAGCTGAACTTCAAAAGAACCTATTTATGTTCACTTTTTGGATCGCTGTTGTCGTATTCATTATTGTTGAGGGAGGAATTATATATCTCACATTCAAATATAGAAAGAAAGATGACAAACTTCCCGTTCAAACTCATGGAAATCTAAAGCTTGAAATAACATGGACAATAATTCCTGCAATTATTGTTGTAATTATAGCTATACCTACTGTTCTAGCAATATGGGAGACACAGGTAATGCCAGAAGAAGAAGATTCTCTGGTAATTGAAGCAGTTGGACATCAATGGTGGTTTGAATTCAAATATCCCACAGAAGAAGTGGTTACTGCTAATGAACTTCATCTCCCTGAAGATAAAGATGTAATTGTTAACCTTAGATCTCAAGACGTTCTTCACTCTTTTTGGATCCCAAAAATAGCTGGGAAGGTAGACATGGTCCCTAATCATGAAAACCAATTATATATTAAAGCAGACGAACCAGGATTATATTATGGACAATGTGCAGAATTCTGCGGAATTGCACATGCAATGATGAGATTTAGAGTTATAGTTCATACTCCTGAAAATTATCAAAATTGGCTTGATGAAATGAGAACTCCCCCAGCTAAGTTAGCCTCTGGATCAGATGAAGACGAAGGAAGAAAACTTTTTGTCGGAAACTGTAGCATGTGTCATACTTATGATTCATATAAAAAAGGCGCCTACACTAAAGAAATTACATCACAATACAATAGATGGGAAGAATGGAAAAATGACAAGGAAAATTCCGCAATTGTTTCAGCCCCTAATCTAACTCACTATGGAAACAGAATAACTCTTGCAGCAGGAATAAAAGAAAATAATCTAGAAAATTTAATTAAATGGATTGAAAATCCAGATGAGATCAAAATTGGAACAAGAATGAAAAATCATGCTTCAATTTACAGAGATGAAAATGAACTTTCAAATGAGCAAATTAATCAAATAGCAAAATATTTATTAAGCCTGAAGCCTTCTCAAGAAAGCTCAGCTACTTATAATAAATAAAAGAGGTGTAATTTGAGTACAATAAGTAAACCAAAACAGTTTCAACTACCAAGAATATTTCCAAGACCAATGGCACATTATGGTATTTGGTCGTGGTTAGGAACAGTAGATCATAAAAAGATAGGAACTATGTATGGAATAGTTTCATTCTTTTGGTTTATTATGGGTGGAATCGAAGCCTTGCTTATTAGAGTTCAACTTTCACANGCTGAAGCTGAAATTATAAGCCCTGAACTCTATAATCAACTATTTACTATGCATGGAACAACTATGGTCTTTTTAGTTGTAATGCCGCTTTCAGCTGCATTTTTTAACTGGCTGGTTCCTCTTCAAATTGGAGCTAGAGACGTAGCTTTTCCAAGGCTTAATGCTCTTAGTTTATGGGTTTTTATTTTCGGTTCAATACTTATGAACATTAGTTGGTTTACTGGAGGGGCTCCTAATGGCGGTTGGTTCGGTTATCCTCCAAACTCAACTGTACAGTTCAACCCTGGTCATGGAATGACTTATTGGGTTATGGGACTTAACGTGCTTGGAGTAGCATCGATAGCTGCTGGATTGAACTTTATAGTAACTATAATAAATATGAGAGCTCCTGGAATGTCTCTAATGAAAATGCCTGTATTTACATGGATGACCTTTATTACTTCAATACTTATTGTATTAGCGCTTCCTGTACTTGGTGTAGCAGGAATACAAATGACTGCTGATAGAGTATATGGAACTAATTTCTTCAACTCTGAAGCNGGCGGAGATCCTATTTTCTGGCAACATATTTTTTGGTTATTTGGACACCCTGAAGTTTATATATTGATACTTCCAGCTATGGGAATTGTNTCAGAAGTTTTGCCTACTTTTTCCCGAAAGCCCCTATTTGGTTATAGCTTCATAGTGTTTTCTGGTGCAGGTATTGGATTTATGGGATGGTTTGTATGGAGCCATCACATGTTTACTGTTGGCCTAGGCCCTGCAGCAAATACTGCATTTACAATTTCTACAATGTTTATTGCTGTACCCACTGGTGTAAAAATATTTAACTGGATGGCAACTCTTTGGGGTGGATCTATAAGATTTACTACCTCTATGCTATTTTCAATAGGTTTTATAGCAATGTTTACCATTGGAGGACTATCAGGTGTAACTCATGCCGTATCACCATCTGATGCACAACAACAAGATACCTACTATATTGTTGCCCACTTCCATTACGTTCTATTTGGAGGAGCAATTTTTGCAATATTTTCTGGACTATATTTTTGGTGGCCAAAGTTTTTTGGATATTTCTTGAACGATAAAATTGGAAAAGTTAACTTTATACTGATGATGATAGGGTTCAATCTTCAATTTGCTCCTATGCACTGGGTTGGTCTTGATGGTATGCCTAGAAGAATATATACATATGCAGATAATATGGGTTGGGAAGCCTCTAATTTAGCTGCTACTCTAGGTGGGTTTATCATTGCTGTGTCTGTTTCATTATTTATATTCAATGTAATCTATTCAATGAAAAAAAGAGTAGTTGCNTCTGGTGACCCATGGGATGGAAGAACTTTAGAATGGTCTATATCATCTCCTCCACCCCACTATAATTTCGCAAAACTTCCTGAAGTATCTCATATAGATGACTGGTGGTATAAAAAATATCCTAGTCTTTTAGAAGGTAGCCCTAAAGGGTCTCTAGAACCTAAAGNTAAAGTTGAAGACACTTCAAAAGTTAATGAAGATGATATTCATCTACCTGATTTATCATACTATCCTCTTTTTATAGGTATAGGATTGTCGATAGCAGCCTTAGGTGTAATGTACACTTATGCTTTAGTAACAATAGGATTAATACTAGTTTTTTGGGGGTCTATAGGTTGGTCGACTGAGCCTGTAAATGAACCTCATGATAAAAGCCATCATTAGAAAGAAGGAATAATGTCAAGCAATAATGTAACAATACACCATGGTGAAGAGATAAATAACTCTACTGGAGTTAGCAATAAAAAATTGCTAATGTGGGCTTTTCTTGGTTCAGACGTAATGTTTTTTGGAACCTTTATTGGAACCTTCATGGCTTATCGAAATAAAAGCTTAAATGGACCATATCCAGCAGATACACTTGATATACCTATAACCACAGTTAGTACATTTGTGCTCTTAATGAGTTCATTAGGTATAGTTTTAGCATTGCATTACTTAAAAGAATCAAAAATGGGGTTAGCTAAATTTTGGTTGTTTGCTGTGATTGTAATGGGATTAATCTTTATGGGTTTTCAAGTATATGAATTTAGTCACTTTGCTCACATTGGAATGACTCCTCAAGTTAATTTATTTGGATCTACCTTTTTTACCCTAACAAGTTTACATGGAGCCCATGTTTCACTAGGAATATTATGGTTAGGTTTCTTACTNTACAACGAATTTAATGGTAATTTGACCAGCGATAATGCTGTAGATTTAGAGATAGCAGGACTATATTGGCATTTCGTTGATATTGTATGGATTATAATTTTTGGATTATTATATTTAATAACAGCTGGTGATGGAGTACCTCCCGGTGGAATACCATGGGAAGCTGCACACTAGATAGGAGTAATAAAATTGTCTTTTTTTAAAGATTTATTTCATCATGATGGAAATGGTTGGTGGAAAATACCAAAAACATCAGAAGCTGAAGCAAACCCTCAAAACGAACATCCATTTGGAAGTTTCNTNCAAAAAACAAAAGNTTTTNTNGTCTGGATNACNTCAGGTAANGGTCATGCNGGCCCANCTTANTACTGGGNTATAGCAGCTATNCTTGGAATAATAACTCTTGTTGAAGTNTGGTGGTTTGATCAAGAAGGATTAAGATATATTCTAGTTCCTGCAATGCTTGGGTTCTCTATTATAAAATTTGCTTTAGTTGTAGCCTTTTTTATGCATCTAAGATTTGATCATAAACTCTTCTCATATGTATTTGTGACATGTATGGTAATTGGNGTTTTCATATTTTCATTATTTATTCTTTTATCAGCATTTCATGGTTTTGGTGGATAATCAGAAAAAGATAAATTGAATAATGAAATATCAGCAATAGATTTCTTTCTAAAGTGGAGCATAAATTCTACTATGTTCTTTTTCTTATTTACAGCTTTTACTATCTATACAATTGGTTCCTATAAATTAATCAATAACAACAAATCAAAGGGTCAAATTTTTAAATTTTTGAGAGGGTTTTTTGCCTATGTTTTTTTACTAATAGCTCTTGTTGGACCTTTTGCACAATATGAAGAAACTTTTTGGGTTCATATGATCCAACATCTTATTATGATTATGATCGTTCCTCCTTTGTTGCTTTCTGGTTTGTTTTTTTCAGCTAATATTTGGTTTTTCCCTAGATTAATAAGAATTGGTATAGCTGATTTTATAAGGCCAAAAAGTATTATAAGAAAAATTTTAGGTAAAATTACTTCTCCAAAATTTACATTGATTTTTTATGTGATTTCTCTATGGACTTGGCATCTTCCTGTATTTTTTAATTTAGCTCTAAATTTTGATTTAATTCATTACAGCGAGCATTTCTTCTTTTTTATTAGCGGCATTCTATTTTGGTGGCCAGTTATAGGACTAAGTATAGGTTCAAAAAAATTAAACTTAGCGCTAAGAATGGTTTATCTACTATTAGCAGTTACACCGACTGCTGTAGTAGCAGCGTTTATAACGCTTGCTGATGGGGTAATTTATGGAGAAAACATACCTAGATTATTTGGAATAGAGGCTATAGAAGATCAAAAGATAGGAGGATTAATTATGTGGTTACCAGGAAATGCTATTTTTTTGGGTACATTAGCTGTGCTCTTTTTCAAATGGTCACACAAACAAACTATCAACTCAAGAAAATATATTAGTTAATCTTGCTTCTTAATAAAATATTCATTTTCAGATACAAGCATTTCTGAAATAGTCTCATTGGTATAAGACTTAAGATAAATAACAGTGGCCCAAGCAATTTTAAGCTTTTCTTCCATCTGATTAATAGTCATACCCTTGTTCTCATTTAGAATAAGTATTCGAAAAACAGCTTCAATAAGTGATGTTCCAGGTAAAACAAATTTCTTTAACAAATGATCCTCTGACTTTTCTTCAAGATCTTTATCTATATCCTTCACTTTAGCTAAGAGTTCTTTTGTAGATAATGACATCAGTGTTTTTCTCTCAGAAAGATCAAAAAACTTTTCAATTATTAGGAAATTAATAGATAATTCAGATTTTTCAAATGCTTCAAAATCAATAATAAATTTATCATCAGTTTTTATGTCTTCTTTTCCACTTGTTGTCATATCACTACCTTTTTTAGTTTAGTATTTCGGAAATATCTTCGTTCCAACCAAACATTTCTACATCAATTTTTTGGTCCTTTTTAAGTATATCAGTTCCTGAAGGGCAAATAGCTAAACCATTTGATAAAAACATTGATGTAAGTACACCAGAACTTTGATTTTTTAATGGAGTTGCAATAATTTTTGAATCTTCTTTAGAAACCTTAACTCTTGCATAAAGTCTTCTTCCATCATAATTATGTATATCTTCTGTTAGGGTAGCCTTAATAATTGGACGGTGCTTGATTTTTTTTCCACTCATCTTATCAATAGCGTATCTTCCAAACTTTTCAAAAGCTATCATAGCACTCACAGGATTGCCAGGAAGGCCTATCAAAGGTATTTTCTTATCCTTGATAACTATTTGTCCAAATGCTAGGGGCTTAGCAGGTCTCATATTTACAGACCAAAAGTTCATGTCTCCATTTTTATTAAGAACATCTTTTACTACATCATAATCTCCTTTAGATACTCCTGCAGAAGTTACAATCAGATCTACATCATGGAAGTTATAAAGTTTTTTTTCTAAATCTTCTATGGTGTCTTCAGAATGGGTCTGAGATATTGTTTCTCCTCCATACTGCTCTGTAAGAGATGCAATTGTCGAAGAATTTGAATTATATATTTTTCCTTTTTCTAGTTTTTCACCAGGTTCAATTAATTCGTTTCCTGTAGATAGAATACCTACTTTTGGCTTTCTGTATACTTCAATTTGATCGTATCCAATAGATGCAAGCACTCCCACTACTGCAGGTGTTATTTCTGTACCCTTAGTTATTACTTTGTCCCCCTCAGAAATATCTTCTCCGCATTTTCTAATATTTTCAAAATCAACTACATCAATTTTTATTCCTATTTTTTCTTTGGATTTTGATTGATTTTCATCTGTATCTTCAAATGGAACTACTGCATTAGCCCCATCTGGGACAGGTGCTCCAGTCATAATTCTAGATGCTTGACCTAATGAAATAGACTTTTTAGGCATATTACCTGCGGCAATTTCTTCAATAACATTTAAATAAACAATATTATCATTTGAAGCTTTCTTGACGTCTTTTAGTAAAACAGCATAACCATCCATAGCTGAGTTGTTCCAAGGAGGAACATTTATTTTCGAAACTACGTCTTTTGATATAACATAACCAAGACTATCTTCAAGATTAACACTTATTTCTTCTAGTTTATTAAATACAGATAATATTTTCTCTCTTGCTTCTTCAACTGAAAGCATATCAGCATGGTAATGGGATTTTCTCTTCTTTGACATTATTACTCTCTAATGTATATACCTAATTTTTTTTCAAGTTTAGATAAAATATTTTTTTCTACTTTTTCAAGTTTTTTTGATGACAGAGTTTCTCTGGGCGATTGATAATTTACTCTTATAGAAATACTTCGTTTCTCACTAGGAATTTCATTGCCTTCATAAATATCAAAAATCAAGCAATCTTCTACTAAGTTTTCACCATAAATAATCTCCTTAATTTGAGAAAATTTTACAGATCTATCAATAATCAGAGATAAATCTCTATGAGCCTGTGGGTANTGAGAAAAATCCTTATAAATAAACTTATTTTGNCACTTAATTACTTTCGATANGTCTATTTCAAAAACAATTACCTCGGAGGATGAAAAATTATTTTNTTCTATTGTTTCTTTGGATAGCTCACCCATACAACCAATATTTTCATCTATATTTCGNTTATAAATTATTGNNGATTTTTCAGAAAACAACTTATCATTAGATTCTTTTACTTCAAAATCNAAATTAAGATTCTTGGAAAGCATTTCTANTATACCNTTNATNTCAAAATAATTTAATTTGGAAGATTCAGAATTCAAAGAAATTTCNTGTCTTGGTCCTGTTAATATTCCTGAGAGCATAGTTTTTTCAATAACTTTTGAATCTAATTCAAAAAAAACATTTCCTATTTCAAAAAGCTTTATTGGGCCTTTCCAATTGTTGGAATTTCTTGATGCTGCTGAAATTAGAGAAGGTATAAGACTTTTTCTAAGTATTGAATATTCTTTAGAAATAGGGTTTGCCAAAGTTATCTTTTCTCCTATATCAAATATATTTGGAGTAAAAGAGAGTTGTTTTTCTGAAATTGCTGAGTAGGAAATTGCTTCACTTAATCCTGCACCAACCATAAGGTCCTGAGAAAGATATTTGATATCTAAAGATTTATTTGGTTCCCATTTTGGCACACTGCCTGACAAGTAAGTTAATGGAATTTCATCATATCCAATAATTCTTGCGATCTCTTCATGAANATCCTCTGGAATTTGAATATCTGTCCTCCAAAAAGGTTTTTCTANTTCCCANATTTGATTGATTTCATCANAAGTAAAATGAAAATTTAAGTTATCTAGTGTTTGATCAATTNGATTATTGGATATATCTAAGCCTAAATGATTTCTTAANTTNTCTTTATTAAGAATAATTTTTTGATCNTTAATCTTTAANNGATAGTTGTCTTGAATTTTCTGATTAATTTTGCCACCAGCAAGNTCTACTATCAAATCTGCTGCTCTAGATANACCATAGATTGCAAGNTTTGGATCAAGATTTCTTTCAAAACGCATTGAAGCTTCTGTAGATAATCCTAATTTTTTTGAGGTGGCTCTTATCATAGACGAATTAAAGTTGGCCGCTTCTAAAAAAACATTAGTGGTATCAGATGTTATTTCTGAGCTTTTTCCTCCCATTATGCCTGCTAAGCCAATTGGAGATTTTTGATCAGCAATAACTATACTACCCTCAGGAAGTGCCCTATTCTCTCCATCTAAAGTAAGCATTTTTTCTTTGGATTTTGATTTTCTAACATATATCTTGCTTCCATCAATTTTATCTTGATCAAAAGCATGAAGAGGTTGGCCTATTTCAAACATTACATAATTAGTTATGTCTACAATATTATTTATTGGTCTTTCACCGATTGAAATCAATCTCTTTTTCAGCCAATCTGGAGATTCTTTAATATTTACAGACTCAATTTGAATTCCAGTGTACCTAAAGCATATATCTTTATCCTCAATTGCTATGATTGANGTTTTTTCTTCANTTGGATAATTTACTTGATANTCNAANTTTAATCTCTNAGAGAATTTTGCAGATAAATCTCTTGCTAAACCAACAACTGAAAGACAATCTACTCTATTTGGNGTAACATCNATATCTAAAATAGTCTCTGNGTAATAATTGCTTATAGATNNTCCTAANTCATAATCATTTGGTAAGACCATTATNCCTTCATGATCNTCGCTTATTCCNAANTCTTTTTCTGAACAAATCATACCCTCAGATAATTCTCCTCTTATCTTTGATTTTTTTATTTCAAAATAACTATTATTATTTGGATCNGGTAGATTGGTTCCAATAGTTGCAAGAAATATTTTTTGCCCTTCTTTTATATTTGGGGCTCCGCAAACAACACTTAGAGTATTTTTCCCATCATAAATTTTAGCTAACTGCAGTTTATCTGCATTGGGATGAGGAATAATTTCTTTGATTTCAGCTACNATTACTCCGGGAATATCTCCAGTTGTAATAATNTCTTCAACTTCATTGCCTATCATAGTTAATGAGTCTGCTATTTCATCAACAGATTTATTTAAACTTATGTAATCTTTTAGCCAGTTTATTGATAACTTCATAAAATTTAATTCACAAATTGACTTAGAAATCTCAAATCATTTGCGTGAAAATTCCTTATGTCTTTTATTTTATTTTTTAGCATTGAAACTCTTTCAGGACCTATACCAAATGCAAATCCGCTATATTCATTTGGATCATATCCAACTCCTGTTAAGACTTTTGGATGCACCATACCTGCTCCTAGAATTTCAATCCATCGTCCTTCCCACAAAATTGACATATCAACACCTGGTTCAACAAAAGGGAAAAAGTCACATCTAAATCTAACCTGTTGATCTGATCCAAAAATTTTTCTTGCCATTTGATATAAAGTTCCTTTCAATTCGGAAAATGATATTTTTTTATCAATTGCAAGGCCTTCTATTTGATGGAATTCCCATTCATGAGTTGCATCTGTTGCCTCATATCTGTAACATTTTCCAGGCACAACAACCCTTATAGGAGGATTATTTTTTTCCATTATTCTTGCTTGCATGGGTGATGTATGAGTTCTTAGTAAATAATTATTTTCATTATTTGTTAAATTAAGCCAAATGGTATCCCATTGATCCCTAGCAGGATGATCATCAGGTATATTCAATAAATCAAAATTATATTTTTCTGTTTCAATTTCATTTCCTTCATGGATTTGAAATCCCATTGATCTAAAAGCATCACAAATTTCTCTTATGATCAAAGTTGTCGGATGCAAAGTTCCGTGTGAAATATTTCGTCCAGGAAGCGTTATATCAAAATTGTCTACATATTTTTGAGTTTGTGAATTATTCAATTGAAATGATTCAAACAAATGATTTAGATCATTCTTTAGTTGATTAAGTTTTGGTCCAATTATTCTTTTTTCATCTGGGGAAATATCTTTCATAATTTTCATCAAAGAAGATAATTCTCCGTTTCTACCTAAATACTTAATTCTCCAATCCTCAAGATCAGATTTTTGAGAATTATTACTTATTTCGTCAGAAGCAGATTTTTTTAGGTTTTCAATGTTTTTCAGTATAGATTCAGTGTTTTTCAATATATTAATTGTATTTTTTATACGTATAAATTATATTTTAACAATTTAAAAAAATTAGCGGTAATTTATCTAAATTACAGGAAAAGAGGTCTTTATACTTGTTTTAGAGTAAAATGAACATAATTCAATATGGTATTTTTGTTCTGAATAGTATATAAAGTTAGTATCCAAATAAAACTAAGGTTTCAATTGGAGGAAACATGGAAGCATATTGCATGAAATGCAAGGGGAAGCAGACTATGAGTAATCCCCAACAAATAACTATGAAAAATGGTAGACCAGCTACTCAAGGAACTTGTCCCAAATGTGGAACTAAGATGTTCAAGATTGGTAAAGCTTCATAGTTCATATTTATATATTTTTTATATAAAGTCAAAATTGCAAAAAGATCGAAAGTTCTTTTTGCAATTTTGTTTAAAGGAGGAAATTAATTATGGAGAATAGTGTTTTTGGTAAAACAGGAGCAAATGTTAGTAAGCTTGGTCTAGGACTAGCTCAAGTTGGGTTTCAGTTAGGTTCAGCAGAGTATGACACAGCTGACAAAATATTAAATACTGCACTAGACAATGGAATTAACTTTCTTGATACTGCTGCAATGTATCTTGACAGTGAGTCTATAGTTGGAAAATCTGTTGGNCATAGAAGAGATGAATATTTTTTAGCCACTAAAGCTGGAACAGGAAGAACTACATCTCCTGATTCTGAATGGACTTATAAAAAAATNAAAGATTCAGTAGAAAACAGTTTGAAAGATTTACAAACTGATGTCATTGATTTAGTTCAATTGCATTCATGCGAAACTCANTTACTTGAACAAGGTGATGTTATAAAAGCACTTCAAGACTGTAAATTAGAAGGAAAAATAAAATATATAGGGTATTCGGGAGATAATGAAGCTGCTATGTGGGCAGTAAAATCTAATTTATTTGATACTTTACAAACCAGCTACAGCATAGCTGATCAACGAGCAAGGACTAAAAACATACTTACTGAAGCTAAATCAAGAAATTTAGGGATAATTGCAAAAAGACCAATAGGGAATGCAGCTTTGTTGGGGCTTAAGAACCACTATAAAGGACAAACTCACGATCATTTTGGAAGTGCTTATGATGAATATTTCACAAGAATTATGCANATGACTGAAAATATTGAAATAGAACTCAATGAAATAGACCCTATTGAGTTATCTATGGCGTTCACTCTATACAGAAAAGAAATAAATGTAATAATAATTGGATCAAAAAACAATCACCATGTTGAACAAAATCTAGATTATATGGGAAAAAACCTAGAAATTTACCAAAATCTCATTAAACAGTATGAGAATATCTATGAAAAATTGGATGAAAATTGGAGACAATTAACTTAGAAATAAAAAATACATTCCCATGACAAAAAAAAGAATACTAACAGGAATAAGACCAACAGGTGCGTTACATTTAGGTCATTACGTTGGAGCACTACATAATTGGATATCTCTTCAGGATGAATATGATTGTAATTTTTTGATTGCTGACTATCANGCCCTAAGTGANCATTTTCATGAGACGGATATGATAAAAAATTCAGTTATTGATGTNACTTTAGATTGGTTATCNGTNGGATTAGATCCAGAAAANTCTAATTTTGTAATTCAAAGTTANGTNCCTGAACATGCTGAANTATCTATGCTATTNTCTTTCATTACNCCACTTGGNATGCTTGAAAGAAANCCTACATTAAAAGGAGAATTAGATTCTCTCCCNATTGAGAGAAGAAGTGCAGGTTTCTATAATTATCCTATNAGTCAAATTGCTGANATTTTACTNCCAAGGGCTCATCTAGTTCCAGTTGGAGAAGATCAAGCTCCACACTTAGAAATGTCTCGAGAAATTGCTAGNAAATTCAACAGAATGTATGGNGAAGTTTTTCCTGAGCCTGAAACNCTNATAGGCAAGGTAGGAAGGCTATCTGGAACAGACGGAAAAGGCAAAATGAGTAAAAGCCAAGGAAATGTTATTTTGCTATCCGACTCAAAAGAGACTGTAGAAAAAAAAGTAAGAGGAATGTACACTGATCCTAATAGAATAAGAGCCGATATTCCAGGTAAAGTTGAAGGAAATCCTGTATTTCAATACTTAGATGCATTCACAGAGAATGATGCCAATGTAGAAGATTTTAAAGCAAGATACAAACAAGGTAATATCGGTGATGTTGAAATAAAAACTTACCTAGCTAATATACTTAATGTATTTTTAGACCCTATAAGAGAAAAAAGAGCTTATTTCGAATCAAACATGAATTTAGTTGAAGATGCCTTAGATAAAGGTGTTTCAAATGCAAGGATTTCGGCAAATGAAACCATGGAACTGGTTCGTGATAAAATGAAAGTCTCAACTTATAAGAAAATTTGGTAATAATGATCAATAAAGCTGAACTTCAAGACTTTATTAATAAATCTAAAACATACAATTTGATTCCTACTTTTAGAGAAATCAGAGCAGATTTAGATACNCCCTTATCAATTTATCTAAAGTTATCGAAAAATCGCTACTCCTTTTTATTAGAATCAATAACTGGTGGTGAGAACTTAGCTAGATACTCAATAATAGGTACAAATCCTAAAAAAATAATAAANACAGGAGATAANGAAGAATTAGGTAATATTGATCCATTAAAAATAATTAAGGATGAAATCAATAGTTATAAAGTCCCTGAAATTGAAGAGTTGCCTGTTTTTACAGGAGGAGCTGTAGGTTACCTATCATACGAGACTATATCTTATTTTGAGAAATCAGTTCCAAAAAACAAAAANTCTACTCTTGATGTCCCTGAATCAATCTTTATGATTACAGATTCTATTGTTGTTTTTGATCATGTAAAACAAACAATTTTTATAGTTAATTATGCAAAAATAGATGAAGATAAAAATATAGAGAATATTTACAAAGAATCTTTAGAAAAAATAGAAGAAATATATAAGTTAATTAAAGAACCAATNCCAAAAGAACATAATAATATTTCATCAATAAGTAATGATGATAAAAAAACTAAGGATCAATTAATATCGCAATATGAAAAAAATATGACCAAAAAGGATTATGGAGCTGCNATAAAAAAATGTATTGAAAATATTTATTCAGGGGAAATAATTCAGATAGTTTTCTCACAAAGACTTACAAAAAAGACAGAAGCATCAGCTATAGACATTTACAGATGCCTAAGAACAATAAACCCTTCTCCATATATGTTCATGTTAAATTTCGAAGACTTCCAAATAATAGGAGCATCGCCAGAACTTCTAGTAAAATCTACNNATAAAGAAATTGCTGTNCATCCNATAGCTGGGACACGACCAAGAGGAAAAGATCAAGAAGAAGATGATCAAATTGCCAAAGAACTAATCTCAGATGAAAAAGAGCTAGCTGAACATCTAATGTTGTTAGATTTAGGAAGAAATGATGTTGGTAGAGTTTCTAAGCCTGGNACAGTCAATGTTAATCAAAAAATGGAAATTGAAAAATACTCACACATAATGCATATAGTATCTAANGTTACAGGTACTTTAGATGATAAATATGATGAGTTTGATGCTTTGAGAGCAGCTTTCCCAGCAGGTACAGTATCAGGTGCTCCTAAGGTTAGAGCAATGCAATTAATCTCAGAATTAGAACCTGATAAAAGAGGTCCTTATTCAGGAGGTGTTGGCTATTTTTCATTCAATGGAAATATGGATACATGTATAGCAATTAGGACAATGGTACTGAANGATAAAACTGTTTATTTACAAGCTGGTGGAGGAATAGTTGCTGACTCAAANGTTGATTATGAATATGAAGAAACTCTAAATAAAATGATGGCCCTTATNAAATCTGTTGATGATGCTGAAAGAAACTTAAAATGATTGTTCTATTAGATAATTATGATTCATTCACTTATAACCTTTTTCAATATCTATCAGAACTAGGGAAAGAAGTGAAAGTCTTAAGAAATAACGAAACTTCTATCAAAGAAATAGAAAATCTATCCCCATCACATCTTGTTATATCTCCAGGCCCATCAAATCCTGAAAATGCAGGTATTTCAAATGATTCAATACAATATTTTTCAAAAATAATTCCTGTTTTAGGAGTTTGCCTAGGTCATCAATGTTTAGGCAATACTTATGGAGCAAAGATTATTCAATCTGANGANATAATGCATGGNAAGATTTCTGAAATTANCCATGATGGGAAAGGNCTTTTTGATGGAGTACCNAATCNGTTTAAAGCTGTAAGATATCATTCATTAATTATCGATGAGAATACTCTTCCCAATGACTTTGAAATAACAGCCAGAAGTGATTCGGGTANAATTCAAGGAATTAGACACAAAANTTTATCTTTAGAAGGAGTNCAGTTTCATCCAGAATCTATAGAAACTGAGCACGGAAAAAAAATATTAAATAATTTTCTGAAAATGAAATGAATATACAAAATATAATTANTAAAGTTTCATCAGGTACAGATTTAGATTTTGAAGAATCAAAGTTTTGTATGAATGAAATNATGTCAGGCNAACTTCTNCCTTCTCAGTTTGGAGTAATTATGGCAAGCCTCGCAATTAAGGGNGAAACATTTGAAGAAATTGCTGGTATGGCAGCAGTNATGAGGGAATTTTCAATAAAGATAAAAGGTAAAGAAAATGCAATTGATGTATGTGGTACTGGAGGAAGCGGATTAAAGTGGNTTAATATATCAACGGCATCAGCAATTGTTNTAGCGTCNTATGGGATACCAGTTGCTAAGCATGGAAATAGAGCNGCATCAGGAAATAGTGGNTCTGCAGATGTTTTAGAAGAATTAGGCATAAAAATTTCATTAGAGCCAAAAGTTGTTGAAAANTGTCTACATGAAATAGANCTNACTTTCATATTTGCTCAAACTTTTCATCCATCTATGAAATATGCAGCTCCATTGAGAAAAGAAATTGGTATCAGAACTATTTTTAATTTTTTAGGTCCTCTAACTAATCCAGCTAATGTAAAAAAACAAATTATAGGGACACCAAATAAAGATTATGCAAAAAAGATAGCTCAAGCTGGAAAAAAATTAGAATTAGATAGAATAATTACCATTAGTGGAGAATCAGGAGCTGATGAGATAGAAATTGATAAAAATACATATGTTTTTGATTCAAAAGAAAATTTTTCTGAAAATATTTTTGAATCGCGTAAAAACTTAGGCTCTTCAAGGCATTTAGAAGTAAAATCTCCTAAGGAATCTGCAAAAAAGATTTTATCTTGTTTTAATATGAAATCTGAATCTTCTGATGAAGAAAAAAAGGCTATCTTAAACTCTATTTCTATTAATGCAGCTATGGCATTGCATCTTGCTGAAGAAAACAAAAGTATNGATGANTGTNTTCAGATNGCCAAAGAAAATATTTTTAATGGAAATGCACTCAAAAAATTAGATCAACTAAAAGATTTTACAAATAGAAGCTGATGGGAATATTAGACAAAATAATATCAGCAAAAGAAGATAGTTTATTAAAAGAAAAGGCTTCAATTCCTTTAGAGAAGTTGATTAAAAGTAAACCTGAACATGAAACAATATTTTCTCTTGAAAAAATTCTTACTAAAAAAAATATTCTAATCTCAGAAATGAAAAGACAGTCTCCTTCGGGAGGCAATCTTGATCAATCCCTTATTCCTAAAGATCAAGCAGAAACGTATATAAAAGCAGGCTCAGATGCAATTTCAGTATTAACAGAGAAAGATTATTTTATGGGCAGCGAAAAAGATTTATCTGATGTTCTTGAAATAACTAAAAATAAACAAGTACCGGTTCTACAAAAGGATTTCATCATCGATGAATATCAAATATATAAAGCAAAAAAATTAGGTGCAGATTGCATTCTATTAATAACAAGAATACTAAGTATGGAAAAATACTTAGAATTTTATGAATTGTCAAAATCTTTGGGATTGAGTGCAATAGTTGAAATTTTTGATGAAAGTGAGTTAGATTTTGCTCTAAAAGCTGACATTAATATTCTTGGTATNAACAATAGAAATTTAGACAGTTTAGATACTAATTTAGAAAATTTCGAAAAAATTTCTTCTATGGTCCCCTCGAATATATTTAAGATTGCTGAGAGTGGAATAAAAAATTCAAATGATGCAAAAAGAATGATCGATTCAGGTGCTAATGGTTTGCTTGTGGGAGAATCAATAATGAGATCTACAAATCGATCAAAAATTATCAAAGAAATTTCTTCAAATGAATAATACAAAGATAAAAATATGNGGAATAAAAGATACTAGATTAATTGATGAATTAACAAAATTAAACATAGATTTTATAGGTATAAATTTTATAGAAAGTTCAAAAAGATTTATAAATAGTAAATCTGCAAAAGCAATATCCCAAAAATTATCCTCAAAACAAACGAAAATCAAATTAGTTGGTCTATTTCAAGATCACGATAAAAGTTTAGTCAACGAGTTATCTAACGATCTAAATTTAGATTACGTTCAACTATGTGGAAACGAATCTATAGAATATCTTGAAGGTATAGAAAAAAAAATAATTAAGACCATTCATATAAAAAAAGAATTAGAAATTGAAGAAATCAATAAAAAAATAAACTTATATTTAGAAAAATCTGATTATGTCATATTAGATACCTATTCAAAATCATCTTCTGGTGGAACAGGTGTCAGTTTTAATTGGGATAAATATAAAACCCTTTTCAATAAAAGAGTTTTTGTTGCAGGAGGATTAAATCCAAAAAATATTGGAGATTTAATAAAATCACATAATCCTTGGGGTGTTGATGTTTCATCAGGGGTTGAGCATGAGGGTGAAAAAAGTATAAAAAAAATAAAAGATTTTATTAAATTTAAAGAAAAATAAATGCCTACTGATAAAAGAAAAAATTTAGATAACAAAGGATATTTTTTATCTTTTTTTGTAGCTTTTCTATGGTCAGGAAATCCTACTTCAGTAAAAATAAGCCTTAATTACGCAACACCATTTATGGTTGGTTTTCTTAGGTTTACTTTAGGAGGTATCGTTGCTCTGATATGGGCAATCTATAAGAAGCAATCTTTAGCTGTAAAAAAAGAGCATGTTTTTCCTGTAATTTTAGCAGGTTTGCTTCCTGCAGCTCAGATAGGTTTCTATAATATAGGCCAAGCCAATACTTTAGCAAGTCATGGGATTATTATGATAGTAACTTTTCCATTATGGGCTGCAATTTTTTCACATTTTTTCACCCCTAATGATCGATTAAACTTATCTAGAGTTCTTGGGCTTATAACAGCATATTCAGGAGTAGTTGTTTTATTTTGGGATTCAATAAATCAAAATATTACTGAATACTTATTTGGAGATATCCTAATGTTATTTTCTGCTATGTTTCTTGGAGGAAGGCTAATTTGGGTTTCTCACATTACTCAAAAAGTGGGACAGCCACAAATTATAATTTCTGAAGCTGTGGTAGGCTCTTTGATGTCAATTATTTTATCTTTATTGTTTGAAAAAAGCTTTATAACTTTTTCGATTAGCTTAATACTATCTATGGCTTATCAAGGAATACTAATAGCAGGAATAGGAATAATTTTACAAACATATTTATTAAGAAGTTACTTACCTGGAAAAGTTACTTTTTTTAATTTATTTCAACCAATAATAGGTATTTTTATATCATGGTTCTTATTGGGAGAAAGTTTAGGATTTATACTCTTTTTATCAATATCATTACTGACAATTGGAACATACTTTACCATACAAAAAAAAGTTTAAATAACATTAGTTCTCTAATCTAAAATCTGATGGCCATCTTACTTTTTGAGATTTAGCTAAATAGAAATTGCAATCTGTAATTTTTGCATTTGAAAAAACACATCGATATAACCAAGAATTTTCAAAATTAGAATTGGTAACTATTGATCTAGAAAGATTTGCTCTATATAAAGCCGCTTTTGTAAAATTTGTTTCTATAAATTCAGAATTTATTGCTGAAATTTCAGAAAGATCAGCATTGCTAAAATTGCAACTAATAAATTTAGAATTGTTTAAAAGAACTTTTGACATTCTCCAACCAGAGAAATCTCTATTCTCAAATACTTGTCCAGAAAGATCATATCTTTTATCAGGATTGTCTATTATCCATTGACTCAAGTAGCCTTTTGTTAAGTTTGGGTCATTTCCTCTTAAAATCATAAATTTGTATAGCTAGTAATTAACAGTTTTGTAACACCTAATAGTTATTATAGAATAACAAAAAAAAATTGATTAAAGATTTAACTAGGAGTTTAGTATGGCAAATGAATCTAAAGAAGCATTAAAGCTAATGAAAGATAATGGCTGTGATGTTTTAGATATAAAATTTATTGATCTTCCTGGAGTTTGGCAACACGTTTCTGTTCCTATCAGTGAAGTAAACGATGGTTTATTCGCAAATGGTACAGGGTTTGACGGGTCAAGCATCAGAGGATTCCAATCTATCGATGAATCAGACATGTTATTGGTTCCAGACCAATCTACCGTAAAAATAGACCCATTTGTTGACGGTCAGGTAACAGTAATTGCAGATATTAAGGATCCTGTAACTGGAGAAAAATATAACAAAGACCCAAGAAATATTGCAAAAAAAGCTGAAGAATATCTTAAGAGTACTGGTGTAGGAGATACTTCATTTTGGGGTCCTGANGTTGAATTTTTTATTTTTGATTCAGCTCAATTTGATTATGGCCCAAATTATAGTATTCATAATGTTGATTCAGATGAAGGTATTTGGAANTCTGGAAATCCATTCATGTTAGATGGAGAAACAATTAATAAAGCGCATAGGCCTAAACATAAAGGTGGTTACTTCCCTGTCTCTCCAGTNGATACGCAACAGGACATTAGAAACGAAATGATAAGAATTATGCAAGATTCTTTTGGAATTAAAGTAGAAAAGCAACACCATGAAGTTGCAACTGCAGGTCAGGGAGAAATTGACATTGTTTACAACACTCTTCTTGATACTGCTGATGATGTAATGGCTTATAAATATGTCGTCAAAAATGTAGCTAAAAGACACGGTAAAGTAGCAACATTTATGCCTAAACCTATTTTT